>JAIETJ010000093.1 GCA_019745275.1 Pseudomonadaceae bacterium | reverse complement strand
CGGGCATTACACCTTCCAGACTGACGGCAAGTTCATCGACCTGGATGCGCTCGTGGCGGGACTGGAGCTGGGCTGACGGAAATTTCTGGGATTCCGGCGTACAACCCCTTACAGCATCAGCCCAGTGGGCGAGCTGCATTCGTGGCAGATTTTCGCGTCCGCGAAAAAACACATACAACTTAAAACGCTGTAATCGCATTTTCGCTTCCGCGAAAATATCAATGCGGTTAACTGCAAAAAACCGCCGGGAGATTCAAACCAGCCGTTGATAGACCGCATGATTGGATGAGTTTTTACGCAGGAAGACCAATCCAAAGGCTTCCTGATTGGCGCGGACATGTCGGCCCAGCCCCAGGCGTGACTCACGGCCGAGCTTCTGCCAATCCTCGTAACCGATGGCTTGTTGAATTTCGAACTCGAACCCTTCAGGCAGAGTTTTTACTTTTTCCTTGAGCAGCGCGGCCGCGATGTCAAAAGGCGTGGTAGGACCGGCTTGGTGCTCGCTGAGAATATGAATGATGGCCTGAGCAGCATCGCTTTGTGCCTTCGCCCAAACCTCAAGTGCTCCGCTGAGTTTCAGTGTCACTTCCATTTCAATCTCCTAAATAGACATCAGACGCATACGTCATTCAAACAGTGAATTTCTTGTACAGCGCAATGGTGCCGGCCTTGCCAACATGGACCAGCCCGAATTCGGCGAGATGGGCGCGTACATACTTGCCCAGCTGATGGCGACTCGTACGATCCAGAGGAGTCCAGTCCGGCTCCCCAATAATTTGCCGGATTTTGAAAACCACATCCGCCGATATCATGGCTGCGTTTTTTTTCAGCTCGGCAGCTGCCGTACGCATTTCAGGAGTGAGCAGTTGGGGCGAAGTACGCTTTTTCATGATTAAACCTGTGGCCTGTTAGAAGACTATAGAACCAATTATGCTCTAAGACTTCTAAGAAGACAATCATTTACATGGGAAATTTCCGCCGTAAAACTCGCGATAAATCGGTTATCGTGAGTTTTAAAACCCAAGGAGTGCGCCATGCAGCCCCTCACCGTAGTGATCGAAGACTGGGACGGCGACGGCGGTATTCGGATTCCCGATGAAGCACTGCAAGAACTCGGCATCGATGTCGGCGACACCCTCTACCTGATCGAGACCGTGGTCGGCACGGGGATGGGCTTTGTGCTGTCAAAAACACCGACCCTGCCGGGTCGCCTGGATGAGCTGCTGGCACAACTCGAACCCGGCAGCGCCAACCGATGACGGCGCACATCGCGGCCGGCGCAACAGGTGAAGTGCAACCCCTATGTGAGCGGCGGCTGACCGCCGCCGAGTTTCAGAATTAAGCCCGCATCCCCTCGGCCAGCGAATGGTTTGCCAACCGCGACAACCCGTGCACCCGTCGCGCCTACCAGGGCGACATCACGTATTTCTGTACCGTTATTGGTATCAGCGACCCAGCGCAATTTCGCGCCGTCATACGCGCCCATGTGCTGGCTTGGCACGCGGCCTTGGAGAGGAGGGGGCTATCGGGGGTCACGATCCGCCGCAAGCTCGCGGCGCTGGCCAACCTGTTCGACCAGCTTAAAAAATATCATTCTAAAAATGATGCACGGCGAGAATTGATAGTTAATTACTGCCTAACCCCCGAACTAGGCTATCGGATTTTGCAAAAAACTCGGCGCGTGCCTCATCATTATAAATCTTGATTTCCGCTAAATTCTCTCTGTAGCTAGCAAAGCAGTTTTGCTCAATAGGTTTAAGCAAGGCGTCACTATTGCTAAGATTAGCGTTAATTTCTGCGACATATTTATCGACCCATGGCTGGGTGTTGTTTAAGAGATAGTCAGCATTGGAATACACTATGCTGGCGATAGCCATAACTATGGCGCCATCAGTGGTGGCTGAATTTGCGGGTTGTCCGTGCGATTCAATAACCTGACCCATTGCCGTAAAGAAAGCTGAACATGAAGCAAATTTCATCGCCTTTGGTATGTCGAAGGGGCGTCTGTACTCAGGTTCTTGCTTGGGTTCGTTGGCAGGCGGGCGAGCGGCGAGCGCTTGTTGCCTGGCGTCTTCTTGGCGCTGAGCCATTCGTTTATTTTCTGCGAGCTCGGCGGCACGGTCCGCAATGATCTTCGCATCGCGCGCGTCCTCGGCATCCTGATAGGCCTTGTCGCGCTCGGCATTGCGCGCCAACGCCTTCTTCGAAATCTCTTCCCGCTCAGCGTCTTCGGCGGCCGATGCCGCGATAGCCCGCTCACTACCCTGGCTAACGCGTGCGCTGCTGACGATATAAGACTGCTCTCCGTGCAGCGCCTCCAAAAACTGCTTGAAAGCGGCAGTCTGCTTTCGCGAGGCCGAGACATCGCACATCTTCATCAACACACCTAGCTCTTGCGCCAAAGTGTCTTTGGAGAGGTCGACGATTTTGGCATACAGGGCCGGGTCGTTGCGGGCGACGAGCAAATCGGGGGCCATGATGCGCAACAAATTCGAGACCGTGGACGGGTAAAGGAAGGTGCTGGCAACCGCGCAGGTATCAGCCGTGGCAGAAAAGTTTTTCCGTTGTATCTGCTCGATCGCCGAGGTCATAAAGTTGTTGCTATTTTTAAGTTTCAGGGCATCGGTTTCGTACAGTTTGACGTGTACGCCCATGTCCTTTTCCAAGATGTCGGCGTAGATGCGTGCAAGGCGGTGGAGCGTTTCAAAGTTGTCGCCACCAATATCACCGGCAGACACAAGCGCCGCGTAGCGGTACTGGCGGGCGTCGGTCAGCTTGGTTTTCAGGGTGAAGAAATTATTTGTATCAGAGCTGTAGAGCCCGGCACTGGCGGCGCCAGACATAAACGAAATCAGCAGCAGGCTGGCGGCGAGCAGTGTTTTAAATGGCGGCATTGACTGTCCCTGGTCATTATCAAATATGGTTTGCTCGGGACACACTGTGAGACTGACCCAGGCGCTGCATGATAGTGAAATGCACCGATGATGGCACCTTGAGTTTAGCGGCCTGCTGACAAGCAGCTCGGCGACCGCTTTCACGGTTATTGTTGGGCGTTGATGACCCCGAAGCCTGTCACTTCCATCGTTCAAAAAGCCCATTACGAGATGATCTGGAACGGACGGATCACGAGCGCAAACAAAATCAGCGAACCGACTCAATATGTTTAACGGGGTAGCACAGCGCTGTTTATAGCTGACGAATAACCAGCGCTCTAATGTACGGCCGTCATTCTATCCAGCGCTCGATAGAGCGTTGAACGATGCACGCCCAGCAACTCGGCGGCCGCTTTCACGGTCAAGCCATCCCGATCAATTAGGCTGCGGCCGTGCTCGATCTGCGCCGGCGTAAGGGTAGGGCGCGGCCCAAACTTCACGCCACGCGCCTTGGCCGCTTCTCGCCCGTTACGGGTGCGGTCGATTATCAGCGAGCGCTCAAACTCTGCAATGCCCGCCATGATCGTCAAAATCATCTTGCCCGCTGGGCTGCTGGTATCGGCCCACGGCTCGGCCAAGCTGCGCAGGCCAGCGCCCATTGTTTGGATGCGCTCGGCAATCTCCAGCAGGTCGCGGGTGTTGCGCGCGAGTCGGTCAAGTCGCGTCACGGTCACCACATCACCGGCACGCAAGTGATCGAGCAGCCTTGCTAACTCTGGACGGTCGCGCTGGGTGCCCGTGATCTTCTCAGCAAAGATCCGTGCACAACCTGCTGCATTCAGTTCGGCGCGCTGGTTGGTTAAGTCCTGATCGTCGGTGCTGACTCGCGCGTAGCCAATCAGTAAGCCGGCGGCAGTTTGGGCGGATGGGGCGTTGATCATGCGGCTACCTGTCGCGGGTTATGTCGCAAATAATCTATAACTTGCGACTATAACGTGCAACACGGCAAACGTAGTCGATCCGGCGCGAATCACGGCGTCGCGCGACTTAGGAGTAAAGCGACGGCTGTAGCTTGGGCCGGCGTGTAGCTGGCCAAAGCATAGGCCGGAGATGTCTACCGGAGCTGGGTTAGTCCAAAACAGTCAATCTAGTGACTACAAATTTGGGACTATTCAATGCGAACATTTAGCCAGAATCTTCTGACTATCACTGCTGGATACGAACGCCAGTTGCCTTGTGCTTACGCTTAAGTTGCCGTTCGATCTCTGCAACGAACTTCTCTGGTTTCTCGGCTAGCGATTGTCCTGTCAACTGATGCACGGCGACTACTGTTTCTGCCCGAATGGCTTGGTTGCTGATGAGCTGGATGGTCAGCACTAGATTTGACGGCTTGAGGAACTCGTCTAACAGCTTGAACTGAGACTCAAACTCCCGTTCGATGTTCGTGATAGCGGCAACACTGCTAAATGTGGCCTCAGCGTGATCGATCTCTAGATTAGTCAGGAGCTTTTTAACCGGAATGAGTTCGAGCTGCTTACGGAAGTCGGCGATCTGCTCGGCATACTCTTGAGCGCCCAGCTGAAGCCATATACCCAAGCCGTTGAGCTTGCCGTAGGAGCTTGGGTGCCAGGCCATCTCTGTGAACTTTTTGCCGTTCTCATCGACGCCCACCTTGGTTGTTTGGTATTCCCAGACCACATCTAGGCTGTTGCTCTTCCAGCGCTCGACCAGCTTGCGCCAGATCTGCCGAGGGAGAGTGCCGTTCACCTCATTTACTCTGGCTTGCAGTTCTTTGTACCGCATGTGCACAGCTCTGCCCTGCTCTATGAAAGTCTGCCTTTGCTCAAGTCGGGACTCAACCTTGCGACGACGAATTGCTTGCTTCTCGGTGGCATCAAGCATCTTGAAGCTTGCTCTGAGAGATTCGTCATCCAGGCTCAGATGCTTATGGGCACAGCAGTGACCGATCAGAACCACAGCACCGTCTTGGCAACCGACAATGTAGCCTTTCTGGTGCTGCTGTGAGCACCGCTTGCCATGCTTTTCATACTGGCAACTAACCTCAGGCTGATAGAGGCTGTAAGGCCGCACGCCATGGCTGAAGTTCTCCTTATTCAGCAGCCGATCATGGGCGATATCAAAGCGTCCTTGGATGTCGGAAAGGGTCTTAAGCTCCATGAATTCTGTCGGCGACATCATCAATTACTCCTGGATGGTCAATCAGGCTGGAGAGGGACGGGGCCATACCAGTGTACATGCATACAGCATAGTGCGCCGCAGATGTGGAATGGAAACTGATACGGCTAAGACCGTGAAATATTGCTGTAGTACGAGAGGAAATGGGCCTGGAAAGCGGTGAGGTGGACGGGCAATGCGCTTTCCTAGCCGTGGACAAGCTCGCAAACGGCCACCGTGACTGCGGTTAGATTTCAGCCAGCTATCCGGTATTTACCATCTTCTTCATAGAGCATTCCAAGCTCTTCCAGCGCGGCGAGCGCTTCTACGATTAGCGGGGTGGTGGTCTTGGGTGCGGCGAAGTGGGCGACCAGCGTCTCTAGGGACATGGTTTGAGTGCCCAGCGTGTTGCGTACGGCGGCGATTTGTTCGCGCATACCCTTTGGCCAGGTGATCTTTTTGAGCTTGGCCGATGGCTCAAAAGCGGCTTCATCGCCGGCTTCCAGCTCAGCTTCGGCTTGTTCCGGGGCTTTGGTAGCGCCGGGGTTCTGGTACTCCGGACGCAACCAGCGAATCTGGCCACGGGCTTCTTCGGCGGCGCACTGGCTGTTGAGTTCGACCAAACGCAGCAACAACTCTTCCTCGGCTTCGGCCTGGGTCTCTGGCTTGTCTGGTAGAGGCGTAGTCGCGCCGGGCAGGCCGACTAGTTGTGCGGCCAAGTCATCCCAGCCATAGGCGGCGAAGACAGCACGGTCGAGATCATCATGCAGCTCGCGCAGCAGGGACACTAGCCCTAGGCTGTTGATGACCTGTTCCTTGGCAGTCAGCGTCTCACCAGCACGCTGCTTCTCCAGAACGTTGTACATGCCGGTCATGGTCAACTCAGAGTGCTGAGCTTGTTGGCGCTTTCGGTGAGCGTCCAAGCGCTCAGCTAGAGCACGAATTTTAGCTTTCTGCTCGGTGGTGGCATCCGGGAAAGCGAAGGTCTCGAAGCAACGTGTTTTGTTATAACGCGGATCATTGCCGACACCAAGACGACCACCCGCCGCTAGCGCCCAAACCACATGCACTCGACTGGAAAGCACACCGAGCATCGCGGCATCGTCGCTGGCAATATTGACCAGCATGTTATCCGGCAGGATCGAGGCGTCGAGGAACTGGACGACTCGGTGCTTAGTAGTTTCGACAGTGGCGATATAGCGTGAAAGACCAGCCAGTTGGTGGCGAATTTTCGGATTGGTCTCACCAAATAACCACCAATTATTCCGGCGACTTTCACGATTATTCTGATCGCGCTCCGGTTTAACTCGCTCCAGTACCCACTGATAAACGGCTGGATAACGATCTCGCACTTCATCGACTGAAAGCCCAAACAAGTCGATCACCATCACTCCGCGCGGTGTCTGCGCTAAGTCTCGGCCATTGCGGTAATGCCGAATATGCCGCTCAAGGTCAGGGGTCGAGCCGTAACCTATGCTCTGCGCCTCACCGGGGGTCACGATGAAGCCCGCTCCAAAGAGACATACGCCTCGATTACTGAGCTGGGCATTGGCCTGCAATCCCTTACTGCCAGCAACGTTCGCACCAATATTCAGGTCGGCAAAGAGCGTGCCCTGTCGCTCCAAGAGCAACACATCAACCTCATCCTGGTCTGCCTCTCGCTCATCCATAACACTGAGCAAGCGCCCCTCTGTGCTAGTTGTTGCACCGACAGTCATGGCGATCCGTACCGACGCTCCATCAGCCGCATCCACCCATGGGTGGTCGGGGATGGCGAAGGCCAGTGACAACGGATTCTTTGCCGCCAGTTGCGGTTCGATTACGCGGCGATTGAAGGTCTGTTTAATGCTGTTGGTGGTGATAAAGCCGAAACGCTGGGCCTGGCCGGCACGCACGGTTTCAGCCGCGATGTGCCACCAATGCATAACGAAATCCGCCGACTCTGGAACCTCTGTCCAAGTACTGCGCACGGCATCGACATAGCCGTCGCCCAAAGCGCGACGCATGGTCGAGGCACCAATAAACGGTGGGTTGCCAACTATGTAATCGGCCTGCGGCCACTCTGCCTTACGCGGGTTGCAATAGATGTACTGCTCCACCTGAGCCGCCTCATCCGGCACCTGCTCGCCGGTAACGGGGCTGGTCTTGGTGGTAATACCGTCCCAGCGAGTTACCGGCTTGCCGCTTTCGTCAGTTACCAACTCCACGGCGTCGTAAGTGATCAGCGCGTCGCGGTGTTCGATGTTGTGGAAGTCGCGCAGCACCGGCTCGGGCGGGTTGACCTTGCCGTAGGTGCGGAAGTGCCATTGTAGGTAACCGATCCACAGCACCATCTCAGCGATCTTGGCGGCGCGCGGGTTGATTTCCAAACCTAGGAATTGGTGCGGATCGACGGTCAGACCTTCCAGCTCGAAGGAACCAGATTTCACAATGCTGCCCAGCACTTCCAGCACTTCACCTTCCAAGCGCTTCATGTGCTCCAGGGTGACATAGAGAAAGTTACCGCTGCCGCACGCGGGGTCGAGTACGCGGGTTTGGCACAGCTGGTGATGGAATTTGCGAATCTCGGCGACCGCTTCCTTGGTTTTGCGCTGCTGCTTGTAAGTCAGTGCGGCCGCCTGAACATCAGCCCACTCGGCGCGTAGTGGCTCGATAATCGTGGGCAGAACCAGACGTTCAACGTAGGCACGCGGGGTGTAATGTGCGCCCAGCTTGTGCCGCTCGCGCGGGTTCAAGGCGCGTTCCAGCAGGGTGCCAAAGATGGCCGGCTCGACGTAGCGCCAGTCAGCCCTGGAAGCAGCGGCCAGTAAGTTAACCTGCTCGGCGTTCAACTCTATGACCTGAGCATCGGCGAACAGGCCGCCGTTAAAACGCAGTACATCGGCATCCAACGCAGGTGCAAAACCGCCCGTGTTCATGGTTTGCCAAAGGCTGCGCAATTGCCGGCAAAACGATTCTGGCTTGGCTTTAAGGTTTGTCAGTAGATCGGTAAAGCTGCGCTCAGGCAGCAGCCCAACGTCTTCCGAGAACATGGTGAACAGGCAGCGCATCAGGAAGCTGGCGACCTGCTCAGCCGGGTGGCCGCTTTCTTCAAGTGACTTGGCCAGCTTGGCCAGCTGATCGGCGATGACGCGGGTGATCTTGCCCGCGTAGCGGGTCGGGTCGAGGCCCAACGGCTCAAGCCAGACCGTGCGCAGGAGTTCGCGGGTATCTGGATTGCGCAGTTGCTCTAGGGAAATTTTGTGATTGCGCTGATCAGGGAAGGCCACATAGTTGCCCCCTGAGCGACTGAACTCCGAGTAGAGCGAAAATGACTTGCCCACATCAGCAACGACGATAAACGGCGGCCGCCCCTCTTCAACGGGGAGAGAGCGTGCATAGTTTTCAGCCTGCTTGACCGCTTTGGTGATGGCCGCATCCCAACCATCGCTGTCCGTCTGCTTGCCGGTGTCTTTGCCTTCAAGAATGAAGCAGCTGCGCTTGTAGAGATCAATTCGGCGACTGGTTTTACCGCCATTGGCAAACTGCTCGGTAATGCTTCGCTCAAAGGTGTACGCGTTGTCATTGCGGTCTGTACGAGCCGGCTCAGGCTGCGGGAGATCCAGTAGGGTGCACAACTCGGTGAGGAACATCTGTAGGTTGGCCGTTTCATTACCACCCCGGCTAATGCCACCACCCCAACGCTCGATGTACGCCTCAACCTTCTGATCAATCACACCCGTTCTCCCTGGCTACGGCGAAAAACCGCGATTCTAACGGAGAAGAAGCGATGTGATGGCACAACATGGGCTGACAAGGCCGAGTCTGCCGCTATCACTTGTAGCGGCCTCCGATACAGCCTCAGCTTGTAGCCGTAGAAATCTGTGATTTACATAATAGGAGCCGCCCATAACCACGGAGAGCGGCACCTATGAACCTGTCTATTACGATTCGACTAGAAATTTCACTGGCCATCGTATTTCTATTGGCCAACATCCCACTCTACTTGCAGCAGATTGGCTGGCATCTGTAGCCACCTGTATTCGGGGAGAGGGCAGCAGCGGCTTTACGGCCAGCATAGCAAGTAGCAATTGAATGTACGGTGTATACAAATGCTACACAGGCATGTACAATGCTAACTGGCAGCTAAAGCCCATGTGGCTAGCTAGCCCAACTGGAGCGCAATACGCGCTATTTCATTGCCCGAGAAAGGCAGTTTCTGGAGAACGCTATGACTTATTTAACTAACCGAAGTGGACATAAATCCTAAGGGGGTACGAAACAAGAACACCTAATTTTGAAAGTGAAGAGAAAAAAGGAATAAGCATATGAACACGCTAAACGATGTAGCAACCAAACCGGTAGCCATCAACATGCGCGTCGACAGTAGTAAACGGAACCTAATCGATATGGCAGCCGCAATGTTGGGGAGTGATAGAACAAGCTTTATCGTGGATGCTGCTTGCAAACATGCCGAGGATGTAATCCTTGATAAGCGCATGTTCTTTATCGACAACTCGGCATTCGATGCCTTCGAGAGGGCTTTAGAAAATAACTCTCTAGGAGACAACCAATGTCTAATGAACCTAATGCAACGACCGAAACGCTGGGCCTAAACGCCCCTATAAAACTCAACGAATACCATGATCTTAGCCAGTTTGATTGTGGCGAGCCGTCCGTAAACGACTTCGCTCAGAAAGCCCACAAACAGGCAAAAACTAGAAACGCTGTAATTTACGTGGTCTGCGAGACCGGAACCAACGTCGTCAAAGGGTTTTACACCCTCTCGAATGGCTCGGTCGCCCGAAACGAACCGCCTAAGAGCATGCAGCGTTTCTCCATGAGCGAAATCCCCGTTACGATCTTAGGCCGCCTGGGAGTGGATAAATCCTACCAAGGGAAAGGCGTAGGTCTAGACTTGTTACAGGACGCGCTTCAGCGCGCCATCATTGCCGCAGAGATCATCGGATCTCGGGCCGTCCTGGTACACGCACTCAGCCAGAACCTTGCCGACTTCTATAAAAAGCACGCGGGGTTTAAAGAATCGTCGATCACACCGCTGACGCTGTTCATGGCGCTGTGACACAAAAAGGCAGCGTAGAGCTGCCTTTTTCATATCGAAGAACGGGGCCAGCTCTGCTGAAAGCAGCTCGCAGCGGATCTACTACAAAGACCGCTGCTATCCATGTGATTAAAACGATATGCCGTGATCATTATCAAAGTCTTGGTCATGACGCGGCCCATTCTTCACTAGGTCGATCTGCTCAGACAACCGCAACCGCCCACCACCATCTTTGGCAAACCGCGCCACCAGCAGCTCGGCCAACGTATCGCGCTGCTCGCCAACCGGCACTGACGCCAACCCCTCGACCAGCTTGCGCACATCCTTCGCCGCTGGATCACTCAACGCCTTGAGCGTGCGCCCCATGTCCAGTTTGGCGGCCATGCCGCGTAACTCGCGCATCAACAGCCGCGCGGAACCCTCGGCCTGCTTTGCCCGCTGCGCCTGAACCCGCTGTTCACTCTCAACGCGCGCCAGTTCGGCGGCGCGCAGCTCTAAGTCAGCAGCCCGCAACTCCAGAGCACTAACACACTCCAAGGCCGGAACTTGCGCCTGCGTGATACGAATCTCCGCGCTGTAACGCTCCTGCTGCAAGGCTTCGCGAGCGCGCTCGATCTTCGGCGCTACAACTAACCAACGCTCATCTGCCTGCTCGACAACCTCCGCACGCTCAACCAGATACGCGGCCTGCTTAAGCCCTGCATCGTGCAGCTTGGCTTGCACTGAGTGGGCCTCACGCCACTGCTGAGCCTCACGAGCGGCCCGCCGCTCTATAGTCCCGGCCTGCTTCGCCTCATCAACCAACGCCTCATGCCGCTGCGCCGCCTCGATCACCGCTGCATCCGCAGTCACCAACTGGCCAACAGGCGCGGGTCGCTGCCGCTCGATCTCGGCGCGCAGCTCAACCAAACTCATGCGCTCAATACGCTGCTGTTCCTGATCAAGGCGCAATTGCGTCAACCGTTGCTCAGCCACCACCTGTTGCTCGCGCTCACGGCGCTCTTTGTCTTCAATCAACTGCTTCCGAGATTCCTTAGCTGCCGCCAATACAGCGGGACTGATTTCAGCCCGCAGCCGCTCAATCGTTTCCGCAAAAAAGGAATCACTACGCTGCCGCCGACGCTCACGCTCAGCCTCCAGATTGATCACCTCAGCGCCCGCGTCCGGTATTTCACGGCGCAGTTCAGCCGACGCGCTGGCCACCGCAACGCGGGCCGCCCGAAACTCAATGACATTCTCCCGACCAGCACCGCGCCACTGACTCGGCAACTGTTTGGCCTCTGGCTCTAAGCCCGTTTTACGCTCGGCATGACTGCGCATATCGATGCGCACATCAACACCGGCACTCTCTAAGTGCTGATTGGTCATGTCCTGCCAGCGCATCCGCAAGGCTTTCAAATCAGCCGCACGCGCCGCCGCTGTGAGCGTTTCTCCTGCGTGCGGGCCGTAGCCTTTACGCGCCCCACCCTTCTCAGGAACCTTGGCGTTGTAGCGCTTAAAATACTGCTCAGGATCGCGCTCGATACCGTCGCGCTGCCGCTCTGAAAACATCAAATGCACGTGCGGCTGCTCTTTATCATCAGCGGCCAGCGGCGTGTGAATTGCCCACTGATACGCATGCTGGTCGCCGATTTCTTGGCGCACAAAATCGCGCACCAGGTCGGCCCGCTGCTCGGCATTCAATTCACGCGGAAGGGCGATTTCCATCTCGCGGTAGGTGGTGCCATTGACGCGCTCATGGGCGTCGGCGGCGCGCCAGAATTCTTGCGCATTGTGCTGCGCCCAGGCTGGCATATTGCCGGCCGCAGTGGCTTCTAGTTTTTCGCCTAGCTCAAGGCGATCCGCGTACTTGCCTTCGCGCGCAATGTAGGCGGCATGAGGCGAGGCTTTGCCCGCCTTACCTACCTTCATGCTGAGTCGTGCGATGGCCATGAGCGGTGCTCTGTTTTAGGCGTTTGATTGTGTTTCTGCCGTCGGCAGACCGCGCGTTTCTTTTATTGCAGCGAAGCAAAATAAAAGAAACAACTAAGCGCGCCTTCTATTCTAGAAGGATACAGCCGATGATGCAAAACCTCAAAATTAGCGCTAATATAAGGGTACAGTGGAATCACAAGGATCGATCATGAAAGACGAATGGCTAACCAATCGACTGGCTTATCTTAAAGGCCTCAAGTCACCAAATGATCAACAACGGCTGCTTATCCTTCTGACCGAAAAATCAGAACAAAGCAAAGAAGACAGCCGCAAGATCAATGCCCTTGTATCCGCCGAAAAAGCAGCCGAGCGAGCACTCAAAGCAAGAGCCCATGCAGCTCGAATTGTTAGCGCTGATAAGGTTGCCATTCGTAAAGCCCGTGACCATGAGCTGTATCAGGTCGCAGGCTTACTATCGGTGGCTGGTTTGGTCGATAAGCTCACCGGCAAGCCGCTGACTGATCGTGGTGAGCTACTGGGTGCCCTGCTCGGTCTAGCCAAGGTTCCCGCTGACGATCCACGCCGCGCTGACTGGAAACGCGCAGGAGACAGTTTGATCGCCGCCAGCGAACAAAAAAAATGAGCGAGCTAATCCCCGGATCGGCCGCACTGGGCATGACCAATTGGCAATGCATCGATCTGATGGAAAGCGTCGAGGACACACTCGGAGCCATCACCTCTAGCCTTTCCTACCTACTTCACCAGGAAAGCCAAAAAGCAAAACCAGACACCGCCCTAATCGCCGAATGGGAAGCCCTCGATGATGAAGTGTTCACCCTCGGTAACACCGGATTATTAGAAGCTGACGTTGAAACCTACCAGCGAGTAATCAGCACTTACCGACAGCGCAGCAAAGAACTGGGCGAAGTGGTTGATCGTTACAGGGCTACGCAAAAGCGAATCAGCTAGCGTTTAAACAGGACTGGGCGAGCAGAGCAAACAATCAGCCCATTAAAGACACGCACAAGCCCGTAGAGGGCCATTAGAGCCATAACCGCTAACAAAGCACGTATTAGCACTAAACGCGCTCTAAGGCCTTTATCGGAGGCCAACGGCCCATATGAACAGAGTGCTGATCTGAGCGAGTCGTACTGCGTGAAAATGACCACGGCTCTGAAACACTAAAACGGCTAACAGCCTTGTAGAAATCGGATGTCATGGAGCGACAAATGAACGAGCTACAACACACCGCAGTCGCCGCGCTGGCAGTCCTAAACCGTGTCCAGATTGGGCTAGAGCGAATCCGCACAGGGCACGGCAGTGCCGTACTGCTGCCAACGCTCGCAGACCAGCTACGTGATGCCGTGAAAATCATCGAACTGGCCAGCAACGCGCTTATCTTCCCGCTGGACGAACAATCATTGGCAGAGCTGATAAGTCGCGGAACGAAGACGAGTTGCCGCGATGCGCTAAACACGAAGCCCTTGGACACTCACGACAACACAAACGCCCTGCTCGCCCAGTGCGGGGAAGCACAAGCGGAGGCCGACAACCAGTCGCGGTAAGAAACGAATTTTCGCGGAGGCGAAAATGGGATGACAGCGTTTTGGGCTGTATATGGATTCGCGCCCGCGATTTCGGATCAGCCGACGATTTCAGATTGCTTGCGCACTAATTACCGCAGGCGCTAAAGCCTGTGCAGGCTAAAACTGCTCGTCCAACCCCTGTTTACTAATTACCCGTTTTGGCTGTGTGCCAGCGGCACGATGGGTATGAGTTAGATTTTCGCGCAAACGGCAAGGTGACAGCTTCTGGCCGTAGGCCAGGCATTTGTTTGTTGATTTAAGCCAAGCGCCGTTGATGGATCGCGTCGAACAAAATTCTTGATGCCCGGAGCGCGCGTGCGCGCTGGTAAAGCCTGACCGGTACGGGCAGCCATTACTGAGGCCGGTGCGCAGCAACGGGGCGTAGGGGGCGAAGCACCCGGAGGGTAGGCGCTTTTGGGCTGTAGATTTTTGGCTGGGCCTTTTTAAATCTTTCTTCTTGTTTTTATCTTGTTTTTAAATCTTGTTTTTAGGTGCTCTGTAGCCCTAGTGCTGCAAGCCTTTCAGAGCTTAAGTAGCTAAGGATTCCGGGGAAGTAGCTAAGGATTCCGGGTTAAAACGCTAAGGATTCCGGGGAAGTAGCTAAG
The DNA here is from genome assembly GCA_019745275.1 of Pseudomonadaceae bacterium. Lineage (GTDB taxonomy): Bacteria > Pseudomonadota > Gammaproteobacteria > Pseudomonadales > Pseudomonadaceae > Aquipseudomonas. The sequence goes on along the minus strand of JAIETJ010000093.1, from coordinate 244 downwards.
GATTCCGGGTTAAAACGCTAAGGATTCCGGGTGTTATCCACAGGCGGCGCGAAATTAAGCTTCATCTGATCGTCATCGCGAAATTTGAATATTAGCCGTTCGATTGATCGGCCCTTTTTCTCGGTCTTCAACTCAATCAGTAGCCCGCTTTTCTCTTTTAGTTCTGCAATCGCAGGATCAATTACTTTTAGCTTTAGGTTGCTGTAACGCTCATAGGACGGCCCAAGCTCAAGCAGCTCACGGA
>JAIETJ010000018.1 GCA_019745275.1 Pseudomonadaceae bacterium | reverse complement strand
GTGGCCAATCCGGCCTGGCTGTCCGGCGGCCTGCAAGTGCTGCCCAATTTAGTCCTGCCTTACAGCCGCATGGTGATCATCGCCTTCGCCCTGTTTGTGGTGGTGTTGACCTGGCTGCTGCTGAACAAAACCCGCCTCGGGTTGAACGTGCGGGCCGTCACCCAGAACCGCAACATGGCCGCCTGCTGCGGCGTGCCTACCGGCCGGGTAGATATGCTCGCCTTCGGCCTCGGCTCCGGCATCGCCGGCCTCGGCGGGGTGGCTCTCAGCCAAATCGGTAACGTCGGCCCGGATCTGGGCCAGAGCTACATCATCGATTCTTTCTTGGTGGTGGTGCTCGGCGGCGTCGGTCAGTTGGCCGGCAGCGTGATGGCCGCCTTTGGTTTGGGCGTGGCAAACAAGATTCTCGAACCGCAAATCGGCGCCGTGCTGGGCAAAATCCTCATCCTCGGCCTGATTATTTTGTTTATCCAAAAACGCCCGCAAGGCATCTTCGCCCTCAAGGGCCGGGTGATCGAATGAATATGCCCATTAATCAAACGTTATTGGCCCGCGCCAGCAGCAAACTCAGCCCGCACGCCATATTGGCCTTGGGCGGCCTGTTGCTCGCGCTGCTGCTGAGCATGCCGCTGCTCCACCTACTGCCCGCCGAACACCCGCTGCACGTCTCGGCTTACAGCCTGACCCTGGTCGGCAAGATCCTCTGCTACGCGGTAGTGGCCTTGGCGCTGGATCTGGTGTGGGGCTATGCCGGGCTGCTGTCATTGGGTCACGGGCTGTTCTTTGCCCTCGGCGGTTACGCCATGGGCATGTACCTGATGCGCCAGAGTGCCGGCAGTGAGCTACCAGCGTTTATGACCTTTCTGTCGTGGACCGAGCTGCCCTGGTACTGGACCGGCACCGACAACTTCCTCTGGGCCCTGTGCTTGGTGGTGCTGGCGCCCGGTTTGTTGGCCTTGGTGTTTGGCTTCTTCGCCTTCCGTTCGCGAATCAAGGGCGTGTACTTCTCGATCATGACCCAAGCCCTAACCTTCGCCGGCATGCTGTTGTTCTTTCGCAACGAAACCGGCTTTGGCGGCAACAACGGTTTTACCAACTTTCGCAGCATTCTCGGTTTTGACATCACCGCGCAAGGCACTCGCGCCGCGCTGTTCTTGGCCATCGTGGTACTGCTAATCGGCAGCCTTTATCTGGGCTTCAAACTGGCCAAAAGCAAGTTTGGCCGGGTGCTCACCGCCCTGCGCGATGCCGAAAACCGGCTGATGTTCTGCGGCTACGATCCGCGTGGCTACAAGCTGTTTATCTGGGTACTGAGCGCCGTGCTCTGTGGTTTGGCCGGGGCTTTATATGTGCCCTTGGTGGGCATCATCAACCCGAGTGAAATGTCACCGACCAATTCCATCGAGGCCGCCGTGTGGGTGGCTTTGGGCGGACGCGGCACGCTGATCGGGCCGCTGCTCGGCGCCGGCTTGGTGAATGGCATGAAGAGTTGGTTCACCGTAGCGCTGCCCGAATACTGGTTGTTCGCCTTGGGCGCGCTGTTTATCCTCGTGACCCTGTACCTGCACAAGGGCGTGATCGGCCTGCTGCGCAAGGAGCGTAACCAATGAGAGCCGCGCCTATCCCGGAAATCAGCTACGACCCCAACACCGATGCCGGTGGCAGCCGCGAAGCGCTGGGCCTTGGCCATAGCGCCGGCAAGGGCTTGGATGTGCGCCACGGCACCATCCTCACCTTGGAAGACATCAACGTCAGCTTCGACGGCTTCAAGGCCTTGAATAACCTCAACCTGTATATCGGCGTCGGTGAACTGCGCTGCATCATCGGCCCCAACGGCGCCGGCAAGACCACCCTGATGGACGTGATCACCGGCAAAACCCGGCCCGACAGCGGCTCGGCCTACTTCGGCGAAACCCTCGACTTAACCCGCCTGAGCGAAGTCGAAATCGCCCAAGCCGGGATCGGTCGCAAGTTCCAAAAACCCACGGTGTTTGAGGCCCTCTCGGTGTTTGAGAACCTTGAGCTGGCGCTGAAAACCGACAAGTCGGTATGGGCCAGCCTGCGCGCCAAACTTAGCGGCGCACAAAAAGACCGGATCGACGCCGTGCTCAGCACCATCAAGCTGGAGAGCTCCCGTCATCGCCCGGCGGGCTTGCTGTCCCACGGCCAGAAGCAGTTTCTTGAGATCGGCATGTTGCTGGTGCAGGAGCCGCAGTTATTGCTGCTCGATGAACCCGTGGCCGGCATGACCGACGCGGAAACCGAGTTCACCGCCGAGCTGTTCAAATCGCTGGCCCGCCAGCATTCGCTGATGGTGGTGGAGCACGACATGGGCTTTGTCGGCAGCATTGCCGACCACGTTACCGTGCTGCACCAAGGCAGCGTGCTGGCCGAGGGTCCGCTGGAGCAGGTGCAAGCCAATGAACGGGTGATCGAGGTCTATCTCGGTCGCTAAAGGCTTCGTAGGGTGGATGACGTCGTTCTCATCCAGCAATGACATCGCACGGTGGATCGGTGAAGCGTGATCCACCCTACGCATCAACAAGGACATCGACATGCTGCACGTTCAACAACTGCATCAATACTACGGCGGCAGCCATATCCTGCGCGGCCTGTCGTTCGAGGCCAAGGTCGGCGAAGTCACCTGCCTGCTCGGCCGTAACGGCGTGGGCAAGACCACCCTACTGAAATGCCTGATGGGCCTGCTGCCGAGCAAAGACGGCGCAGTGCTCTGGGAAGGCCAGCCGATCACCACGTTCAAGCCGCACCAACGGGTACACGCGGGCATCGCTTATGTACCGCAAGGCCGGGAAATCTTCCCGCGCCTGACCGTGGAGGAGAACCTGCTGATGGGCCTGTCGCGCTTCCCCGGCAGCCAAGCCAAGGAAGTCCCGGCCTTCATCTATGAACTGTTCCCGGTGCTGCGTGAGATGAAGCTACGTCGTGGCGGCGATTTATCTGGCGGCCAGCAACAACAGTTGGCCATTGGCCGCGCACTGGCCAGCCAGCCGCGCTTGTTGATTCTCGATGAGCCGACCGAGGGCATCCAACCCTCAGTCATCAAAGAAATCGGCGCGGTGATCAAAAAACTCGCCGAACGCGGCGACATGGCGATTTTGCTGGTCGAGCAGTTTTATGACTTTGCCGCCGAACTGGCCGACCAGTATTTGGTCATGAGCCGTGGTGAAATCGTCCAGCAAGGCCGTGGCGTGGACATGCACCGCGACGGTGTGCGCGGGCTGGTAACGATTTGAACGCCGCCGCCCCCACCGCCCTGTTCACCCCCAGCTGGCATGCCGAGCTGGAGCTGGGCTATGGCCGCTTCGGCGCCAGCACCCGGCCAACCTTACGCCGCCACCTGGGGCCGTTGCGGGTGCAGAAACACCTGTATGGCGACGGCCCCGAGGTGTGCCAGCACATCATCGTACATCCGCCGGGCGGCATCGCCGGCGGCGACCGCCTAGACATCGACGTGCAGGTTGGCGTCGATGCCTGGGCGCAACTGACCAGCCCCGGCGCCGCCAAGTGGTATCGCGCCAGCGGCCCGGCGTATCAGCAGCTCAAACTGCGCGTCGAAGCCGGCGCGACCCTAGAATGGCTGCCGCAAGAAAGCATCGTCTATTGCGGCGCCCAAGCGGAACTGAACACCCAGATCGAGCTGATCGGTGATGCGCGCCTGTGCTACTGGGACATAGTCGCCCTCGGCCGCCCCGCCAGCGGTGAGTGTTTCGCCAGCGGCCACTTTCAGGCGCATTTGGATATCCGCCGCGACGGCCAATTGCTCTGGCACGAACGCCAGCGCATCCTCGGCAATGACGGCCTGCTCGACTCACCGATCGGCCTAGCCGGCCAGCCGGTATTTGCCACCCTGCTAATCACTGGAGAGATAAGCGCCGAGTTGCTCGAGCGTTGTCGCGCATTGCCCGCCGTTAGCTGTGGCCAGGTACGCGGCGACCTGACCCAGCTACCGGGCTTAGCCGTCGCCCGTTGCTTGGCCGGCGAAGCCCTGCACGCCCGCGCTTGGCTGATTGATCTCTGGCGCTTGTTGCGCCCAGAATTATTGGGCCGCGATGCCGTCCCACCACGAATTTGGAGCACCTAACCGATGGATTTAAGCCCTCGCGAAAAAGACAAACTGCTGATCTTCACCGCCGGCCTGGTGGCCGAGCGGCGCCTAGCCCGCGGGGTCAAACTCAACTACCCAGAGGCGATTGCCTATATCAGTGCCGCCCTGTTGGAAGGCGCTCGCGATGGCCGCACCGTGGCCGAGCTAATGCATTTTGGCACCACCCTGTTGAGCCGTGAGCAGGTGATGGAAGGCATCCCCGAGATGATCCCGGACATCCAAGTGGAGGCCACCTTCCCGGATGGCACTAAGTTGGTCACCGTGCACCAGCCGATCGTCTGAGTAAGTCGCCCAATGCCTACTGCGCTTGCCCATGCCGCGTTGCAAGCCGGCTCGAATTGCTCATTGACAGACGTCAACTGCGCATCCTCGCCGACTTGCGCCTTGCCTGTGCTGCGCTCGCTACGACCTAGAACGACTTCCTGAAGGTTCTGCCCAATGATCATTCGTGACGCACTCGACACTGACCTGCCGGCCATCCTCGCCATCTTCAACGACGCGGTGCTGAATACCACCGCCATCTGGCTGGACAGCCCGGTGGACTTGGCCAATCGCCAAAGCTGGCTGGATGCGCGTCGCCAGCAGGGTTACCCGGTGCTGGTGGCCGTGGACGCCGACGACCGCGTACTCGGCTACGCCGCCTATGGCGACTGGCGGCCGTTCGACGGTTTCCGCCACAGCGTGGAAAACTCCCTGTATGTGCAGGCCGAGCAGCGCGGTCGTGGCCTCGGTGCTTTGCTCCTCGATGCCCTGATCGCGCGTGCTAGGGCGGACGGCAAACACGTGATGGTGGCGGCCATCGAGAGCGCCAACAGCGCCTCTATCGGCTTGCACCAACGCGCCGGTTTCGTCATCAGCGGGCAGATGCCCCAGGTCGGCTGCAAATTCGGCCGCTGGCTGGACCTGACTTTTATGCAACTAAACCTTAGCCCCGAGCGGAGTGCGCCATGATTCCTGGCGAATACCAGATCCAACCCGGCGACATCGAACTAAATGCCGGCCGCCGCACCCTGCGCCTAAGCGTGGCCAACAGCGGCGACCGGCCGATTCAGATCGGCTCGCACTACCACTTTTTCGAATGCAACGACGCCCTGACCTTTGAGCGCGAGCCCACCCGTGGCATGCGCCTGAACATCGCGGCCGGCACCGCAGTGCGCTTCGAGCCGGGCCAAGCGCGTGAAGTTGAACTGGTCGAACTGGCCGGCCAGCGCCGCGTGTTCGGCTTTGCTGGCCGGGTGATGGGCGATCTCTGAGGCAAGAAAAAATCGGGTGGAAAACGCCGCAGGCTTTTCCACCACCCAAGATTTCCGGTGGACAAGCTTCGCGTTGTCCACCCTACGGATAGGATCAGCCCCATGAAGATTTCCCGCCAAGCCTACGCCGACATGTTCGGCCCCACCGTCGGCGACAAGCTGCGTCTGGCCGATACCAACCTGTGGATCGAAGTGGAGCAGGACTTCACCACCTACGGCGACGAAGTGAAATTCGGCGGCGGCAAGGTGATCCGTGACGGCATGGGCCAGAGCCAACTCTGCGCTAAAGACGTGGTCGATACGGTGATTACCAACGCGCTGATCATCGACCACTGGGGCATCGTCAAAGCCGACGTTGGCCTCAAGGACGGGCGCATCGCGGCCATCGGCAAGGCCGGCAACCCAGACATCCAGCCCAACGTCACGATTGCCATTGGCGGTGCCACCGAGGTGATCGCCGGCGAAGGCATGCTCCTTACCGCCGGCGGCGTCGACACCCATATCCACTTCATCTGCCCGCAGCAGATCGAAGAAGCCTTAATGAGCGGCACCACCACCATGATTGGCGGCGGCACCGGGCCGGCCACCGGCACCTATGCCACTACCGTCACGCCGGGGCCGTGGCACATGGCGATGATGCTCAAGGCCGCCGATGCCTTCCCGATGAACATCGGCTTTACCGGCAAGGGCAACGTGTCGCTGCCCGAGCCGCTGATTGAGCAGGTCAAGGCCGGCGCCATCGGCCTGAAACTCCATGAAGACTGGGGCACCACCCCGGCGGCCATCGACAACTGCCTTAACGTGGCCGACCAGTACGACATCCAAGTCGCGATCCACACCGACACCCTGAACGAATCCGGCTTCGTCGAAACCACCCTCGGCGCGTTCAAGGGCCGCACCATCCACACTTACCACACCGAAGGCGCCGGCGGCGGCCATGCGCCGGACATCATCAAGGCCTGCGGCTTGCCCAACGTGCTGCCCAGCTCGACCAACCCGACCCGGCCATTCACCAAGAACACCATCGACGAACATCTGGACATGCTGATGGTCTGCCACCACCTCGACCCGAGCATTGCCGAGGACGTAGCCTTCGCCGAATCACGCATTCGCCGCGAGACCATCGCCGCCGAAGACATCCTGCATGACCTCGGTGCGTTCAGCATGATCAGCTCCGACAGCCAGGCCATGGGCCGGGTTGGCGAAGTAATAGTGCGCACCTGGCAGACCGCCGACAAGATGAAGCAGCAACGCGGCCCGCTGGCCGAAGATGCGCCGGGCAACGACAACTTCCGGGTTAAGCGCTACATCGCCAAATACACCATCAACCCGGCGATCACCCACGGCATCAGCCATGAAGTGGGTTCCGTTGAAGTGGGTAAGTTCGCCGACTTGGTGCTCTGGCGGCCAGCATTTTTCGGGGTGAAACCGACCTTGATTCTCAAGGGCGGAGCGATTGCCGCCAGCCTGATGGGCGACGCCAACGCCTCGATCCCGACGCCGCAGCCAGTGCACTACCGACCCATGTTCGGCAGTTACGCCGGCATGTTGCACGCCACCAGCATCACCTTTATCAGCCAGGCTGCCTTCGATGCCGGAGTGCCACAACAGCTGGGTTTGCACAAGCGCATCGGCGTGGTCAAAGGCTGCCGCACGGTGCAAAAGAGCGACCTGATCCACAACGGCTACCTGCCCAACATCGAGGTCGACCCGCAGAACTATCAGGTCAAGGCCGACGGCCAGTTGCTCTGGTGCGAACCGGCCGAAGTGTTGCCGATGGCGCAGCGCTACTTTCTGTTTTAAGAAAGCTGCCGCAGACAGTGCTAAGCGCCGCGACCCGTCCGCGCAGCAATGCACTAAATTGAGGCGAATAAAATTCCTGCGCACCAAATTAATCTGTCCACCTAGACAATTTAAATCACAGCCAAAACCTGCCTCGCCAAATACCTAGCGTGCAGCGTTTTGGCACCCTGCTTGCTATGCAAGTTGTATTCAACTTTGCGGACGCCGCCATGCTGGTCATCCAACACCGTATCGCGCCCAGTGCCCACTGGGACGCCGAGCTGCTGCTGAACTTCGAGGCGCGCAGCAAGAGCCGGCTGCGCTGCTTTACCACTCAGGGCGAAGACGTCGGGCTGTTTCTCGAGCGCGGTCAACCACCGCTGCAAGACGGCGATTGCTTGCAAGCGCAAGACGGACGCATCGTGCGGGTCTGCGCACGGCCGGAGACCCTGTTGCATGTGACCTGCGCCAATCCCTTCGAGTTGACTCGCGCGGCCTATCACCTCGGCAACCGCCATGTGGCCCTGCAACTGGGTGATGGCTGGCTGCGGCTGCCCGATGACTACGTGCTCAAGGCCATGCTTGAACAACTCGGTGCTCGCGTTGAGTTGATCGAGGCGCCCTATCAGCCCGAGCACGGCGCCTATGGCGGCGGCCAGCACCATTCACATGCAGGGGATGCCGAATTCAGTTATCCGGCGCGCCTGCATCAGTTTGGCGCACGCCCGTGAAGGCCGCTTCGCACTCAGCAAAGCGCACAGCGACGGTATGAATGCCAATGTCTGGGCGCTGCTGCGCCTCGCCAGCCCACAACTGCCGAATACCTTGTCGGTTACGGCGAACTGAACTAAACGCAGCCTTGCTGGCCAACCGGTAGCCACCGATGAATAAGACCTGGGCCTTGCTGCGCCTTGCCAGCCCGCAACTGCCGATTGGTGGCTACAGCTATTCCCAGGGTTTAGAACTGGCGGTCGAGCAAGGCTTGGTGTGCGACTCGGCCAGCGCGCAACAGTGGCTGAGCGATCAGTTACTGCTCAACCTCGCGCGCTTCGATGCCCCGCTGCTGTTGGCCCATTGCGAGGCCGCCAACAGTGCCGATTGGGATGAGTTACTGAGCCTCGCCGAACGCCAAAGAGCCAGCCGTGAAAGCCGTGAACTGCAGCAAGAGAGCCGACAAATGGGTTACTCGCTACAGCAATTGCTTGAGCACTTACCCGAATTAGACCCACCCAGCCGCGCCTGCCTGAGCCGCCTTGCCCAGCCCAGTTTAATGCTCGCTTGGGCGCTGGCCGCCCGCGCGTGGGGCATTAGCCCAGCCGATGCCCTGAGCGCTTGGCTGTGGGGCTGGCTGGAAAACCAACTGGCGGTGTTGATGAAAAGCCTGCCGCTCGGCCAGCAAGCGGCGCAGCGCTTAACCTCACAATTATTGCCGCACTTAACCGCCGCCCAACAGCACGCCAGCCAACTGCCGCAGGCCCAGTGGGGCAGCGCCGCCTTTGGCCTCAGCCTTGCCAGCATGGCGCACGAGCGGCAGTACAGCCGTTTATTCCGCTCTTAATCAGGAGATTTACAGATGCACAGCCAACCCCTGCGAATCGGTATCGGCGGCCCCGTCGGCTCCGGTAAAACCGCCCTGACCCTGGCCTTATGCTTGGCCCTGCGCGAGCGCTACAACCTCGCGGTGGTCACCAACGATATCTACACCCAAGAGGATGCGCAGTTTCTGGTGCGCAACGCCGCCCTAGACCCCGAGCGGATTATCGGGGTGGAAACTGGCGGCTGCCCACACACCGCCATTCGTGAAGATGCCTCGATCAATCTGGAGGCGATTGACCAGCTGAATAGACGTTTCCCGGGTTTGGATTTGATTATCGTCGAATCCGGTGGCGACAATTTATCCGCCACCTTTAGCCCGGAACTGTCGGATTTAACCCTGTATGTAATTGACGTGTCGGCCGGCGACAAACTGCCGCGCAAAGGCGGGCCGGGCATCTGCAAGTCGGACCTGTTGGTCATCAACAAAATCGACTTGGCACCTTTAGTGGGTGCCTCGCTGGAGTTGATGGACAGCGACACGCGGCGCATGCGCGGCGACAAACCCTTCGTTTTTAGCAACCAAAAAACCGGCCAAGGGTTAGCGCAAATTATCGAGTTTATCGAACGTCACGGCATGCTCAACGCCGCCTAACAACCTGCAATCTAACTGATCATCAGGAGCCTCCTATGCCGCGCACTAAACTACTTATCGCCTTGGGCCTAATGCTCAGCCCAACGGTCGCCTTCGCCCATACCGGGCACGATCACGCCGGCTTACTGGCCGGTTTGGCCCACCCGCTGTTTGGCCTCGACCACTTACTGGCGATGCTGGCGGTCGGCCTATGGGCGGCGCAACAATCAGGCAACGCCCGCTGGGTATTACCGCTCAGTTTTGTGCTTAGCATGCTGGTCGGCGGCCTGCTGGGTTTCAACGGTGTGCAATGGCCCGTATTGGAAGGCGCGATCAGCGCCTCAGTGTTGGCCCTCGGTTTGTTGGTGGCGGTAGCCGTGCGTTTGCCGATGGCCGTGGCGGGCGGCCTGTGCGCACTGTTCGCACTGAGCCACGGGGTGGCCCACGGTATTGAACTGCCTAGCGCGGCCAGCCCCTGGGCCTATACCGCGGGCTTTCTCGCCGCCACCGCGCTGCTGCATGCCGGCGGTTACGCGTTGGTGCGATTGCTACCCGCAGCCACTGCGCCACTGGTACGCATAGCCGGTATGGGCACCGCCGGTGTCGGTGTATGGTGGTTGACCAGTTAAGCCACTGAGCGCCGACAGCGCCGCGCTAATGCGCTGTCGGCCGCTGCCCGCCTGAGAACTCTGCATGCACGATGAAATGTATTACTACCAACCGACGCTCGGCCACGGCCTGCCCCACGACCCGTTCAGCGCCATCGTCGGCCCGCGCCCGATCGGTTGGATCTCCTCGCAAGACCCAGACGGGCGTTTGAACCTCGCGCCCTACAGTTTCTTTAATGCCTTCAATTACCATCCGCCAATCATTGGTTTCGCCAGCGTCGGCCGTAAAGACAGCCTGAGTAACATCGAGAAAACCGGCGAATTCGGCTGGAATCTGGTGACTCGTTCGCTGGCCGAGGCGATGAATCAAAGCAGCGCCGCCGTTGCCCCAGAAGTCGACGAGTTTGTCCTTAGCCAACTCACCCCAGTGCCCTCCACGCTCATTACCACCCCGCGCGTGCTGGAAAGCCCGGTGTCCTTTGAATGCAAGCTGACGCAAATCGTACAGTTGCAAAGCCACGCGCAAAGCCTGATTCCAACTTGGTTGATTCTGGGCGAAGTGGTGGCCGTGCATATCGCCAAGCACCTGCTTATTGACGGCATCTACGACACCGCCGCCGCCGAACCTATTCTGCGCGGTGGCGCTGCGGAGTACTTTCAAATCAGCCCACAAGGGCGGTTTAGCATGGCACGCCCTTAACCCCAAGCCTTGCCAATAGCGCAGAGAAAACCACAGTTCGCCGACAACGCCATCAAGGTTTGGACAACTGCCAACTAAAATCGCGTAAGTATTTATCCACCAGCGGGGCTATGGCGTTACGTTGTTTGAGACGCTCAACCGCCGTTTGGAGCGCGGCGATAGTGGCGTCATCGGCGGTTTTGCGGGAAAAGTGTAAAACAAAATGTTGTTCAGAAAGCACCAGCGGGACACCCAATTGAGTTTGCTTTAGGCCCAGTTGGCTGGCGCTGTAATAGATTCCGACGGTTGAGCCGATGCCCGCATCGAGGTGTTTGGCCATCAGCATCTTAACCATCTGTTGGTAGTCCAATACCGGGTACTTGCGAATCGCTATATCGGCCTCAAACCGTTGATCAAAGCGACCGCCGCGCAGCACACCCACCGTCATACCGTGTAAATCCTCCAACGAGCGAAACTGGGCGGACGGCAGGCCCAGCACAATGGTCGGCAAGCTCAATACCGACGCCACCTGGATCGCCACCTCGGTTAATTCGTCGTTGCCATAACGCAACACAAAATCGGCCGCGCCATGCTTAACCTCAATCACCGTTTGCGCATAGGGGACGATTTGATTGGTCGCACTGAACCCGGCTTCTCGCGCAATCAGATTACCCAGTTCATACATGATGCCGGTTGGCTGGCCGGCGGCGGTGTAAAAACCAAAGGGCGCCACCGCAATAGTGTCGATGCGCAACTCCCGAGCAAGCGCGCTCATCCCTGCCAGGTACAGGGCCAACACGCCAACGGCGAGTTGCTGCAACACCCGTGATTGCGGATAACGACTCATCAGCCTGCATACCTGCGTGCGAACAATAAAACATCAACTGCCGGCGCTAACACGGCAGCTCTCACTAGTAGCTTAGTCAGCGCCTCGCGGCGCTTGCTCGAACGCGACAAGCGGCTGCCCCACAGCTGCAACCCGCCTTGAGAATTACCTGCAGGCAAAAAACACTTATCATTCAGCCACCTACCTTATGCCGGATGAAGTTGTCGAATGCTCTCTGCCGCCTTGCGTTACAAGCTGCAACTGACTGCGGCCTTAACGCGTTACTTTCCACGCACCAGTGCGTATTTGCGCACCGAGGGGCAGGCGGCGTTGCTGCACGGTAAGTCTCGACCACCCGCGGTAGTCAATAACGACCCTGCCAGTAAGGCTCGTGCGACCAAACAGCCCGCCAAGCCGCGCGTTAAAACCAGTACCGCGCGCAAAGCCAAAAGCGCCGCCATCTACGGCCCGACGCTAATGGCCGTGGATGCCACGCAGATTGCCGCCATGCGTTTGCGCGTGAGCCAGGCGGTGGCGGCCGGGATTATTAGCGCGCCCTCGGATGAGCAATGGGCAATGATCCTTGAGCGCAACCCGCTGACCCGGGTGTTTGCCGCGGCCGGCTCGGGCAAGTCGAGCACCTTGCTGCTGCGTTTGGTGTTTATGCTCTGTCACTTGCGTATCGATCCGCAGCAGCTAACGGTAATTTCCTTCACCAACGCCTCCTGCGCGCAATTGCGCGAACAACTGCTGAAGATTTTGCGCTTTTGGCAATATCCGTTCGACGCCGCACAAGCCCGGCAATCAGTGCGCACCTTCCACTCGGCCATGGGCGTGCTGGCCAAAGAGGCGCTGCACAGCCCGCGCTGGTTCGAGCAATTAGCCAGCAACGGCGCCAACAGCGAATTGGACAACCCACTGAGCAACAGTCGCCTGCGTCCAGCGCAGTTGGCCTTGCTCAAACAGGCCTACCAACAGTGCTATGCCGAACACCCGGCGTTTCGCCAATTGGTGCATGGCCTGCTCGGTTTGCCCGCGCCCGTAACCGACAACGCCAGTGGCAAAGCACCGCTGGATGGCTACCTGCTGGCCGGTGAATTTACCCCGGCACCGTTGTTTGCCGTGTTTTATCAGCAGGCTGGGTTTATCCACAGCATCGGCCTGCGCATCGAACACCTACAAGCACGCACGCTGCTCTGCGCCGCGCCAGAGCGCAATTTCATTGAGGCGCTGGTGCTGTTCTGGCCATGCTTTACCCAGTTGCTGCACACGCAAGGGTTACAGACTTTCGACGGCGCCTTTGCGCAACTCACCGACCGCCTTAACGCGGGCAACAGTGGCTTATCCGCCGCAACGTTGGCGCCCTTTAGCCATCTGTTGATTGATGAGTTTCAAGACATCTCGCCGCAGATCGTGCGCTGGCTGAATGCCGTGCAGCGCACGCTGGCTGGCCAAGGCACAGCCGTTAGCTTGATGGCCATCGGCGACGATTGGCAGTCGATCTATGGCTGGCGCGGCAGCTCGCCGGAGTTGTTTATCAATTTCGACCAACACTTTTCCGGTAGCGGTAAAGCGCGGTGCAGCGCACTGCTGCAGTTGCAAAATAACTATCGCTCGATCGAACCGATCATTCGCGATGGCGAGGCGCTGCTCAGTGGGGTACGGCACAAACACAGCAAAACCAGCCACGCCATGCGCGCCACCCGAGCCGGCGAGCACGGCGTTAAGCTAATCAGTCAGTTTGACCTCAAGCAACGGCTGCCCGAGCTGCTCAGCCAGATCCAAGCACAGTGTGCGCAGGTGGCCGCCAGCGACGCGGACGAGCGCACCGGGGTACTGGTCATGAGCCGGCGCAACGCGCCCCTGCAATTGCTGCGCGCCCAACTTGATAAAAAACTGCCGGTCAAACTCTGCACTATCCACAGCGCCAAAGGCTTGCAAGCGCAGGTGGTGATCATCCTCGACGACTGCCCGCCAGCCCCCGCCCATCCGCTACGCGATGCGCTCTACGCCCACTCAGGATTGTTTGCCAACAGCTACGCGCAAGCCATGCAGGATGAAAGTTTGCGCCTGGCCTATGTGGCCATTAGCCGTGGCGTTAGCCGGGTATTTTGGTACTGCAACACGCCGCAAGGGGCGACCCAGATTTTGCAGCAGCGTGGTCGTTGATTCGCCAGCCGAACTAGCCGATGTTGGCCAGTATGGCTGGGGCTATCCGCCGGTGAAGGGGCGCAACGAAGAGCATGTACAGGCGACCCAAGCGGTTGTGCACATGCACCACAGTGGCGACGGCAACCGACTGCGGCTGCGCTTGCCCGAGTTTGCAGACCGACACCTGGACGTTTAAGTGTCGATCGTTGTCACCGAGGATGATTTCGTTCTCGCTGAGCATCCGCAGGGAAAAAATCCCGACCCGATCACCCACTCGATAGCTACTTGCGGGTTTGTCTGGCGTCAGCGCCGCCAGCTGGCCGAGATTTTTCAACCCAACCAGCGCGACCGCCCAATTACGCAACGCCATCAGAACATTCACCCAACGCGGTGTGTTACCCACCGCCTTTAGGTAAATTTCCAGTGCCGAGCCGCCAGCGCTAAGTAAAGACACGGCATAGCAGTCGTAAAAATAGGCGCCCGGCAGTTCCCGCACGATTGCGCTTGCGGGCGGCACCGCAATTTTACTGACACTGGGGTTCATCAGATCCACCTAGGCTGGGTTTCAGCTCAGCTTACAAAACCCACAAGCTAACCAGGCAAAATAAACTGCGACCCAGTGTCGCGGCCAGCGCGACACAAGGGCCAAACAAAAAAGGCGACCCCAAGGTCGCCTTTTTTAGCCGCGCCGCATTTAGCTGTTCTTAGCTTCGTGCGCTTGCTTGTCGGCATGGTACGACGAGCGCACCAACGGCCCGGAGGCGACGTTTTTGAAGCCCATTTTCAGGCCTTCCTCGGCAAACCAAGCGAAGGTGTCCGGGTGTACATAACGCTGCACCGCCAAGTGGCTACGGGTCGGCTGTAGGTACTGGCCGAGGGTGAGCATGTCGATGTCGTGCTCGCGCATGCGCTGCATGACTTCGATGACTTCCTCATCGGTTTCGCCCAAGCCGAGCATCAGACC
>JAIETJ010000007.1 GCA_019745275.1 Pseudomonadaceae bacterium | reverse complement strand
GGCATCCCGGCCTTGGCGTTGTTCCCGGTGACCGCGGCGGAGAAAAAATCCTTGGACGCCAGCGAAGCCTGGAACCCAGAAGGCATCGCCCAGCGCGCTACCCGTGCCTTGCGTGCGCGCTTCCCAGAACTTGGGGTGATTACCGACGTAGCGCTCGACCCGTTCACCACTCACGGCCAAGACGGCATCCTCGACGCTGACGGTTATGTGCAGAACGACATCACCGTCGATGCGCTGGTACGCCAGGCGTTGTCCCATGCTGCGGCGGGTGCGCAAGTGGTGGCACCCTCGGACATGATGGACGGTCGCGTGCAGGCGATTCGTGAGGCCTTGGAGCTGGCCGATTACCCCAATGTACGCATCATGGCTTACTCGGCTAAGTACGCCAGCGCCTATTACGGGCCGTTCCGCGATGCGGTCGGCTCGGCAGCCAACTTGGGTAAAGCCAACAAAGCCAGCTACCAGATGGATCCCGCCAACGGCGATGAAGCCTTGCATGAGGTGGCCGCGGATTTAGCCGAAGGCGCCGACATGGTCATGGTGAAACCCGGCATGGCCTATTTAGATATTGTTTGGCGGGTAAAAACTGAATTTCGCGTGCCGACCTTTGTCTATCAAGTCAGTGGTGAATACGCCATGCACATGGCCGCCATCCAGAATGGCTGGCTCGGCGAGGCAGTGATTCTCGAGTCGTTAACCGCCTTTAAGCGCGCGGGTGCCGATGGCATCCTGACCTATTTCGCGAAACGCGCCGCGCAATTGTTAAAAGCGGGCCAATAAGCCCCGAGGAAGACGCAATGAATACTGAAGGACTCAGCCCAACCCCAGAGCCTGCCGAGCTGCCTGAGGCGGTTGTGGAACTTGCCAGCGTGCCCGTGCAGGAGCCGGTTGCGGCGCCAACGCCTGCCGTCTATGTGGTGCCGGGCTTGGATGACAGCAGCCTGTATATCCACCGCGAGCTGTCGCAGCTGAAGTTCAATATCCGCGTGCTGGAGCAGGCGCTGGATGAGTCCTATCCATTGCTGGAGCGCTTGAAGTTTCTGCTGATCTTCTCCAGTAACTTGGATGAGTTCTTCGAAATTCGCGTCGCCGGGCTGAAAAAACAAATCACCTTCGCCCGTGAAACCGCAGGCCCAGACGGCTTGCAGCCGCATCAAGCGTTGGCGCGCATTTCCGAGCTGGTGCATGAGCAGGTCGAGCGTCAATACGCGATTCTGAATGACGCGCTGTTGCCGGCACTGGAACAGCATCAAGTGCGCTTTATTCGCCGTCGGCAGTGGACGGTCAAACTCAAAGCTTGGGTGCGGCGCTATTTCCGCGACGAGATCGCGCCGATCATCACTCCAATCGGCCTCGACCCGACGCATCCGTTCCCCTTGTTGGTCAACAAAAGCCTGAACTTTATCGTTGAACTGGAAGGCGTGGATGCCTTCGGCCGCGACTCGGGCTTGGCGATTATTCCCGCGCCACGCTTGCTGCCGCGAGTGATCAAAGTGCCGGAAGACGTTGGCGGCGCCGGTGCTAACTACGTGTTCTTGTCGTCGATGATCCATGCGCATGCCGATGACCTATTCCAAGGCATGAAGGTGAAGGGCTGCTATCAGTTCCGCCTGACCCGTAACGCCGACTTGGCCATGGACACCGAAGACGTCGAAGACTTGGCCCGTGCCCTGCGCGGCGAGTTGTTCTCGCGCCGCTATGGCGATGCTGTGCGTTTGGAGGTGGCCGACACCTGCCCGCAGCACTTGGCCGACTACCTGCTCAAGCAATTTAGTCTGAGTGAGAGCGAGCTGTACCGCGTCAACGGCCCGGTCAACTTGACCCGCTTGTTCAGCATTACCAGCTTGGCCAGCCACCCTGAATTGCAGTGCGCGCCGTTCACCCCGGTCATCCCCAAGTTGCTGCAAAACAGCGAGAACATCTTTAGCGTGGTCAGTAAGCAAGACATCTTGCTGCTGCACCCGTTTGAGTCGTTCACCCCGGTGGTCGATTTGCTCCGCCAGGCTTCCAAAGACCCGCAGGTGTTGGCCATCCGTCAGACGTTGTATCGCTCTGGGGCGAACTCGGAAATCGTCGATGCGCTGGTGGACGCCGCACGTAACGGTAAGGAAGTGACCGCGGTAATTGAGCTGCGGGCGCGCTTCGATGAAGAGTCCAACTTGCTGCTGGCCAGCCGGTTACAGGCGGCCGGTGCGGTAGTGATTTACGGCGTGGTGGGCTTTAAAACCCACGCCAAGATGATGCTGATTCTGCGCCGTGAGAATGGCGAGATCGTCCGTTACGCGCACATGGGCACCGGTAACTACCACGCCGGCAACGCCAAGCTGTACACCGACTACAGCCTGCTGACCTCGGATGAGGCGCTCTGCGAAGACGTCGCCAAACTGTTTAGCCAGCTGATTGGCATGGGTAAAACCCTGCGCATGAAGAAGTTGCTGCACGCGCCCTTCACCTTGAAGAAGGGCATCCTCGACATGATCGCCCGCGAAACCCTGCTGGCCAGTGAGGGCAAGCCGGCGCACATCATGTTCAAGGTCAACTCGTTGACTGATCCGAAGATCATTCGGGCGCTGTATAAGGCCAGTCAGTGCGGGGTGAAGGTCGACATGGTGGTGCGCGGCATGTGCTGCCTGCGGCCTGGCGTGCCGGGGGTGTCGCATAACATCCATGTACGTTCGATCATCGGCCGCTTCCTCGAACACAGCCGCATCTACTACTTCTACAACGGTGGCGAGGAGCAGTTGTACCTGTCCAGCGCCGACCTGATGGAGCGCAACCTCGATAAGCGCGTCGAGACCTGCTTCCCGATTGAAGGTAAGCGCTTGCTGCTGCGGGTGAAAAAGGAACTTGAGGCCTACCTGAGCGACAACACCCATAGTTGGGTGCTGCAGTCAGATGGTCGCTACGTGCGCTGCAACCCAAGCGGCAATCAGCACGCGCGCAACGCTCAAGGCATGTTGCTGGACAAACTCACCAACCCGGCTCCGGTGCGCTAACCGGCAGTCAGTCAGTGATGCAATAAAAACGCCCCGCGCAGCTAAGCTGGTGGGGCGTTTTTATTGCCGCGAGTGGCGCGTGGATTTAGCGCACGCGCAGACTAAAGCCGGTGCGCGTTAGCCATTCGGCTTCTTGCTCAAAGTCAGCCTGAGTCAAGGGGTTGGCTTGCAACCAGCCATCCGGGAATTGCACGTCCAAACTCTGCGGGCCGGCGGTGAGCTGCGCTTGGGGCATTTCTTGGGTGCCGCGGACGTGGTGAAACAAGATGGCAAAACGCAGCAGCACACACAGGCGTAATAGGGTTTGGCTTTCGTTGCCAAACTCGGCGAGTTTCTCGCGGGGGATATTGCGTCTGTGGCCGCGCACCAGCAGCGCCAGCATTTGCTGATCGAGCCGTGAGAAGCCGGCAAGGTCGGAGTGCTCAATCAAATAAGCACCGTGCTTGTGATACTGATAGTGGGCAATGTCCAAGCCCAGTTCGTGTACCCGTGCCGCCCAGCTGAGCAGTTCACGCTGCCAGTCGTCACGCAGTTGCCAGCCCGCGCTGACCTGTTCCAGCGCGCTCAGGGCTTTGCTCTCGACCCGGGCCGCTTGTTCAAGGTCGACGTGGTAACGCTCCATCAGCGCGCCCAAGGTGCGTTCGCGCACGTCTTCATGCACATGCCGGCCGAGCAGGTCATACAGCACGCCTTCGCGCAGGGCGCCCTCGGAGTGACACATGCTGGCCAGTTTAGTGGCGTCGAAGATCGCCTCCATAATCGCCAGGCCGGCCGGGAATACTCCACGGCGATCCGGCTTGATGCCGTCCAGTTCGAGCTTGTCGACTTCGCCGAGCTTCAATACTTTACGTTTCAGCCAGGCCAGCCCGGCGGCGTTAACTTCGCCATTACCATGGCCACCCGCCTTGATCACTAAGCCGATGGCGCGAATGGTGCCCGAGGCGCCCAGCGCTTCTTGCCAGCCCAAGCGGTGCAGGGCGTGCTCAATGCTCATTAACTCTAAACGTGCGGCGGTATAGGCTTGGGCGTAACGCGCGGCGGTGATTTTGCCGTCGCGGAAATAGCGTTGAGTGAAACTCACACAGCCCATTTGCAGGCTTTCACGCAGTAACGGCTCAAAGCGTTGGCCGATGATAAATTCGGTACTGCCGCCGCCAATATCCACCACCAAGCGTTTGCCCGGCGTATCGGCGCTGCTGTGGGACACGCCGAGATAAATTAACCGGGCTTCTTCGCGGCCGGAAATTACCTCCACCGGATGGCCGAGCACCTCTTCTGCGCGGCGGATAAATTCGGCGCTGTTGCGCGCTTCGCGCAGGGCATTGGTGGCGACAATCCGCACCGCGCCTTCGGGTAAACCGATAATCAACTGGGCAAAGCGGCGCAGGCATTCGAGGCCACGCTGCATAGCTTCTTCGCTCAGCACACGCTGATCGTCCAGCCCAGCGGCCAGTTGAACCTTCTCGCCGAGGCGTTCGAGAATCCGAATTTCGCCGTGATCGGCCTTGGCCAGAACCATGTGGAAGCTGTTCGAGCCAAGGTCAATGGCGGCGATCATCGGGAAATGCTTGGCAGCAGTTGGCAGCATAATGGAGGGGTCTCGATGCAGAATGGCAACATCCTGCCATGAACAGTGGGCTTGGCCAACGCGGCTGAGGTCAGCGCGGCGCCTTGTCGCAGCACCCGCATGGGTTTATCGATCAATTCTACCCGCTATGACGATAGCTAAGCATGGGTTCTGTTGATGCAAGCGAGCGCGCCGCGTTGCCGCGTCAAAGCCCGCCAGGCAAGGCGCAGGACGCCGGCAATGGTCATTCCCTTGCCAAGTCCTGCAACACCGCATGGCGGGCTTTGACGCGCAACCCGAAGGGACGGTGCTGCCTTGTCGCAGGGCGGCGTTACTCGTCGCTCGTTTGGAATAACCAAACCACGCTCCTCATGCCTTGCCCTGCGACAAGGCAGCCTCCGTCGCGGCATGCACGCTTGCGTCAACAGAACCTATCGCCTGCGTCTTTCGGCCAGCGCCAAGGCGGGCTATCATAGCGGCCACTATTGAGCACTTTTGCTAGCGAACGCGGAGATTTTCCATGAGCGACTTCATCACCAATGTGACTGACGCCAGTTTTGACCAAGATGTACTGAAGGCCGAGGGCGCGGTGCTGGTCGACTACTGGGCTGAGTGGTGTGGCCCGTGCAAAATGATTGCCCCAGTTCTGGAAGAAATCGCCCAGACTTACCAAGGTAAGTTGAAAGTGTGCAAATTGAACATCGACGAAAACCAAGACACACCGCCAAAGTACGGTGTGCGCGGGATTCCAACCCTGATGTTGTTCAAAGACGGTAACGTTGAAGCGACTAAAGTTGGCGCACTGTCTAAGTCGCAGTTGGCCGCTTTCCTCGACAGCAATATCTAACGGTCGCGTCGGTATTCGTGCCGACAGCTGTTGAATAGCGCGCAATAAAAGCCCCGTACTTTACGGGGCTTTTTCGTTTTCAGGCTAGACGCCTGCAAAAACCAGTGTTACATTCGGCCCGCAACGGTTTCTCCGTTGCCCTCTACCAGCCGTCGCCAACCCCCTTATTCGTCTAAATTCACAGAATAAGAGCAGCGATTCTGTCGCCTTTCTCGCGGCGCGGCCTCTTAAGCCAAGTGCTTACCTCCCTCTTTACATGAATACGTCATTCCTATGAATCTGACTGAACTCAAGCAAAAACCCATCACCGACCTGATCGATATGGCCGAGCAGATGGGCCTCGAAAATATGGCCCGTTCGCGCAAACAGGACATTATTTTCTCCCTGTTGAAGAAGCATGCACGCGGCGGTGATGAAATCTCCGGTGATGGAGTGCTGGAAATTCTTCAGGATGGTTTCGGTTTTCTGCGCTCTGCGGACTCTTCCTATCTCGCTGGCCCAGACGATATTTACGTCTCGCCGAGCCAGATCCGCCGTTTTAACCTGCGTACCGGTGACACCATCGTTGGCAAAATCCGTCCGCCGAAAGAAGGTGAGCGGTATTTCGCTCTGCTCAAGGTCGACACGATCAACTACGATCGTCCGGAAAACGCCAAGAACAAGATTCTGTTCGAAAACCTCACGCCGTTGTTTCCCACCGTGCGGATGAAGATGGAAGCTGGTAACGGCTCTACCGAAGACTTAACGGGTCGGGTAATCGACCTCTGCGCCCCAATCGGTAAAGGCCAGCGCGGCCTGATCGTGGCCCAGCCAAAGGCCGGTAAAACCATCATGCTGCAGAACATCGCAGCCAACATCACTCGTAACAACCCGGAAGTGCATCTGATCGTCTTGCTGATCGATGAGCGCCCGGAAGAAGTGACCGAAATGCAGCGCACCGTGCGCGGCGAAGTGGTCGCGTCGACTTTCGACGAGCCACCAAGCCGTCACGTGCAAGTGGCCGAGATGGTCATCGAGAAGGCCAAACGCCTAGTTGAACACAAGAAAGACGTGGTGATCCTGCTCGACTCCATCACCCGTTTGGCCCGCGCTTACAACACCGTGATTCCAAGCTCCGGCAAGGTGCTCACCGGCGGTATCGACGCTCACGCACTGGAGAAGCCGAAACGCTTCTTCGGCGCGGCCCGTAATATCGAAGAGGGCGGCTCGCTGACCATCATCGCCACCGCGCTGGTCGAAACCGGCTCGAAGATGGATGAAGTGATCTACGAAGAGTTCAAAGGCACCGGCAACATGGAGCTGATTCTTGATCGCCGGGTTTCCGAGAAGCGCGTGTTCCCAGCCATCAATATCAACAAGTCCGGCACCCGCCGCGAAGAGTTGCTGACCGGAGAGGAAGAACTGCAGCGGATGTGGATTCTGCGCAAACTACTGCACCCGATGGACGAATTGGCCGCCATCGAGTTCCTCTTGGACAAGTTGCGTTCGACCAAGACCAACGAAGAGTTCTTCCAGATGATGAAGCGCAAGTAGACGATCTACTGCGCTTAGGTGAAGCGTCGTTAAAAACTGACTTAGAATGCTCATGTACAAAAGTACATTCCGCTTCTTCGCCATTTTTGACTGCGCTCCGCTTGCCCTGCGGGCCAGCCTTCGGCTGTTACTCCGCTTCGCTGCGTTGCGCCTAGCTTGACCGTCGCTCGCTACGATCTTGGATTGTCGTATGACACAAACAAAAGCCGGGGAAACCCGGCTTTTGTTTGTCTGCGATTGATTGATTCTTCTGAATAACCCAGTTCGGCGCTAAACTTTAGCCATCGACACTCGCGCCGTAGACGAGGCACCAACATGCAGTATCGCGACCTTCGCGACTTTATCCGTGGGCTGGAACAGCGCGGCGAACTCAAGCGTATCCAAACGCCAGTGTCTCCCGTGTTGGAGATGACCGAAATTTGCGACCGCACCCTGCGCAAGCAAGGCCCGGCGTTGCTCTTCGAAAACCCCACGGGCTTCGACATGCCGGTGCTTGGCAATTTATTCGGCACGCCGAAACGGGTGGCGTTGGGCATGGGTGCCGAAGAGGTCAGCGAGCTGCGCGAAATTGGCAAACTGCTGGCGTTCTTAAAAGAGCCAGAGCCGCCCAGGGGCTTTAAAGACGCCTGGTCCAAGCTGCCGATTTTTCGCAAGGTGCTGGCCATGGCGCCCAAGGTGGTCAAGGACGCGCCTTGCCAAGAGGTAATCGAAGAGGGCGAGGACGTCGATCTAAGCAAACTGCCGGTGCAGACCTGTTGGCCCGGCGATGTCGGCCCACTGATTACTTGGGGCCTGACCATCACCAAGGGCCCTAACAAAGAGCGGCAGAATCTGGGCATCTATCGCCAGCAGGTGATCGGCCGCAACAAGGTCATTATGCGTTGGCTCAGCCATCGCGGTGGCGCGCTGGATTATCGCGAGTGGTGCCAGAAATACCCGGATCGTCCGTATCCGGTAGCGGTGGCCTTGGGCGCTGATCCGGCGACTATTCTCGGCGCTGTTACGCCGGTGCCGGACACTTTGTCGGAGTACGCCTTCGCCGGTTTGCTGCGCGGCCATCGCACCGAATTGATCAAGGCCCGTGGCAGCGACTTGCAAGTGCCAGCCAGTGCCGAGATCGTCCTCGAAGGGGTCATTCACCCCGGCGAGATGGCCAATGAAGGCCCGTACGGCGACCACACCGGCTACTACAACGAGGTCGATAGCTTCCCGGTGTTTACCGTCGAGCGCATCACCCGCCGGCAGAAACCTATCTATCACAGCACCTACACCGGCCGGCCACCGGACGAACCGGCGATTCTCGGCGTGGCCCTCAACGAAGTGTTCGTGCCGATTCTGCAAAAGCAGTTCCCGGAGATCACTGATTTTTACCTGCCGCCCGAAGGCTGCTCGTACCGCATGGCGGTGGTCACCATCAAGAAGCAGTACCCCGGCCACGCCAAGCGCGTAATGCTCGGGGTGTGGAGCTTTTTGCGCCAGTTTATGTACACCAAGTTTGTCATCGTCACCGACGACGACATCAATGCCCGCGACTGGAACGACGTGATCTGGGCGATCACCACGCGCATGGATCCTAAACGCGACACCGTGCTGATCGATAACACGCCAATTGACTACCTCGACTTTGCCTCGCCGGTATCTGGCTTGGGCAGCAAGATGGGCCTCGATGCCACGCACAAATGGCCGGGCGAAACCCCGCGTGAATGGGGTCGGGTGATAGTTCAGGATGAGGCGGTTAAACAGCGCGTCGATGCGCTCTGGGCTGAACTGGGGATCGACTAATGAACGTCACCCTGCAACCGTCCGGCGCCGTGCTCAAACTTGAGCCCGGCGAGCGCATTCTCGATGCTGCGCGGCGGCTCGGGTACGACTGCCCGCAAAGTTGTCGCAATGGCAATTGCCATATCTGCGCGGCTTTACTGTTGGATGGACGGATTCGCCAAAGCGGCGAGGAGCGCAGCCACGGTGAGGTCTTCACCTGCATCGCCGAGCCGCTGGAAGACTGCCTGCTGCATTGGGATGGGGTGCTGGCACCCCATGAGTTGCCGTTGCGTAAGGTGAGTTGCCAGCTGCTTGAGTGCGCCCCGGTCGGCGGCGATGTGTGGCGCGTGCGCTTGCGCACCCCGGCCGGCAAGCCTCCACGTTATCACGCCGGGCAATACCTGTTGATCGAGCGTGAAGAGGGCGAGCCGGCCGCCTTTTCGCTGGCCTCGGCGCCGCACTGCGGGCGCGAACTGGAGCTGCATATCCTCGCTCGCGAGGCGAGCAGCCAAGAACTGCTGGTGCAATTGCAGCGCGACGGGATGGCGCGGGTGCAGCTGCCGTTTGGCGACACTCATTTGGCCGAGTTACCGAACGGGCCGCTGGTGCTGATCGCCGCCGGCACCGGCATGGCGCAGATGCACAGCTTGCTTGAGCATTGCCGCTCGGCCGGCTTTAAACATCCGGTGCACCTGTATTGGGGCGTTCGCCGCAGTAAGGATTTTTACCAGCTGCCGCATTGGCAAGAGTGGCAGCAATTGCCCAACTTGTTTTTGCATCAGGTGGTCAGCGATCCACGCGATTGGCACGGCCGACTCGGCCAGCTACACCAAGCGGTGCGCGAGGACTTTAGCGACCTCAAGCCGCTGCATATCTACGCCAGCGGCTCCCCAGGGATGGTCTACGCCACCCTCGATGCCTTGGTTGAGGCGGGTATGGACCCGCAGCAACTGCGCGCCGATGTGTTTGCTTACGCACCGCGGGACTAAGCCACACGGCTTAAGGGTGTTCGCCGACGCGTCACGGGACTAAGAGCGTGGCGTGAGTTCGTAGGGCGGAAAACCGCGAAGCGTTTTCCGCCGCCCATCCAGCAACAGCCGGTGGATGGAAAAGCGCCATCCACCCTACAGGCATCCGCTACCTGACCTGCACCACCAACTTACCCACCGCCTTACGCTGGCCGAGGGTGTTGATCGCCTCGGCGGCTTGCGCCAGCGGGAACACTTGCGACACCAGCGGCTGGATTTTGCCTTCGGCGTGCCAAGCAAATAGCTGAGCAAAGTTGGCTGCGTTGTCTTGCGGTTGGCGTTGCGCGAAGGCGCCCCAGAATACTCCTAGCACCGCCGCACCCTTGAGTAGGCAGAGGTTGACCGGCAGTTCCGGGATGCGCCCGCTGGCGAAGCCGACCACCAGCAGGCGGCCGTTCCAAGCAATGCTGCGAATCGCCTGATCAAATAAATCACCACCGACCGGGTCGTAAATCACGTCCGCACCTTGGCCGCCGGTCAGGCGTTTGACTTCCTCTTTGAGATTGCTCGCGCTGTAGTTGATTAACTCATCGGCCCCGGCGGCCTTGGCTACCGCGAGTTTCTCGGCGCTGCTGGCGGCGGCGATTACCCGTGCGCCCAAGGCCTTGCCGATTTCCACCGCCGCTAGGCCAACGCCGCCGGAGGCACCCAGTACCAGTAAGGTCTCGCCCGGCTGTAAGTTGGCCCGCTGCTTGAGGGCATGCATCGAGGTGCCATAGGTCATGCCGAAGGCGGCGGCGCTGTTGAAGTCCATGGCTGCGGGGATCGGCATAACGTTATAGCCCGGCACCGCCACTTGCTCGGCAAAGCTGCCCCAGCCGGTCAGGGCCATGACCCGATCGCCGACTTTTAAATTGCTGACTTTCTCGCCGACGGCGCTGATCACACCGGCCGCTTCGCCGCCCGGTGAGAATGGAAGCGCTGGCTTGAATTGATACTTCCCTTCGATGATTAGGGTGTCAGGGAAGTTGACCCCGGCCGCATGCACATCAATCAGCACTTCGGTTTTTTTCAGCTCGGGGCTGGCGATCTCTTCCAGTACCAATGTTTCGGCGGGGCCAAAGGCTTTGCAAAGCACGGCTTTCATCGACAGTCATCCTCGGTTAGTTATGCCCAGACAGTGCCGCAGCCGGCGGCCTCGGGTCAACGAGCATGGCCGGCTCTGATGCTGCGGTATAAGCATTGGGCTTGGGGGATGGCGCGGCAATGGCTATGCTAGGCAATGCCCCCTTACTAGGAATGACTTCTGTGAAAGCCTTGATCGTGTTGCTGCTGGCCATATCTCTGCCGTTTTCGGCCTTGGCTCAAGAAAAAAAGGAAGAGAAGGAGAGCGAAAATGCCGCGCCGAAAATTATCTATGTCGGCATAGTCCCAGCGCTGGTGGGTAACTACAGCTCGGGCATGAAGATGAAGTTTTACAAGGCCGACATCTCGCTGAAAGTCACCGGCACCGAGGCCGAGGAGAAGGTTAAATACCACGAGCCGCTGATCCGCAATCAGCTGGTGCTGCTGTTCTCCCAGCAGACCGATGAAACCCTTGGCACTCAGGACGCCAAAGAGAAACTCCGGCAAGAGGCGCTTAAGCAGGTTAAGCAGGTGTTGGAGCAGGAAGAAGGTAAGCCCTATGTGGAAGACCTGTTGTTCAACAACCTGATCCTGCAGTAAGAAAACTACTGCGCTCGGTGATGCGGCGTTGGCGGAGCTGGGAAAAATGCTCATTGGCACCCGCCAACTGCGCTTTTTCCCAGCTCCGCCGCCTAGCCTAACCTTCGCTCGCTACGCTTTCAGTTTTTTAGACGCTGCCCGATCAAGCCGCCAAACTCTTGCGAAAGCGTGCCAGTGCGATGGCGAAAAACACTAGGCCGATGCTTGTCAGCGCCAGCAACTCCGGCCAGATCAGGCTCAGGCCGGCATCGCGGAACAGGATCGCCTGCGACAGGCTGACGAAGTGGGTCGAGGGCGAAATCTGCATCACCACTTGCAGCCATTGCGGCATGCTGTCCAGTGGCGTGGTGCCGCCCGAGAGCAGCAGCATTGGGATAATCACCGGGATGCTCAGCAGGCCAAACTGCGGAATCGAGCGTGCCAGCGTGGCGAGAAAAATCCCCAGCGCGGTGCTGGCAAACAGGTACAGCGCGGTGACCGCCAAGAACAGCGGTTGCGGGCCGCTGATAGGCACGCCAATCAGCCATTTCACCACCAGCTCCAGCGACACCCAAGTGCACAGCACCACTACTAAGGCGTTGCTCCAGACCTTGGCCAGCATGATCTCCAGCGCCGTCAGTGGCAGTACCAGCAGGTGGTCGAGAGTGCCGTGCTCGCGCTCACGCAGCAGCGCGGTGCCGGTGAGGATGATGGCGAGGATGGTGATGTTATTGACGATTTGGATCACCGCGAGAAACCAGCCGCCCTCTAAATTGGGGTTGAACAGCGCGCGGGTGGTCATGCCGATTGGGCTTTGCGGCGTTTGCCCGCTGTAGTCGCTGAGTTCACGCTGAAAAATTCGCGCTAGATAGCCGGCCCCCATAAACGCCTGACTCATGGCGGTGGCGTCGACGTTTAATTGCACCTGCGGCTGGCGGCCGGCCAGCAGGTCGCTCGGAAAGTTCGGCGGCACATTGAGCACGAAGGTGAATTGGGCGCGATCCAGCGCGTTGTCCATTTGGTTATAGGCCAGTGGCACCGGCGCTTGAAACTCGGGTGGCAGCAAGGCCTCGGCCAGCTTGCGCGACAGGGCGCTGCGGTCCTCGTCGACGATCGCTACGCTGGCGTTGTGCACACCCATGATCGAGCCTTTGGCGGGCATATAGATGGCCACGCTGAAGGCGTACAGCAGAAACAGCAGCAACACTTTGTCGTGGCGCAGGCTGGTCAGTTCTTTTAGACCGAGGCGGTAAATATGGGCGAGACGCGGCATGTTAAGCCTCCTGCTTTTTCAGCAAGGCCACGCTGAGGCCGGTGAACACGGCGAAGAAGCCGAACAAGGCCAAGCACTGCGGCCACAGTTGACGCAGGTCCAGCGCCTTGGTGAAGGTGCCGACGGCGATGTCGAGAAAGTACCCGGCCGGGAACAAATTGCCCATCAAGGCCGCGCCGCCGGCCAAGGACGAGCGCGGCACGATCAGCCCGGAGAACTGAATAGTCGGCAAGCTGGTGAGAATCATGGTGCCGAGAATCGCTGCAATCTGGGTCTTGGTGAAGGCTGAAATCAGCAAGCCGAGGCTGGTGGTGGCCAGCACATACAGCAGGCCGCCGAAGGCGAGGGTCGCGACGCTGCCCTTCAGTGGCACGCCGAACAGCCAGCGGTTGACGGCCACTAGCAAGGCCAAATTGAGCAGGCTAACGGCGATATACGGCAGCTGTTTGCCGAACAAAAACTCCAAGCGACTGAGCGGGGTGGCGTAAAAGTTACTGATCGAACCCAGCTCCTTCTCGCGCACCACTCCCAGGGCGGTGAGCATGGCTGGGATAAACACCAAAATTAGCGCCATCACGCCGGGGCCGATGGCGTTTACGCTAATCACATCTTGGTTATAGCGAAAGCGCGTGGCCAGGCTGGCACTGGCGGTCGGCACCTTGGCTAGGCTGCTGCTGGCGGCGAAGTTGTGCAGGTTGGCCAGATGCACCGCCTCGATGTAGTTGCGGCTGGTCTCGGCGCGAAACGGCATGCTGCCATCCAGCCACACGGCCACTTGCGGCTGACGCCCGGCATACAGGTCGCGACCAAACCCGGGCGGTATTTCCAGCACGATTTTTACTTCTGAGCGCTGTAGGCGCCTGTGCAACTCTTGCGGCGAACTGATGGGCGCGTGTTCTTCGAAGTAGCGTGAACCGCGAAAGGCCTCTAAATAACTGCGGCTCTGCGCCGAGTTGTCTTGGTCGAAGGCGGCGAAACGCAGGTTCTCTACGTCCAGCGAGATGCCGTAGCCGAAGATTACCATCATAAACACCGAGCCGAGCAGGGCGAAGGCTAAGCGTACCGGGTCGCGGCGCAACTCCTTGCCTTCGCGCACCGCCACCGCCCGTAAGCGGCGCAGACTAAAACCTTGGCGCGGGGCCAGCAGTGCGCTGGGTGTCGGGTGTGGCGTGGTGCTGGCGGCGGGTGCGTGACTGGCGCTACTGGTGGCGGACGGTGCGGGCTGGCCCTGAGCTTGCAGCAGACAGCTGACGAACGCCGCCTCCAGATTCTCACCGGCAAACTGTTGCTGCAGGGCGCTGGGCGTGTCGCAGGCCAGCACCTTGCCGGCATGCATCAGCGAGATGCGGTCGCAGCGCTCGGCTTCGTTCATAAAGTGGGTGGACAGGAAGATGGTCACGCCTTGCTCGCGTGACAGCTCGATCAGCAGTCGCCAGAAGTCATCACGCGCCGCCGGATCGACCCCCGAGGTGGGTTCGTCGAGAATCAGCACTTCCGGCTGATGCAATACCGCCACCGCCAGCGACAAACGTTGCCGTACCCCCAGCGGCAGCGCGCCGGACAGTTGCTCGGCCACCTCGCTGAGGCCAAACCGCTGGATTAACCTTTGGCTGCGGGCGATGCCCTCTTGGCTTGGCAGGTCGAACAGCCGTGCATGCAGTTCGAGGTTCTGGCGCACGCTCAGCTCGCCGTACAGCGAGAAGCTCTGCGACATAAAGCCGACCCGCTTGCGGGTGGCCAGGTCTTTGGCTTCCACCTGTTTACCAAACAGTTTGGCGCTGCCTTCGCTGGCCGCCAGCAGCCCGGTGAGCACCTTCATGGTGGTGGTTTTGCCGCAACCGTTGGAGCCGAGAAAACCAAAAATCTCGCCACGGCGAATGGCGAAACTGACGTTATCGACGGCGGTAAAGTCGCCAAAACGCAGGCTTAACGCCTCGGCCTCGATGGCAATTTCCGCCTGCGCGGCGGCCAGCGGGGCAATCACCAGGGGTTGCTGGGCGGCGGACTGATCGCCTTGAAAATGGGTGAAAGCCGCATCCAGCTTGCCACTCGGGGTGGCGGCGGCCAGCTCAGTGGTCAGGCCTTGGGCCAGTAACCGGCCACGGTCGAGCATCAGGCAATGCTCAAACTGCGCGGCTTCTTCCATATAGGCGGTGGCGACCAGTAGGGTCAGTTGCGGCCGTTGCTGGCGCACCTGCTCAATCAGCTGCCAAAAGTGCCGGCGTGAGAGTGGATCGACGCCGGTGGTGGGCTCATCGAGAAT
>JAIETJ010000070.1 GCA_019745275.1 Pseudomonadaceae bacterium | reverse complement strand
CTGACGCCAACTTACTGCGCACCTTGGAAGAGCACGCCCTGACTCTGATGGCCGGACTGGATGGCGACGAGCCGCTGCCACTGCGGGTGAAAAACGCCCTGCGCCTGCTGCTCAAAGATGGCCTACCGCGTAAAGAACGGGTCGCGGACAAGTTCAACATGACCGTACGCACCCTGCAGCGCCACTTGCAGCAGGCCGGCAGCAGCTATCAAGAAATCCTCGACCAACTGCGCCAAGAACTGGCCGAGCACTACCTGCTGCGCAGCGACCTAGCCATCCAAGACATTGCCCATTACCTAGGTTTCACCGAGTCGCGCTCCTTCCACCGCAGCTTCAAAGGCTGGACCGGCATCACCCCGGGTGAGTTTCGTGAGCGCGAGCGCCTAACAAACCGCTGAAAACGACTGTGGACTTCGCACGCCATGCCGCGCTGAACTCAGCCCAGCAACTCGCTAAAGGCAATAAACCGCACACTATCGCCCTCGGCCAGCGTGCTGTTTTCCAGCACTTCCACCAAACCATCGGCCCAGGCAGCGCTGCGCAGTACGCCGGAGCTTTGGTTCGGGTAGAGAATCGCGCGGCCATTGTGCATGCGCGCCCGCAGGTATTCGCGGCGTTTGCCGGGCTTGCTCCAGGTGAAACCGGCGGGCACCGTAAAGCCCAGCGGCTCGACTTGCGCCACGCCCATACGGCGCAGCAGATAAGGTCGCGCCAGCAGGCCAAAGGTCACTAGGGTTGAGGCCGGATTACCCGGTAAACCGAGCACCGGCACCCCGCGAAAATGCCCGCAAGTCAGCGGTTTGCCCGGCTTAATCGCCAGCTTCCACAGGGTTAATTCACCTTCTTCGCGCAGCACCGCACCGAGAAAGTCTGCCTCACCGACCGACACGCCACCGGTGGATAAAATCAAATCGACCTCGCTCAACGCCGCCAGTGCAGCGCGAGTTTTGTCCAGATCATCGGGCAAGATGCCGGCATCCAGCACCGCGCAACCGAGGCGCTGCAGCCAGCCAATCAGTAGTTGGCGATTACTGTTGTAAATTTGCCCGGCGCCGAGTGGCTGGCCCGGTTCGATCAGCTCATCACCGGTGGACAACACCGCCACTCGAGGGCGGCGGCGCACGCTCAGTTGGGCGATACCGAGCGAGGCAATCAGGCCTTGCTCGATCGGCCCCAGACGCGTGCCCACCTCCAGCACCAACTCACCCACTCGGGTTTCCTGGCCCTGCGGGCGAACGTTCTGACGCAGCTTGATGGCTTGAGTGAAACGCACCCGGCCATCGGCCAAGACTTCGGCGTTTTCCTGCATTTCGACGCAATCAGCGCCGGCCGGCAGTGGCGCGCCGGTGAAGATCCGCGCGCAGGTGCCGGGCAGCAACGCATCAGGCGCCATCCCAGCGAGAATCCGCTGGCTGACCACTAAGGGCTCGCCTTGCCAGTCGGCTAGGCGTAGCGCGTAACCGTCCATCGCGCTGTTATCCCAGGGCGGCAGATCGAGGACGGCAACCAGCGCCTCGGCCAACACCCGGCCATCGGCATCGGCCAGCGCTACCTGTTCAACCTCAGCAATGGGCGCCGCAGCGGCCAGTTCCAGTAATCTATGGATGGCGACCTCAACCGGCAGCAATGCGGACTCCGCGCAGCAATCGCTCATGCTCAGCCTCGGCTCGGGCAGGCGACCGCCGCTTTGAGGTGCGGGACGAAATTGCAGGGCCTATGGCTGGCGTCCAACTGCTCGGCCAAAATGCCGTCCCAGCCGGTGCGACAGGCATTGGTCGAACCCGGCAAGCAGCACACCAGAGTGCCATTGGCTAAGCCGGCCAAGGCCCGCGATTGAATGGTTGAGGTGCCGATGTCCACTTGGGAAATTTGCCGGAATAACTCGCCAAAACCGTCGACTTGCTTGTCCAGCAAACAGGCGACCGCTTCAGGGGTGCTGTCGCGGCCAGTGAAGCCAGTACCGCCGGTGATCAGCACCACCTGCACCTGATCCTCGGCAATCCAGGTGGCGACTTGCGCGCGGATTTTGTACAGGTCATCTTTGAGCAGCACCCGTGCGGCCAAGGTGTGACCGGCCACGGTTAAGCGATCAATCAGCATCTGCCCCGAGGTATCAGTGGCCTCGGTACGGGTGTCGCTGACAGTTAACACAGCAATATTGAGCGGCACAAAAGCCGCATCAGCCTTATGGCTCATGGCGCAATCCGGTTATGATGAAAACAGCCCTAAGTTATACCACAGGCCCTATCCAGAGCGCCGACATGAGCACTTACAAGCCCACCAACAAGCGCTACAGCCACACACCCAGAGCACCCGCATGAGCATTTGCCAGCCCCGTCCGAACCTTTCGATATTGCTGCTCGCCGGCGGACGCGGCCAGCGCATGGGTGGCCAAGATAAAGGTTTACTGGAATGGCGCGGGCAACCGTTGATCGCCCATCTAAACGCGCTGACCCGACCACTGACCGACGACCTAATCATCTCGTGCAACCGCAACGCCGAGCGTTACCGCGCCTACTGCGACCGAGTGGTGGAAGATGCCGAAAACGATTTTCCCGGCCCGCTGGCCGGCATTCGCGCTGGCCTAGCGCTAGCCCGACACAGGCAATTATTGGTGCTGCCCTGCGACAGTCCGTGCTTAGACCTTGCCCTGCTCGAAGACTTGTTAAGCATGGCCGCTGAGACGCCGGTGATGCTGCGCCAAGGTGAGCATTGGCAACCGCTGTTTAGCCTGTTGCCGACTCAGTTAAGCGCCGCCCTCGAAGCGGCTTGGCAAGCCGGCGAACGCAGCCCGCAGCGGGTATTGCGGAAACTGGGTGCGCGGGCGCTGGACTGCGCGGTGGATGACCCGCGCTTGGCTAATTTAAATACCCCAGAACTGCTGAGCAGCGCCGTCACGCAGGCGCTTTAACCGGCGCTGCAAGGCCAGTCGTTAGCGCAAAAAATTCGCCACTTGCTCGGCCTCAAACGGCCAGTCCAGCTCGGCGCCGGTGTCGCTGCGGCGCAACACGGGAATGCGTAAGGCGTAGCGATCGAGCCACACCTCGCTCTCGACTATGTCGAGCAACTCCA
Organism: Pseudomonadaceae bacterium; assembly: GCA_019745275.1. Taxonomy (GTDB): domain Bacteria; phylum Pseudomonadota; class Gammaproteobacteria; order Pseudomonadales; family Pseudomonadaceae; genus Aquipseudomonas. The sequence continues at coordinate 12,028 of JAIETJ010000070.1, read as the reverse complement.
CCAGCAAGCCGTGTTCAACAAAGGGCAATAACTCGGCCTCGGCCACCTCACACAGGTGACAGCCTAGGGTGCCGAACAATTGGCATTCAGGAATCATCGCAGCGTCTCCAAAGACTCTCAGAGGCGCAGTTTAGCATCGCCCTTAAACCTCGGTCAGGCCCGCCGCAGGCTTAGCTTCATCGCTGGTTTGGGCTCCGGCGGCAACGCTCGGCGCGAGCAGTTGTTGCAGGCCATCGAGCAGCAACTGATGGAAGCTATCGGCTTTGTCCAAGCGCGCTTTATCAAAGCGTTCATCGAGGGCAAAGGTGCCACTGAGCAATTGCTCCAGCGTACCGCGCCCGTCTGCGCTGGCCTCATTACTGGAACGCAAGGCCTCCAGCAGCCCCTTGGCGTATTCAATCAGTGAGTTGTTCACCGCACTGGCCGGTAGCCCGCCTTGCTCGGCCACCGCGCTGTAAGCATCGGTGGCTTGGCGCACGCTGGTCTGGGTGAGATTGAGCGACAAGGAGGCCAGTTGCGAACCATCCAGTTCAAGTTTTAAGGCTTGATCGAAGGCACCTTGCAGGTCGCCGGCAAAAAACGTATCGGAGAGTTTTTGCACCTGACCAAAGAGTTTTTCCAAGGCGGCGCGTTCCTCATCGTCCAGTTCACCCTCGACACTGATTTGCAAACCGGCAATCTGCAGGCTGCTCGAACGGCTACTGAACTGCGCAACGCTGCTGCTGCCGTCACTGGCGGCGGCCACGCTGCTCTGCGAGTAACTGGCCGAGGCCTGAGCCACCGAGATGCGTAACTTATCGCCGTCGTTGGTGGTGACTTGCAAGTCGAAGGTTTGCGCCTGCGCGCTAAAGCGTTCGCGATAGGCGGCCACACCGCTAACAGTGGCGCTGTCGGTAGTGCTCACGGGCGGCGCATATTGCTTATCCAGCGCGCCTAAGCCGTCTTGGATGCGCGCATAGGTGTCGTCAATATCGGTCGCCACCTTGCCGTTCAACACACCCAAACCATCGAGAATCTTGCGTGCATCGGCAAAGCCTTTGTCCACCCCAGCGCGAAATTGCTGCAAGTTTTTTTGCAGTTGCTCGGAGTCTGCGCCATCCGCCGCCGCCCGGGCCAGATTGCCGCCAACAAAGCCCAAGATCCGCTCGGCAACCTTGGCCGGACTGAAGTCATCGGCTTTGCCGGCTAAGTCGCCGGGTTTCAGGCCGAGTCGCTCGGCTAAGCGGTTAGCCAGGGTTTGCTGCGCATCCAGCGCGTTGCGCGCAGGCGCGGAATGACTCTGAGAAGGCGCGCGCGCAGCGTTAGGAGCCAGCGATGCCAAGCTGTTCATGGCGATATACCTGGAAGATGTATGTGTCTGGTTGACGGCTTCTCGGCGCAAAACTTGAGTTGCAACAGCGCCCCAACCGACCAACGGCCAGCCATTAGCTGACTCAATCAAACGCTGTGCGGCGGCCGCTTGTCGCTATACTCAGGACACTTTAAACCGGAGCCGACCATGACTATTTCTCTATACGCCGCATCAGTACCCGTATTCAAGCAAATGCTCAGCAGCCTTAGCGACATTTTGCACAAGACCGAAGTCCATATCGCCGAGAAGAACATCGAAGCCAGCGCCCTGCTGCAAGCACGCTTGTTTCCGGATATGTTCGCCCTGACCCGACAAGTGCAAATTGCCGCCGACTTTGCCCGCGGCATTAGCTCGCGTTTGGCCGGTGCCGAAGTACCTAAATACGAGGACAACGAGCAAAGCTTCGCCGACCTGCACGCCTTGCTGGCCAAAACTTTGGCCTACCTCGACAGCTTCACCCCAGAGCAAATTAACGGTCAGGAAGAGCGCGAAATCATCACCCGTCCCGGCACCCCGAAAGAGCGAAAATTCAACGGCCAGGACTACCTGCTGAGCTACGGCATTCCGCAGTTCTTCTTTCACATCAGCACCAGCTACGCGATCTTGCGCCACAGCGGCATTGAAGTCGGCAAGCGCGACTACATGGGTAACTACTAAGCACTTGGGCCGCTGCTGGCTAAACACCAGCAGTGGCGAACTCGCCACGTGCGGCAAGCGCCGCGCAACTTCTGGGTTACCGACATGCGGAGCATCTGGGTCTTACTGACGTGGTTGGTTCTGCTGCCGCTCGCACCGCTGCGGGCTGACGAATCGCTCACCTATCCGCGCCACTCACGCGGCGCCGAGCCGGAAACTTATGTGATCGAACTGCTGCAGCTAGCCCTCGATCACAGCACCCGCAACTATCATCTGCAAGCAACCAGCGAGCCGATGAATCAGGCACGCGCCCAGCTCAGCCTCGAACACAACCAAGCCGAAATCCAAGTCATGTGGGCGATGACCACCCGCGAGCGTGAAGAACATTTGCTGCCGGTGCGCATCCCCATTTACAAGGGGCTGATCGGCTGGCGCGTCAATTTAGTGCAAGCCTCCCAGCCAAACTTACTCAGCCGCGCCCGCACGCTAAACGACCTGAAAAGCATTCGTTTCGGTCAGCGTCACGACTGGCCTGACACCGCCCTATTGCGCTCCAACGGCCTGCAAGTCATCACCAGCCCCAGCTATGAAGGATTATTCGGCATGCTCGCCGCTGGGCGCTTCGAGGCCTTCCCACGCGAGGTGGTAACCGCTTGGCAAGAGCAAGCGCGCGCCGCAGAGAATGGCCAAGCGCTGCTGGTTGATCAACATGTGCTCCTGCACTACCCCAGCGCCTTCTACTTCTTCACTTCCAAGCAACGACCCGAACTGGCCGAAGAGATTCGTCTGGGCTTAGAAGCAAGCATCGCCGATGGCAGTTTCGAGGCATTGTTTCAGCGCCACCACGGCGCTACGTTGCGCCAAGTAAAGTTTGCCCAACGGCAAATCATTGAACTGCAAAATCCAGAACTACCCGAAGCCACGCCCTTTGCGCGCCAAGAGCTGTGGTATCAGCCTTAAAGCCTGCCCCCAGCGCCTAGGATTTCAAGGCGCTGCTTGCGCTGGAGCATCAGCACTGCTTAGTCACTAGTCTGCTCAGACTTTCGTTAGTGGTTTTCTTACTCTGGGGATTGCTGGTTAATCTGACCTGTCTTTTCCTGCTCGACTAAGCCCCACGCCATGCGTAAACAATACCGCTGGTAAGTTAAATCGCCCACTTGCAGCGCCGCGACTAGGCTATTAATAGCCAGCCAATAGAGGTCGTCCGCATGTACCGCAAACGTGTTTACGGGTGTTTATGCGCCCTAGTATTTAGCAGCTTGAGCTACGCTGAAACATTGCGTGTTGCCAACGACAGCTGGCCACCCTTCACGGATAAAAGCTTGCCCTATAACGGCCTAGCGATTGACTTAGTCAGCACCGCCTTAAGCCGCGCAGGCTTTAGCAATAGCTACGAACAAGTCCCCTGGGCACGTGCCATCCAAGGCTTACAACGCGATCGCTACGACATTATTGGCGCGGCGTGGTTCGCCCCAGATCGAGCAGTTTTCGGCCAGTTCTCCGAACCCTACCTGACCAACACGCTGCGGTTTATCCGTAAAAAAGGCAGTTCTATTGACTACCAGCAACTCAGCGACTTACGCCCCTACGATATTTCGGTAGTGCGCGGCTATAGCTACGCCCCCGCCTTTGACAGCGACAGCACCCTAAAAAAACACCCTGTGAGCAATTTCGCCAGCGCCGCACGCATGGTGGCGCAACAGCATGCCCAGCTAACCGTCGAAGATGAACTGGTGGCGCAACATGCCTTTAACGGTGAACTGAGCGATGTGCGCGAGCAGTTGGAGTTCCTGCCCAAACCACTGTCCGAGTCGCCTTTGCATATATTGGTGCGCCGTAGCCATCCGCAACACCAACAAATCATCGACGGTTTTAACGCTGCTATGCAGGCCATGCGCGCAGACGGCACTTACCAAATGATCATCCAGCGGCACAGCAAAGATTAGTCCACAGCGGGGCTGAGCACTCCCAGCAGTGCTTCAACCCGCACGTTAGCGGCCCGCTCGGCTTGCAACATAGCCTCCTGGCGTTGCTGTAACTCAGCCTGTTCGGCGCACAACTGCAACGCCGTTAGCACCAGCAATTTTTCGCCCAGCAAGCCCGGCGACTGGGCTTTATTGGTGGCCAGCAACCTTTGCAGCGTCTGCACGGCAGCGCGCAAAGCCGGCTGCTGCTCGGGCGTGGTTTTAACGCTGTAGTCGCTGCCTAAAATCGAAATCAGCGTGACCGGATCGCCCGTCGCACTCATGCGCTAACTGGGCTGACAACCGCGTGGCCGGCGCTAGCACGCTCAACCAGTGCTTGAATGCGCGCCACTGTGGCAGTTTGCCGTTCGTCCTGTTCAAGGGCGCTAAGTTGCAAGTTGTCGTTCTCATCGCGCGCCTGAGCCAGTTCGGCGGTTAACTGCGCATTGCGGCTTACTAACGCTTGATTGGCTTGTAATAATTCACTCACAAGCGTTTCCAGCTGACTTAAGGATGCTTCCAACATATTGATTGCTCGGGCTTTTTTGCGGGACAAGAGAATAAAGAAAAGCCTTCACAGACACCAGCGCTAAGCCCGTTTGAAGCACCTTTAACGGCTGTTTTCGGCCACAATTTGTTGCTGGCCAGCGCCTTAATTGATTGCGTCCGTGCCAGCTAACATAGCGCTGCAACCTCTTGACGCATGCAGATGAGTGCCTATATGCTTCAACCATGAGCCAGCCAAATAGCCGCACCCAAGCCGCCGACGCCTGCGTTGAAATTCTCGATACCGAGTTTTTCCGGGCGTTCTGTGAGCCAGCCCGAATCGAGATTTTCCGCGTACTGATACTGCAAGGCCGATCCGACATTGGCAGCATTGCCGAAACGATGCCGCAGGACCGCTCGGTGATCGCCCGGCACCTACAAACCATGCAGCGCGCCGGTTTGTTACGCGCCCAGAGCGAAGGTCGGCATACTTTTTATGAGATTAACGGCCCGAGCATCGCCAGCCGTTTCTCGCAGATTAACCAGCTCATTCAAACCTTAACCCCACTGTGCTGCGGGGCTGGCGACGCGTAATTTTTTTACCCAACACAGGCATTTAGGTGCCTGCATACTTACAAATCCATCAGCAAGGACTACTGCATGCACCTTTCAGACTTGGTCGCAATTACCATCCCGCTGTTTTATATCCTGCTGCTGGCCATTGAACGTCGCTATACGGCCAGAACATTTAACGCAGTGCCGCATTGGCGGATCACTGGCGCCGTGTTCTTTGTCATGGTGCTGATCGTTGGCTCCACAGTGCCGCTACTGATCCCAGTGTCATGGTTGCAGCAACACAGCCTGCTTAACCTCAGCGGTTTAGGTTTAGCCGCGATACCGGCGGGTTGGCTGGCAGTGACATTCGCCGGCTACTGGCTGCATCGCGCCCTGCATCGTTTCGACTGGCTGTGGCTAGGCGCGCACCAATTGCACCACAGTCCGGATCGCGTCGACTTAGCCGGCGCCTATTTTGCCCATCCGTTGGAGATAGTATTGAAAGTAACCAGCAGCACGCTAATCAGCAGTTTGGTGCTCGGTCTTAGCCCGCTGGCGGCGGCTCTAGTCGGTGTAGTGGTGGCCCTTACCAGCCTGTTTCAACACAGTAATATCCATACCCCGCGCTGGCTGGGCTATCTCGTGCAACGACCAGAGTCGCACTGCCTGCACCACGAGTACAAAATTCACGGACGCAATTACAGCGACCTGCCACTCTGGGACATGCTGTTCGGCACCTTTGCCAACCCACAACATTTTATTGGCAAAGTCGGCTTTCAACTCGCTAACCCACCGACAGTGCTCGACCTTCTGCTGATGCGCGACGCCCACCAAGCCAGACCATCAGCGCCCGCCAAGCCTGCCAGCCACTAACCCCACCACCTCAGGCATAAAAAAGCCCCAGTGCGTCATTACACGCACTGGGGCTTTTGCTCACCTAGCGGCTAAACCCTGTCGTTAAGCCTTGGCGGGTTGTTGCTGAGTAGAGCAATGCAAGCTGCCGCCACCCAAGCCGATGGTGGTCACCGGCAACAACTCCACTACCCGACCCGGGAAGGATTGCTCGAAGGCCTTACGTGCGATGGCATCTTGCGGCACGTCGAACGCGGTGCTGATAACCGCACCATTGACCAGAATGTAGTTGGAGTAAATATCGCAGTCACGCTCATTGCCGCGCTCTGGGTTGAGCGTGGTGTCGGTGCGCGGGGTTGGCAGGTCGATAATCTCGAAGCGCCGACCTTTGGCATCGGTGGCTTCTTCTAGCACGCGACGGTTGGCCATCATGCAGTCGTAATACTCACCCATATCGGCGTCGGCCGAGTTAAACAGAATCTTACCGGGGGCAGTAAACGAGGCGATCCCGTCGATATGCCCATCGGTCTCGGTTTCCGCCGGGTTGCCGGGCAGCCAGATAATTTTCTCAACACCCAAGGTGCGGATCAGCTCGGCCTCGATCTGCTCTTTGCTCATATTTGGGTTGCGATTTTTGTTCAGCAGGCAGCTTTCAGTGGTCAGCAAGGTGCCCTCGCCGTCGACATAAAACGAGCCGCCTTCCAACACCATCGACGAACGAACGATCTCAACCTCAGCCAAACGAGCTATGTCGCCGCCAATTTGCTTGCAGCCATCGTAAGGGCTGTATTTCTCGCCCCACGCGTTAAATTCATACACCACTGCAATCTGCTGCTTATCAGGGCCGTTCAAGAAGATCGGGCCGCAATCGCGCAACCAGTTGTCTTCGGCGGCGGCAGCCACCACTTCAACGGTCGGCCCGCACAGTTCGCGCGCCTGCTCGGCCAATGGTTCGAACGCGGTTACGATGCAACGCTGATACTTGGCGATGGTTTGTGCGAGCAACGCAAATTCCCGGCAAACCTGCTCATAATGCTCACCCCAGAGCTCTTCACGGTTTTCCAGGACTGGCCAGCCAAGCCAACAAGCGGCCATCGGCTCCCACTCAGCAGGCATCCGAAAACCAGCGGCGGCGCAATTGAAGGAGGTTTCGCGTTGCATAGGTCAATCCACTTAGCGATTAAGGTAGCGCTTAGTGTAAAGATTCGGGCCACGATGAAACGCGACGAATTTTAGCGGTATTGATTAGCAATGCTTATCTAACAGCGCCGTACATGGCCCCGCCGCACACGACTAACCCTCGCTAACCGGCAACAACTGATAACCCGCATCGCTGGGCGCCACCACGGAAATAATCAACAGCGGCTCATCGCCATGATTGGTCACCCCGTGCACGGCGCCCGTCGGCGCGATCACCACATCGCCCTTCACGACCACCTGCCAGTCGCCGTTAGCGCTAAGTTGATAACGCCCGCTGCCGGCCAGAATAGTCCAGGTGTCTTGCCCATGCGGGTGCACATGGGCGGCGATGCACTGCCCCGGCGCGATATGCCACGCCACCACCACAACTTCAGCCGACTGGGTGACCACACTGCGAATCGGCTCACCACTGGCCAGCTGAAAAAAATCTGCACTGGGAAAAACCCGTATCGTGGTCATAAGCTGTACGCCTTAGGATGAATAGCCCTACTCAGCAAAATCCACGCCAGCGCAGCAGCCATCCACTGCAGCGCTGCCACAGCAGGCCGCAAAGCACTTCTGCCCATTCCTACGCTGCGCAGAGCAGCACAACTGGGCTGCACGCACGCTAATCGTGCACACCGCCGTTTGCGCACGGCGCACTCGCCGCACTACAAAATGCTCTGCCGGGCCAACGCTACGCGCCCACTGCGCCAGAGCAGAGCCAAGGCCCAGCACGCAAGGTTAACGACAACACCCAGGCCGTGCGAAAACTAAATTAACTCTCAGGGAGGTTGCTTTCGTCCGCCACAGGCTCAGCCGCCAGCTTTAATCGGTCGGCTTTACTGACATAACCAGACTTCTTTGGCGGCGCCAATTTGGCATTGGCTTTTTTCGCATGGGCCTTCAATAACTGGATTATTTTTTTACGCCGATTCATATCCTTCACCCAACTTAAAACGTCTTCACGCAGATTAAATTTAAGCAACTAAAGCCAATTCCGCCGCCCACGTTTAACCCCTATTTAGCAGGCTAGAGGCTACCGTACAGCCCGCTCGCAGCATCTTAATCATACCCACTATCGCTATGAGGGCCTTTGGTCTTGGCAAATTAACGCCAAAGCCAAGGTAATGAGCAGAAACCAACGACTGCAAATCCCCCGCCAGCCAACTCTGCACCTGACACTGCGCAGCCACACGCTGCGACCCGCTGGTCAAAAGATAGCCAAGCGATCAACTAATACCCGCAAACAGCGCTCATTCACTTGTACTCCAAGGCTCTAATCCGGTAGTTTGCGCGCACTTACGCAAACCCCACCAGGCACCCTAAGCGCCCACCGATTGGATCCCGATGAATTCCGCCGATATCGTTATGCAAAGCTATGGCCGCTGCTGCGCCAGCAACGGCTTTTTCGACACCTTTTACCTGTATTTCCTCACCAGCTCGGCAGAAGTACGCGCCAAGTTCGCCGACACCGACATGAGCGCGCAAAAACAGTTACTGCGCCACGGCATTTTGAATTTGGTCATGCATGCGCGCGGCATGCCCGACACTAAACTGCGCGCCCTCGGCTGCAGCCACGCCCGTGGCGGCTTGGATATTCGCCCCGAACTCTACAGCCTGTGGCTCGACGCGCTGCTCAAAGCCATTGGCGAACACGACCCACTCTGCGATGGCGAAACCCGCCTCGCTTGGCGTGAAGTGCTGAACAAAGGCATCGACGTGATCAAGTCGCAGTACTGAGCCGAGCCACTGCAGACAGCAGGCGCTGGCTTAGCGGAGTTGAGGCGGGGGATGGAATTGATCGTGCCTGAGCCTGTTTCTCAGCGAAAATCTGAGCAAGCGGACAAAAAACCTTATCTAGTACGCGGTCATAGCTTGTGCCGCCCGGCGCTGATCCGCTAGCTTGCGGGGCTAACGTGCACACTGGTGCAGGACCACTACACACCCACCGCCTAGCTTTAGCCTTGAACGGAACTCGACCCATGCGTAACGGGTATTGGAAACCCATACTCGGCGCCGGCCTGTAACTGACCGGCCTGTACGCCCCCCCCTTAACACCGCCACCCTCGACCCACGAGACCGCCTACTGGGCCTGACCACCTACAGCATCCCATCCCTCTCGATGGCCCCGACGCTAGACGTTGGCGACTACATCGCGGTGAACACGGCAGCCTATGGGTTTAGTGAGCCTAAACGGGGGGATGTGGTGGTGTTCAACGCGCCGAACTCGCAGGAGATTAACTACGTTAAACTTTTCACCACAGCCCCCGAGGCCAGCGACTGGCTAGTTGACCCGGGAATAAATAAATCCGCCCCCCTTTTCCCAATAAACTCACGCTTGTTGCGCCTAGGCATAGCCGCAATTGTGAGCGCCCAACTAATTGGCTGTCCGCCTACCGCCTAACCTTGCACTCGACTTAGCGGGCCATGCCACGCGGCTTGGCTTGGCTTGGCAGAGTGCAGCACGACCGTATATCAGCTGACTGTCTGATTCACTCATAAGCAACGCTCGCTAGGCTAGATTTTACCTATGCCTTACGGAGTATCCGCTTGTGTGCATAAAACTACTGGCCTGCGCCCTAGCGGCAGTTCTATTGCAAAGCCAAGCCACAGCCGAGCCATTACGCTTAGTAAGCGCCAATTGGCCGCCATTCACAGGGCAGAATTTACCCAGCAATGGCCTCGACGGTGAACTGGTTAGCACTGCACTGGGTCGTGCCGGCTACACCAGCACCTTCAGCGAAGTACCTTGGGCGCAAGTCATACCGGGCATTCAGCATGATAAATATGATGCGGTGGTCGTGGCTTGGTCGACTCCGGAGCGCGAAGCCTTCGGCCACTTCTCCGCGCCCTATCAATACAACCGGATGACGTTACTGCGCAACAAAGGCTCGACCATAGCGTTTAATCAACTGCAGGATATTTATCCTTTCACCATTGGTGTGGAACGCGGTGCCAGTTATGGCCAAGCGTTTGATAGCGACCCGCACCTACATAAAGTCGAACTCAACAACATTGACTCCCGCGCACGCATGCTGCTCACCGGGCGTATACAGCTGATTATTGAAGACCAGCTAGCGTTCCAATATCAGCTAAACAATGATTTACGTGATATCCGCGAGCAATTTGAGTTTCTGCCTAAGCCTGTGATCGTCCAGGAAACCAGACTTTTGGTGCGCCGCAGCCATCCACAGCACGAAGAAATCATCCAGCGCTTTAACGAAGCCATTGAGGCTATGCGGGCGAATGGAAGCTATCAGGAAATTCTGCAACGACACATTCCCGGCGCCACACCTTAGCCCTACGAGCCAAGAACAATTAGGACAGACCACGATTAACCGCCGCGTTTCTATCGCGCTCACTGTCAGGTTGGCTGGGTTTGCCCGAGCGAGCGATCAGCCACCACCAATCCCACCTCAAACTACGCCTACAAGCGCCAGCGCAAGGGCTTTAGCCCTCGACCAAACTCCATTGTTTGGCCACACGCTTATCCGACACCGGCATCTTGGTGCCCAGTTGCTGGGCGAACAGCGACACCCGGTATTCCTCGAGCATCCAGCGATACAACTGCAATTGCGGGTCGCGTTTGCCTTCTTTGGTGTGTTTGCTCAGGCGGGTTTGGTACTGCGCCCAGCAGGCATTCAGCTCGCCGCTCCAGACCCGGTCCTTCTGCACTTGGCTGCCCAGTTTGTCGAAGCGCTGTTCGATGGCACGCAAATAACGCGGCAGTTCGTTCAGCCATTCCATCGGCGTTTCACGCACAAAACCCGGATAGACCAGATTGCTCAGCTGCAGCTTGATGTCATTCAGCGCCACCGCTTGGGCCAGATCAATCTTGCCCTTGAAGCGTTTTTGCAGGCCGTGCCACAGGCTCAGCACCTCCAGCACCCGTTTGGCCAAACGCTCGGCGTGCTCGGCCCAGCCGCCGCGTTTCTGCTCGGCCAGCTTGGCCAGCCCGACACCGTCACGCGGCAATGGCTCAACGCCGGCCAAGATGCAGTTGTCCAAACTGGCCAGCAGAATGTCTTCCACCAGCGCATCGACCCGGCCCATGTCGCGATACAGCAAGCCCAGCTCGGTCAGCCCCGGCAGTTTGCCGCGCAGGTATTTGGCCGGCTCAGCCAGTTGTTGCAGCAACAAACGCTGCAAGGCACGGCGGTGCTGGAATTCGGCCTCGGCCAAGGTCGGAAAACGCCCCTCTTTAACCGTGCCACGTTCATCACCCACACTGCCTTCAACCAACGCCGGATACACCGTCATGCTCAAACCAGCGATGCTTTGCTGGGTGCTCGAGGCCACCTGAGCAAACACCTTGGCCTCCACCGGGCGTTGCTGACTGGCGTTTTGCACGATGGCCAAAGCGGCGTGACTGGCCTGCACAAAGCGCGCATTCAGCTCGGCTAAATCGCGGCCCTCACCGAGGAACTTACCGCTGGCATCCACCACTTCCAGATTGATCTTCAGGTGGTTGTCCAGCTCCAGCAGCGCCTGCGCCCAGGCCTCTTCGCTGACCTTAACCCCGGTCATGCGTTGTAGTTCACGCCCCAGCGCGGCCGGCAACGAGCCTTCGGCGAAGTTGATCCGCTCTAATGCGGCCTTGATAAAGTCCGGCACCGGCACGAAGTTTTTCCGTAAGGGTTTCGGCAGGTTGCGCACCATGGCAATGCACTTGGCTTCCAGCAGGCCCGGCACCAGCCATTCCAGTCGCTCGCTGGGCAACTGCGGCAACAGCGGCGCCGGCACCCGCAGGGTCACGCCGTCACGCGGGTGATTGGGCTCGAAGTGATAGGTCTGGGTCAGGCGCAAGTCGCCCAGTTGCAGGCTGTCCGGATAGAGGGCTGCGGTGACTTCGTTAGCGTCGCGGGCCAGCACGTCTTCCTCGCACATGATTAACAGCTGCGGGTTCTTCGCGCTCTCGATTTTGTACCAGCTGTCGAAAGTGGCGGCCTGATGGATCTCGGCCGGGATGCGCGCCTCGTAATAGGCGTACAGGGTTTCTTCG
>JAIETJ010000132.1 GCA_019745275.1 Pseudomonadaceae bacterium | reverse complement strand
AGCCGGCCAGCGCTTGGACGGTAACGTCAACAACAAGGCCAACAAGCTGCATATCCAGTTGGCCGAAGACCGGCGTCCGACCGTCGCCAAGCTGTTCTGCCAAGCGCCAGATGAACCCGCCGCCACCGAGCTGGCCAGTCTGGCGCTGCCACAAAACCTGCCGGCCATGCCCGCCCCGGTAGTGATCGGCAAGGAGGCCGGCTACAGCGCCCTGCGCAAGCTGGAAATGCCCGAACTGGACGCGGCCTTGCTCGCCCTGGCGAGCAAGCCGGTGCTGGTGCTCAGCGGTAACGCGCAAATACTGTACGACAGCTACAGCGACAAGCCAGACGGCCTCTCGGTCGAGGCGCGGGCGGTGTTCGACCGTTACCAAGACCAGCAGCAACGCGCCCAGCGCCTGAACCGCTGGATCAACGTCTACCGCCCGCAACTGGAACAAGGCAGCCCGGCCGCCGATGCGGCCCTGCGCCAGTTGCTCGTCACCCTCAACTTCAACAGCGATCCGCTGCTGCCCGCCGCGTTGCCGATCAAGAACGGCACGAACTGCCTCAACGCTGCCGGCAGCGAGTTGCAGGTCTTGCCGAAGGCCAACTGCAGCGGCGCGGCCAGCGAAACCTGGATCATCGACGCCCGCGGTGCAGTGCACAGCGGCGCCGACCCAACCCAGTGCCTGACCAATTCCGGCGGCCTGCGTCTGGCGCCCTGCGACCTGGCCAATGGCGCTCAGACCTTCGACCTCAGTCAGCCGCTGGTGCTTAAGCAGGGCGGCTATTGCATGGACCTAAACACCAGTTCGATGAGCGACGGCACCGGCCAGGCGTCGATGTACGGCTGCCACGGCGGCGGTAACCAGAAGTGGACCGGGCTGACCGCGAACCCCGACAACCTGCTGCTGCCGCTGGTCAGCCGCCGCAACTTGGCGCAGATCGTGCAACTAGCGCAAACCAATGCCAGCCCTACGCCATAAGATCAAAACGGCGCAGCGGGCCAGCGCAATGCTTGGCCTGCTGTTGAGCGTACCGGCAGCCGCCATCGAATTGCATCTGGACGTCGCCGCCCTGCAGGTGCCGCGCTTTATGCTGCCCGCCGACCGCCCCTTAATGGGCCTACAGCAGTGGCAGTTGACGGGGGTATTTCTCAGTAATCAGGCGCCGCGTTCATTGGCCCTGATTAGCGTCAATGGCCAGCCACCTTTGGCGGTGCGCGTTGGCGAGGTCATTGAGCACGGCATTCAACTGCAGGCGGTGTTTGCCGACCATGCGCTGCTGCGCCGCGGCGATAGCGCCACCCGCCTGTTTATCCAGCAAGCCGGCGGCGCCCGCGCCAGCAGTGCCGCCATAGCCGCCCCTGAGCCGGCCACGAGTCCGCCGATCAGTGCCGACTGCACACACTTTAGCCAAACCAAAGTGCCGCTGGAGGAGCTCATCACCCTCGGCATTTGCCCGCCAGCACCTTACTAGAGCCAACGCCTATAGCTTCGCATCAGCGGCTCGCGCACAGGGGTGAGAAATGACCCGCCAGCTCGGCATTAGCGCTGCAAGCCAAGCTATATATAGATAGGCGCGAATAGTTCAAGGATCAACGGTCGCTGACCCTGCTATCCGCAACCTGCACTGACTACTGCATGAGGCCGAATCTTTCCCGGCAGCCGGCTACCTGAGCATTAAAGCGGTCCAATAGATCCGGATGAGTTTTTAGATAGTTCTTGCTGAAGTACACACCCAGCGGCTTGTCCTGCTGCAAAACCGAACGCACTTTGTCCTGCTGGCCGGTGTCACTGATGATTTTTTCCATCACCAAATTATTGGCCAGTACTGCATCAACCCGGTTGAACTTGAGCATTTCCAGCAGTTGCTCCTGCCGGGCAGGCGCGCTCTGAACCTTGTAGCCTTTTTCCAGCATCCAATTAAGCATGTTGGTGCCGATGTAAGCAGTGACCCGGGCCTCTTGCTTGAATTCAGGACTGCTAGGGTCCAGCGTGCTGTCCTTGAGCAAATACCAGCGCCATTGCTGTGGAGCGATGACCTCCGACAAGGCGGCATAGATCTCCCGCTCTTCGGCATAAGAGGCGGCAAAGAAGCCATCGAGGTCATTGCGCTGCACCATCAACTGCACTCGAGCCCACGGCCATACGCCAATTTCATAGGGCACTTGAGCCGCGTCCAGCGCACAGCGCACCACATGAACAGCAACACCATCTAACTGCCCCTGCTCGTTGGTGAAGGAGTACGGGGGTAACTCCTGCGTCCCCAAGCGCAACTGGGCCTGCCCAACCGAACTGCAGCAGGCAAACACCAACGTCATTAGCAACAAGCGTTTAGGTGACATTAGGGTGCCCCCATTAAAGGTTCGCGGATAAGCCTAGCAGTGGTATGGCGAATTAACTCGCAGAGTGAAATCTGCGCAGTGGCTTGCCGCGTTTACCGCGAACCACTTGTAAATGCAAAACGCGACCCGCCAGCCCGTCACTTCAGCGCTAAGCCGAGCGAGGTATCGATAGGCGAGAATAGTCCGGCGCACGATAGCGTAGTTTTTCGACGCTGACTCACAAGCTGGCTATTCTCAGGGTTTAGCGACATACCCAGCTCGCCTAGGAACTCTTGGATGGTCTCTCAACCACTGCTTGCAGTTGCTCTGCTTATCGGCCTATTCCTAGGTGGGCCAGCGGCGCGCGCCGAGGACGGGGTCAGCGCCGACGCTCTGCTCATCGGCATGGTTAACGCGCAAAGCGGGCCAGCCGCAGGCCTAGGTTTAGGCATGGCTGCCGGTGCGCAAGCCTACTTTGCCCGCATCAATGCCGCGGGCGGGGTAAATGGTCGGAAAATCAGCTTAATAGTCCGCGACGACGCTTACGAGCCAGCGCGCAGCGCGGCGCTCACCGAAGCGTTAATCAACACAACCAAGGTGTTTGCTCTGCTTGGCTATGTCGGCACCCCCACTTCAAGAGCGGCGCTACCGCTTGCGCGCGAGGCGCAAGTACCCTTTTTATTCCCCTTCACCGGCGCCGAGTTTCTGCGCACGCCGGTGAAGCTCTGGGCCTTCAATGTGCGGGCGTCTTACTTCGATGAAACCGAAGCGCTGATCGAGCATATCCACCACGATTTAGGCAGCCAGAAAATCGCTCTACTGATGCAAGACGACTCCTTCGGCGAAGCCGTCAAGGGCGGCATTGCCGGGGCGTTGAGTAAGCGCGGCATGGGCATTCATAGCGAGGCGCGGATTTTACGCAACTCGCTGGACGTGGCCGGCGCGGTGCACAGCCTGAAGCTGGCGGCTCCGGATGCGATCGTGTTCGTGGGCACCTATCAACAGTTGGCCGCCGCGATCAAACTGGCCAAAGCCAATGGCCTTACGGCGCGCTTCTTCACGGTGTCGTTTATTGGCACCGAGAACTTTATTGCCAGCGCCGGGGCGGACGGTGAGGGGGTGTATATCAGCCAAGTGATGCCCTCGCCACATGACCCTTCGCTGCCGATCATTCGCGAGTACTTGGCCGACATTGCCCCAGCCGATGTCGGCTATGCCTCGCTGGAAGGCTATATCGGTGCGCGCGTCTTCGTTGAAGCACTGCAAACCACTGGCGCGCAGCCAACCCGGGCGGAACTGGTCGACGCACTGCAGTACCTAAGCATCGACCTAGGCGGCTTCCAGGTGAAGTTCTCACCGGACAACCATCAAGGCTCCCGCGCCGTATTCCTCACGCGCATCCAAGCAGGGGTTGCCGTGCCGGTTAAGCACATGCAATAAGCCGCGCCCAACATGCCGGCTGAGCGTGGCTCCCGGGGTCGCCGTTGCTGCGGCCGAATTAGCGGCCGGGCGTGACCCTGCGCACACTTAGCCGGCTAAGCTTAACTGGCGGCTGGCGACTTCGTTACTCTGCTCAACCTGCAGCATCCATGCGCTCGCGCCGCGCCCACGTAACCCGGAATTCACTTGTGCCTTGTGCCACTCACCTTGCGACGGTCTTTAGCCCAGTCTTATTGCGCATGGGTAGGGCACTTAAGGCGACCACCCGCAGGCACTCGGCTTGGCTACTTGGGTTGGCCCTCAGCCAAGCGGTCTGCGCCGCACCCAGCCACGACGCCCCGGCGTTAGCCGCTAAGCATAGTTACCAGACACGGGTGCTGGCCTTGCGTTATGGCGATGCCCAAGTGATGGCGAACCGCCTCGCTGAACTGTGGCCACAGCTGCCGATCATCGCCGAGGATAAAGCCAGCGACGCAGCTGTGCCGTGGATAATCCGCGCCGATCCCAGCCAGAACGCGCTGATCTTACTGGCCGCCCCGGAGCGCCTCCGGCAGCTCGAAAGCCTCATCCAGCAACTCGACGTGCCACGCGCGCAGGTGTTGATTGAAACTGCCATCATCGAAGTCGCGGGCGATTTGCGCAGCATCCCCGGCGTGCACTGGGCCACCACTGACGCTGCTGCGAGCAACCGTGGTTTTTCGCTTGGCATCCTGCCGGACGGCAACCGCGCCGCGGCCGCCGAGCTCAGCCTTAACGCGTTAAGCGCGGTGCTACTGGCCGACCGCCAGAGCAGCCTGTTGTCCACGCCCCACGTGCTGACCCAAGAAGACCAACCCGGCGCGATTGCCATGCACCACGACCTGCCCAAGCCCAGCGGCCGCACAAAGGAGGCGAGCAATTCCATCGACGTGCGCCTCACGCTCACCGCGCATAGCAATGCCGACCGCAACCTGCAGCTAAGCCTCGAGCAGCAACTGGATTTTACCGACCTTGCGCCAGCCAAGGGTGCTGCGCCGGTGCCGATGCGCCGCCTGCACAGCAACCTGCTGCTGGATAATCACCAAGTGCTAGTGATCGGCGCGCGACTGCCCGATTCTAGTCGCGCCAGCACAGCGTCACGCCTGAGCCAGCTACCGCTGCTTGGCCAGCTGTTCGGCCCCAGCGAGCAGCCCAAGCGCCAACGGAGCCTGCTGCTACTGTTGCGCCCCAGCGTACTGGCGGCGACCAACGCTGGCGACTCGCCGGCGGATAATCACCGCGCAGCTGGTTTAGCCTTGCGCGCCGCTACCGGCGCCACGCTCGACCTGCGCCAAGCAAGCCAAATGCCCGCTGCCGCTGCTGCGCACCCAGCCCCGCTAAGCGCGCCGCACCCCGTCGGCCAGCCGCAACGCTACAGCATCGAATTAGTGTCTGGGACCAACGAGGTCTTTATGCACGCCCTGCTCAAACTGCACCCCACTCTGCCATTGCGCGTGGTCCGCTATACACGCAAAGGCCAACCGTGGTTTCGCGTGCTGTATGGCAACTACCCCGACCGGCAACTGGCCGAGCTAGTGCGCCGCAAGCTGCCCGCCGAACTGCCACAGCAGCGAGCAAACACAGTGCCCTTGTAGCGGCACTCTAGCAGCCTGTCAGACTTAGGTCTGTCCTGCTGCGGAAAAGCCGGATTTGGTCATTTTTTTGCGCTGCACTTTATAAATAGAGAGGCGTTAAAGAGAGTGACTATTCGCCTCAAAAGAGCGCAAAAAAACTGCCTAAAACCGGTCTTTCCCTCGCTACGGACGCCTAAGCCCGACAGGTTGCTAGGCTAAACAACCACGTCTGGCGGCAGGCAAAGGCTATTAAGTAGTTACCTGCGCGCCGCGCTACACACAAACATTAGCAATAGCTTATGAATTTGATAAAAAACATTAATCCATCCTAATCAACAAGCCTGATAATCAGCCCTGCAGCCTAATCGAGCCGATTCCTTCGACCTGATAAACGGTCATTCAGCCAGCCCATTAGGCACTGTAAAAAATACCCAACAAAAGACCTGTAAGCCTTGCAACCAAAGGGCTAGGAGCATTTATCCAAGCCTGCGCCGGGCGCCTGGGATGTAGTCAGTGCCAGACCCTGCTACAGAATTTGTTGATGGACTGGCCAATCGCCGGCAAAATGCCGCGCCCACCGGCATGCAGTCCCTGCGCCGAGGGTTAGTTTGTGCTGATCAGCCACCCCAGCTCGCCAACGTAGTGAGCTGGTTTATCTAATCGATCACACGCAGGAGATTGCAAGTGCACATTGGTGTTCCTCTCGAAACCCACTCTGGTGAGACGCGCGTTGCCGCAACCCCAGAGACCATCAAGAAGCTGATTGCCCACGGCCATCAGGTGACTGTTCAATCCGGTGCCGGCGTTAGCGCCAGCTTGCCCGACCACGTCTATGAAGTGGTTGGCGCAGCTATTGGCGACGCAGCCACCGTGCTGGGTGCGGATTTGGTGCTGAAAGTGCTGGCCCCGAATGACGCCGAACTGGCGCAAATGAAGGCCGGGGCGATTCTGGTTGGCATGCTCAACCCGTTTGACGCTGACTGCATCGCCCGCATGGCCGCTCGCGGCATCTGCGCCTTCGCCCTCGAAGCCGCGCCGCGCACCTCGCGCGCGCAGAGCCTCGACGTGCTGTCGTCGCAAGCCAACATCGCCGGCTATAAAGCCGTGCTGCTTGGCGCGCATCACTATCCGCGCTTTATGCCGATGCTGATGACCGCTGCCGGCACCGTTAAAGCCGCTCGCGTGCTGGTGCTGGGTGCTGGTGTCGCTGGCTTGCAAGCCATTGCCACGGCCAAGCGTATGGGTGCAGTGATCGAAGCTTCGGACGTGCGTCCGGCGGTTAAAGAGCAGATCGAATCGCTCGGCGCCAAGTTTGTTGACGTGCCACTGGAAACCGACGAAGAGCGCGAATGCGCCCAAGGCGTGGGCGGCTATGCCCGGCCAATGCCGGCCTCGTGGATGCAGCGCCAAGCCGGTGCGGTACACGAACGCGCCAAGCTGGCCGACATCGTCATTTGCACTGCGCTGATTCCTGGCCGCAAGGCACCGACCTTGCTGCACGCCGCGACCGTTGAAGAAATGAAGCCGGGGTCGGTGATCATCGATCTGGCGGCCTCGCAAGGCGGCAACTGCCCGCTGACCGAAGTTGACCAAGTAGTGGTTAAGCACGGCGTAACCATCGTCGGTTACGGTAACTTGGCGACCCTAGTGCCAGCCGACGCATCCGCTCTCTATGCGCGTAACTTGCTGGACTTCCTCAACCTGGTTATCGACAGCGAAGGCAAGTTCCACATCAACCTTGAAGACGACATCGTTGCCGCATGCTTGATGTGCCGTGACGGCGCTGTCGTGCGCACTAACGGCTAAGGCTGAGGACTGAAAAAATGGAAGAAATGCTGATCTCCCACGGGGTCTACAACCTGATCATTTTCGTGCTGGCCATCTATGTTGGCTACCACGTGGTGTGGAACGTGACCCCTGCACTGCACACCCCGCTGATGGCCGTGACTAACGCCATCTCGGCGATCGTGATCGTTGGCGCCATGCTGGCTGCGGCCTTGACCGTGACCCCGCTGGGTCAAGTGATGGGCACTCTGGCGGTAACCTTGGCCGCCGTGAACGTCTTCGGTGGCTTTATGGTGACTCGCCGGATGCTCGAAATGTTTAAGAAGAAGGCGCCTAAAGCGCCGGTGGAGAAGCACTGACATGAGCATGAATCTCGTCACCATCCTCTATCTGATCGCTTCGATCTGCTTTATCCAAGCCCTGAAAGGCTTGTCGCACCCGACCACCTCGCGGCGTGGTAACTTCTTCGGCATGCTCGGCATGGGCCTCGCCGGCTTCACCACCATCGCCTTGATCGTGATGAAAATCGCCGAGTTCAAGGCCCGTGGCGTTGAACTGAACCTGCTGCACGGTTTGGGCTTTGTACTGATTGGCTTGTTGGTCGGCGGCACTGCCGGCACCATCATGGCCAAGCGCGTCGAAATGACCAAAATGCCTGAGCTGGTCGCCTTCATGCACAGCATGATCGGTCTTGCAGCGGTGTTTATCGCCATTGCCGCCGTGGTTGAGCCGCAGTCGATGGGCATCGTTGCCACCTTGGGCGACGCCATTCCTACCGGTAACCGCCTAGAGTTGTTCCTCGGTGCGGCCATCGGTGCGATCACCTTCTCCGGTTCGGTAATTGCCTTCGGCAAGCTGTCGGGCAAGTACAAGTTCCGCCTGTTCCAAGGCGCGCCTGTGCAGTTCAAGGGCCAGCACTGGATCAACCTGGTGATCGGTCTGAGCATGCTCGGTCTGGGCTTGGTGTTTATGTTCACCGGCAACCTGACGGCGTTTGCCGTGATGTTGGTGCTGGCGTTCGTGATCGGCGTACTGATCATCATCCCAATCGGCGGTGCCGACATGCCGGTGGTGGTGTCGATGCTCAACAGCTACTCAGGCTGGGCAGCGGCCGGTATCGGTTTCTCGCTGAACAACTCGATGCTGATCATCGCAGGCAGCCTCGTAGGTTCGAGCGGCGCGATCCTCTCGTACATCATGTGCAAGGCGATGAACCGTTCGTTCTTCAACGTAATCCTCGGTGGTTTCGGTGGCGCTCCTGCCGACGCAGGCCCTGCCGGCGCGCAAGAAGCCCGTCCGGTTAAATCTGGCTCGGCCGACGACGCAGCATTCTTGCTGACCAACGCCGACACCGTCATCATCGTGCCCGGCTATGGTCTGGCCGTGGCCCGTGCTCAGCACGCGCTGATGGAACTGGTTGAGAAGCTGACCCACCGTGGCGTGACCGTGAAGTACGCGATCCACCCGGTAGCCGGCCGTATGCCCGGCCACATGAACGTTCTGCTGGCCGAGGCCGAAGTGCCTTACGAGCAAGTGTTCGAGATGGACGACATCAACTCCGAGTTCGGCCAAGCCGACGTGGTGCTGGTACTGGGCGCCAACGACGTGGTTAACCCGGCCGCGAAGAACGACCCTAAGTCGCCAATCGCCGGCATGCCGATTCTCGAGGCTTACAAAGCCAAGACCATCATCGTCAACAAACGCTCGATGGCCAGCGGCTACGCCGGCCTAGACAACGAACTGTTCTACCTCGACAAAACCATGATGGTATTTGGCGACGCCAAAAAGGTTATCGAGGCACTGGTTAAAGCGGTCGAGTAATCCTCCGCGTTAGCACCAAAACAACCCGGCCCAGTGCCGGGTTTTTTTGTTAGTGTTGCACCGCATAACTTAACACGGCTCTCGCTCGTTTTTGCTCACACAGCCCACACGCTATCAGCCTCGGTCGTTTCTCATGCTCGGCACACTCCGCTTCATCCTCGCATTGTTAGTTCTTCTCTCGCACATCCCAAGCCTAGGCATGCCGCTCAACCCCGGCGTCAGCTCAGTAATTTTGTTCTACTTCATCAGCGGGTACCTGATGGGCCGCAGCTATCAGCGCTTTCAGCAACACAGCCTTCAACCAGTGCGCGACTTCTATTTTGATCGATTGCTCAAGCTTATGCCGCAGTACAGCGCAGTGGTGGTGTTGACCTTCCTGCTGATCTACTGGCTCGGCCCTGCACGGCACACGATGTTTCTTAACCAGCCCGTGGAGCCACAACGCATCCTGTTAAATCTGTTGCTGCTGCCTGCCAACTATGTGTTTGAGCCACTCAGCATCGAGGCACTGCTGCCCCATCCGATAGTGCCGCCAGCATGGTCGCTGTCCAGTGAGTTCCACTTTTACCTGCTGCTGCCGCTAATCCTGATGCTGGGGCGATGGGGCTTTGCCTTGGTCTTTGTCGGGGCAGGCGTTATCCAGATTACGGCGCTATTCCATGGCATTGGCACCTTCAATAGCGATAACTTCGGCTATCGCTTCATTTTCGGCGTGTTGGTGTTTTTCCTCGCCGGACTAGCCTATGGCCGACGCCAAGAAGACTTCTATCGCCGCGTCGTACTGGTCTACCTATCGACCTACCTGCTGATGCTGCTGGTGGTTGCACCCAGCTTCGGTCTGTATACCAACCCGCGCGTCCAAGAGCTAATGATCGGCGCCGTGCTGGCCATCCCCCTGCTCAGTGCCGTCCTCAACGCAAAGATCGCAGACGGGCGGCATGCACGCCTAGATAATTTGCTGGGTCGCCTGGCCTACCCGATCTTCATCAGCCATTTCTTGGTGTTCTTGTGCTGCGAGAAGCTGTTGGGACTGACCCCGCAACAACACGGTGGCGTCTATGTGCTTGCCAGCATCTTAGGCAGCCTATCCAGCGCTCTGCTGCTGATCCAATTGCAGGCCATTGTGGAGCGCTACCGCATCTCACGTCGTGGTTTCGCCTCGATGGGTGACGCGAGCTAGCCCCCCGAGCAGCTCCCAATACAGCTGCGCCATCTGCCGGCCCATCCGCTCGGAGGTAAACAACTGCTCATAGCGCTGCCAGCGCTGGACAACGAACTGTTCTACCTCGACAAAACCATGATGGTATTTGGCGACGCCAAAAAGGTCATCGAGGCACTGGTTAAAGCGGTCGAGTAATCGATACGCCTTTCCAAGCTAAGAAGAACCCGGCCATGTGCCGGGTTCTTCGTTTCAACAAGGTCAGTTATTCTGCTGTGTAAGTGAATAGGACAAACCGCGTATGCTTTTCAGCTCCCCCATCTTCATCTATGCCTTTCTGCCAATCGCTCTAGCTGGTTACTTTTTGCTGGCCCGGTTGCAGCGAGGCTCACTCTCGCGCTTGTGGCTGGCCGCAACTTCGCTGTTCTTCTATGGCTACTGGGAACCGAAGTATCTGTTTTTGATCGGCCTGTCGATCATCGTCAACTACGTGCTGGGCACGCGTATTTCGCGCGTGGTACAGACCGCAAGGGGCGACTCACCACACGGCTGGATTTTATTGCTGATCGGTATTGTGCTTAACGTCGCTGGCCTCGCTTACTTCAAGTACAGCGATTTTTTCATCGAGACACTCAACGCATTAAGCGGCACCCAACTGGCTAGCCTCAAACTACTGCTACCGTTGGGTATCAGCTTCTTTACTTTCACTCAAATCGCTTATCTGGTGGACTGCAGCCGTTCAGGTGTCAGAGATTACAACCTGGTTAACTACACCCTGTTCGTGACGTTCTTCCCCCATCTGATAGCTGGCCCGATAGTCCACCATAAAGACTTGATGCCCCAGTTCGCGAGCGCGGGTAATCTGCGATTTCGTCTCGATAACTTCTCCTTAGGCCTGTTCATATTTGCCATTGGCCTAATCAAGAAAGTACTGATCGCAGACAATCTTGGGCAATGGGCAAATGCCGGCTACTCCAGCGCGCAGACACTGACAATGATCGAAGCATGGAGCACCAGTCTGCTCTACAGCTTGCAGTTGTACTTTGACTTCTCTGGCTATTCGGACATGGCAATTGGCCTTGGCCTTATGTTCAACATAAACCTGCCCCTGAACTTCAACTCGCCGTATCAGGCCAGCAACATTCAGGATTTCTGGCGGCGCTGGCACATAACACTTTCCACCTGGCTACGGGACTACGTCTACATCCCTCTCGGAGGGAAGCGCGCCGCGCTACCGCGCATCTACTTCAATCTATTCGCCACCTTCCTGATTGGTGGTATTTGGCATGGCGCCGGCTGGACCTTTCTGATCTGGGGAGCACTGCATGGCGCTGCGGTCGTACTGCACCGCTACTGGCAGGATCTAGGCATGCGATTACCGGGCTGGCTAGGTTGGGCCATGACCTTTTTGTTCGTCAACTTCGCCTGGGTATTTTTCCGTGCCGAGAATTTGCCGGCCGCACTGCACATGCTATCCAGCATGCTGGGCCTAAGTGTCGCAGGCCTAGGACATCTCGCCAGCAACTTGCTGCCGCTTGAAGCGCTACTAAGCCTGGGATTGGCTGCTCTGTTGGCATTCTTGGCGCCGAACTCCCAGCAGATCGCCGGGCTTGCCCCTTATGATGGGCGCCTACGATTCAAGAAGGGTCTGTTAGCGGCTTTACTGGTCGGCTTTGCTTTTTTCTACGCGATGGTTGCGCAGATCCAGAACGCGCCCTCCGACTTTCTCTACTTCAACTTCTGATGCTGACTACTGTGATGCATAAAGCACGATTTGCCCTAGCCAGCTTCGCTAGCCTTGCACTCTTTGTTGTAGGTTACTTCCTGCTGATTGATCGCCTGGCAATCGTCGACACCCCCTTGGGTGTGTCGTATCGCCAGTTCTTACTCCAGGCCAGCGATGACATTCCCAAGCGCATCATCGTGGAAAGTGGCTCCAGCGCTATTCACTCCATTGATGCTCAGGCTATTGAGCAGCATTTCGGCCGACTGACCGTAATTGTCTCAGACAACGCCGGCTATCCACTCCGTCACAAAATCGAGCGCTTGGCCAAGCACCTTAAGGCCGATGATGTGGTCATTCTTCCTCTTGAGTGGCTGCAGTATCGTGCTGACGACAAGCTGCCCGCAGACTATGTCACGTCGATTCTTGATGAGCGTGGCTCCAACGCTTTCTACTACCGAGAATTAAGTTGGCCTGAACGCTTTCGCTTCGTCTACCAGAGCGTCCCTTTCAGTTTAGGCCTGCAATCGGCCTTTCGGATCGAGTCACGAAATTCGCAAATCGCTGCCGCTACTCAGGACTCCCTAAGCCGATTCGAGGAGCAGATACGCATTTCTGCACGCGGTAGTCAGCTGATTGAGGTACGCCAAGCGTTAGACCCACTAACCAGCGGTCTAGCTTGCGATCACTACCTTTTCGGGCTGTTTGAATTCCCTCAAATCAGCGAGACTTTTATTGAAAACCTACAGCGTTTGGCAGAAGTACGTGATGCCAGCGGGGCAAAGATTTTCTTTGCATGGCCCGCCGTTACCGCGCGAGACAGCAACGAGTGCTACCAGATCTACAGACAGCAGATACGTGACTATACCGTCAGCATTCAACAGTTGGTGCAAGCGCAAGGGTTCACTTTTCTTGGTACGCCAGAACAGAGCCGCTTTGATCGCAGCTGTATGCTGGATACGTACTACCATGTTCGCGCCGAGTGCGCAGAAACTCGCACACGCCAATTAGTTTCAGACTTGCAAACTCAGGGCCTAAAGCCAGAACCCAAACTAGATCAGTCACTCGTGCAGAGTCATTTGCTGAACTACTTGCGTCAAGTACAGCCGGACAACAATTAAGTAATCCTGCTAGCGACTGAGGATACTTAAGAGCCGTGATCCATCAGCACCACGGCTTCTGCGGTACACAGTTCAGGCAGATGAAAAGCCAGGCTAAATAATCTGCGTGGCCTACCCGATTTTCATCAGCCGCTTTCTAGTGTTCTTCTGCTGCGAGAAACTATTGGGGCTAACCCCGCAGCAGCACGGTGGCGTCTATGTGCTTGCCAGCATCTTAGGCAGCCTAGCCAGCGCCCTGCTGCTGATCCAATTGCAGGCCATGGTGGAGCGCTACCGCATCTCCCGCCGAGGTTTCGCCTCGATGGGCGCAAGTTAGCCCCCGAGCAACTCCCGGTAGAGCCTAGCCATCTGCCGGCCCATCTGCTCGGAGGTAAACAACTGCTCATAGCGCTGCGCGGCCTTGCGGCCCATTTCCTGTGCCTGCGTGGGGTTATCCCAGAGCATACGCATGGCCTCGCGAAAGGCGGGCGGATTACTCGGCGGCACCACCAGCCCGGTTTCGCCATGAATGTTGATATAGCTGGTGCCGGTGCCGATCTCGCTGGAGATCATCGGTTTGCCGTACATCGCGCCTTCCAACAAAGAAATGCCGAACGCCTCGGAGCGCAAATGCGAAGGGAACAAAATCGCGCTACACAGCTGCAACAAGGCGACCTTGTCTTCTTCACCCAAGCGCCCGAGAAAGTGCACATGGGTCAGCCCAAGCCGGGCCGCCTGCTCGCGCAACTCTTGCTCCAGCGGCCCGGCGCCAACTATCACAATAGGGTAATTCGTGCCCTGCGCGGCCTCGAGCAGGATGTGCAGGCCCTTGTAGTAACGCATCACCCCAACAAACAGGAAGAAGCGCCGCCCGAAACGCTGCTCCCAAGCACTTGAACAGGCCTCACTCGGAACGGGATAACCGCTACGGTCTAAGCCATAAGGAATTACCACCGTCTTATCCCGATAGCGCTTAAGTACCGGACTGGTTTCCAGATAGTTTGGTGAGGCGGCCACAATCCGATCAGCGCGCCGCAAGAAACCATGCATCAGCGGGCTATAGACGCGCATCAAGTTTTTTTGCCGAACGATATCGGAGTGATAAGTCACCACCATCGGCTTGTCCACGGCCGAAGCGAAGTGCACCAGATCCATAAAAGGCCACGGGAAGTGGTAGTTGATGATGTCGGCCTGCGCCGCTAACTCGCGAAAACGCTTAAATACACTAAAAGAAAAGCCGGTCGAGGCTATCTGTAAGTCCAGTTTGGCTCTGTGCACTTTATGGTCGGCGACCATCACCTCACGCGGCTCAGGATTGGCACTGAGGGTCAGCACCTCACTGTGCACGCCGTTAGCCCTACCGCTTTGGCAGAGCTGAAATATTACCTGCTCGATGCCACCCACCGACTCAGGCAGGTAGGTCTTAAAAAAATGTAAAACGCGCATCAGCCCTCCAGGACCTGTTTGTAAACACTGGCGGTAACGGCCGCACAGCGTCCCCACGAAAACACTTCAGCGCGCTGCAAGCCTGCCTCGCGCCGACGTTGCCATTCGGCCTGATCATCAATTAAACCCAGAATGGCTTCAGCACAGCCGCGCTCTTCCTGCGGATCAATGTAGGTTCCGGCGGCGCCCGCCACTTCCGGCAAGGCCGAACCGTGGCTGAGGATCACCGGCGTACCACTGGCCATGGCCTCCAGCACCGGCAAGCCGAAGCCTTCATAGAGCGAGGGAAACAGCAGCAGCCGTGCGCCGGCCAGCAACTCTGCGAGCAGCGTATCACTCTGATAGCCCAGCAGGCGCACCTGCCCGGTGGCCAGCGCGCGCTGTAAGGGCGCGGCTAGCTGCTCTGGGCGCCAGCCCGGCATGCCGACGATGACCAACGGATACTGCGCACGCAGCGCCGCCGGCAACAGCTCATAGGCGTGCAAGGCCAACTGCAGGTTCTTACGCGGCTCCAAGGTGCCGACGCAAAGCAGATAACGACCCGGCTGCAAATCCAAGGCTTGCAGCGGCGCGGCCAACTGCGCAGCCATGCGTGGATGAAAGCGCGCGGCGCAGCCTAATGGCGCCACCACCACCCGCTCGGCCGGCACGCCGTAATGGCGGCAGACTTCATCGCAGATAAACTGCGAGTCCACCAGAATCCGCTGCGCCCGCTCGACGCTACGGGCTGCGTGCCGCTCGATTTCGAGCAAACGGTCGGCCGGTTGGGTTTCGGGAAAGTGCAC
>JAIETJ010000019.1 GCA_019745275.1 Pseudomonadaceae bacterium | reverse complement strand
CCGGCGCCGCGCGTAGGGCGGGTGCAACCCGCATGATTGATGATCAATACGGGTTATCACCCATGAATATTGCAGTGGAAGATGCGGGTTTCACCCGCCCTACTAGGCTGGCTCAGCGTAAAATTGCCATAGCCCCTGGTGTAAATTGGATTACTCATGGCAACCTCCTTGTTTCGTATTTAATTAGACCAGATATAATTTTTCACCTGCATATCCTCCAATCGCTTGCGTAAAGATCGGTCGTAATTTATCACTTCAGATATGGGTAGATTATTTCTATGGAATTTATAGTGCACATTGATCTCTGCAGAATACCTGTAGTCAACGACACACTCTCGCTCACCAGGAAGTTGCGGAACCATGCATGAAACTGTAAATCTTCTACCCGTTGGCGTATCATAACTCCCCGCCTTAGCTTGATAGGCAGACAACTCCATACCACCCTGCAGTTTCGGACCAGCACTGGGTTGCCGACAAACAATCAGACCAGAAACCAATTCATCGCAAGCTTGATATTTTTGCCTTACCCGCTCAAAATCATTTTCCCATGTCGCCTGCAAACCTAGAAATCCTGAGTATTCTGGCGGGACATATATAATACTTAATACGTCAGGACTCATCCTTAGGTTCGGATTGTGCTTGTTTTTTACTAGCTGCTCATAGCGATAAGCAAAAGTGTATGAGCTGCCCTTGATGGGGTTGCTCGGACAGCCTTCAAGCTCTGAAGGGTCGGGGCGCTTAGGTAATGTAGCTTCCTCTTTAGGCACCATGCCACCGATAAACAAAGCTTGCTGATAAGGCATTTTAAATACCGTAGATCCGAGCGCAAAATAAACCATCCCCTGTGCATCCTGCTTACATTTAGCGGGATCGTAAGTGACTGGGGCGTTTGGTGTGTTTTTTTCAGCTCCCGCCTGTTGTTGCTCGGCCTCGCCATTAGCGAATTTAAACTGCTGCTTACCAGACAGCATGTATACAGCCCCCGTCGCGACGGCAAGCATTAGCAGTATGACCACGGGGTTAGGTTTATTTTTCTCAGTCATTACTTGCTCCTAGCATAGAAATATCGGAATTAGTTATTACGAGTAATGTAAGACAGGTGCAGTCTATACAGACATGTTGATTGGTTGCGCTCATGCTAAATCAGCCACAGCTATGACTGACGCGTGCTTCACCCTTTCACCCACAATTAATTTTTGATAACTGTTTAATCCTTGGTTCAGCGAGAACTGCTGAGCACAGCACCATGCGTTCTGCGCACAAGCACCAAAATCTGATTGATTATTCAGTGTTGCGATTAAAGTCTCACCTATCTTGGCTGAATCAAAGAAGCCCACCAGCAAGCCGTTATGCCCATGCTGAATAACCTCCCGTACCGGCGCTGTATCCGAACCAATAATCAAACAACCGCTGGCCATGGCTTCCAATAGCGACCAAGACAACCCGCATCAGCCGCAGCAGCAATCAAACCTGCAACAACCGCTCACGCAACTTGTGGATTTCGTCGCGCAGTTGCGCAGCCGCCTCAAACTCCAGATCACGAGCCAATTGGTACATCTTCTCTTCCATCAGTTTTATCCGTTTACCGATCTCGCCCGGCGTGCGCAGTTCGTTTTCATAACGGGCGCTCTCCTCGGCCGCCTTGGCCATGCCGCGCCGTTTATTGCTGCGCGAACCCGGCACCACGGCGCCTTCGAGAATATCTTGCACGTCCTTGAAAATCCCTTGCGGGATGATGCCATTGGCTAGGTTAAAGGCGATTTGCTTGTCGCGGCGCCGCTCGGTTTCACCAATCGCCCGCTCCATCGAGCCAGTCATGCGGTCGGCGTACAGAATCGCCCGGCCATTGAGATTACGCGCGGCGCGGCCAATGGTCTGGATCAGCGAGCGTTCGGAGCGCAAGAAGCCCTCTTTGTCGGCATCCAGAATCGCCACCAAGGACACCTCCGGCATATCCAAACCTTCACGCAGCAGGTTGATGCCGACCAACACATCGAACACGCCGATGCGCAGATCACGAATAATTTCCACCCGCTCAACCGTATCGATGTCCGAGTGCAGATAGCGCACCTTAACGCCGTGATCGCCCAGATAGTCGGTCAAATCTTCGGACATCCGCTTGGTCAACGTGGTGACCAGCACCCGCTCCTTGAGCGCCACGCGCTTGGCAATCTCCGAGAGCAAGTCATCGACCTGAGTCAGCGCCGGGCGCACTTCAATCTGCGGGTCCACCAGGCCGGTCGGGCGCACCACCTGCTCGATAATCCGCCCAGCATGCTCGGCCTCGTAGTTACCCGGCGTGGCCGAGACGAAGATGGTTTGCGGACTAATCAGCTCAAACTCATCGAAGCGCATCGGCCGGTTATCCAGCGCCGAGGGCATGCGAAAACCGTATTCCACCAAGGTTTCTTTGCGCGAGCGGTCGCCCTTATACATGGCGCCCACTTGCGGCACGCTGACGTGGGACTCATCGATCACCAGCAGCGCGTTCGCCGGCAGGTAATCAAATAAGGTCGGTGGCGCCTGGCCCGGCTCGCGACCAGACAAATACCGCGAGTAGTTTTCGATGCCGTTGCAGTAGCCCAGCTCGACAATCATCTCGATATCGAAGCGGGTGCGCTGCTCTAGGCGCTGGGCCTCGACCAATTTATTATTGGCGCGTAGGTAGTCGAGACGCTCTTTTAGCTCGACTTTAATGTGCTCGACCGCCTCCAGCAGCTTTTCCCGCGGGGTGACGTAGTGACTCTTGGGATACAGGGTGTAGCGCTGCAACTTGCGGATGACCACGCCAGTCAGCGGATCGAAGGCACTGAGGTTCTCCACCTCGTCGTCAAACAACTCAATGCGAATGGCTTCCAGATCCGATTCAGCCGGGAACACATCAATCACATCGCCGCGCACCCGAAAGGTCGCGCGGGCAAAATCCATATCATTGCGGGTGTATTGCAGGTCGGCCAAACGGCGCAGCAACTCGCGTTGATCCATGCGGTCGCCACGATCCAGATGCAGCACCATCCTCAAGTAAGACTGCGGGTCGCCCAAACCATAGATACAGGACACCGTGGTGACGATGATGGCATCGCTGCGCTCAAGCAGCGCCTTGGTCGCCGACAGGCGCATCTGCTCGATATGGTCATTGATCGAGGCGTCCTTCTCGATAAAAGTATCGGAGGACGGCACATAGGCTTCGGGCTGGTAGTAATCGTAATAAGAGACGAAATACTCGACGGCATTATTTGGGAAAAAACCCTTGAACTCGCCGTACAACTGCGCCGCTAGGGTTTTATTCGGTGCCAAGATAATGGTGGGGCGCTGCACCTGGGCGATCACATTGGCGATGCTGAAGGTCTTGCCAGAACCGGTCACCCCGAGCAAGGTTTGATGCGCCAGCCCCGCCTCCAGGCCCTCCACCATCAGGCGAATGGCCTGCGGCTGATCGCCAGCCGGCTTAAAACGGGTAACCAACTCAAACTTCGACATGCAAACCTCAGCAAACGCCTGTGACGCGAGCACACAAAAGGCGTCATACACCCATGAAAAGCGTGCGCAAGCATATCGCCGCGCTCCTTCTTGGTGGCTATAATAGCGACCCGTTTGCGCAACCCCTAATGCCAGTATTTGCCGGGTGTTGCATGCCTTCAGTCTTTCTTCTCGAGTTGCCGCATCATGAGCCTGTTCTCTGCCGTCGAAATGGCGCCGCGCGACCCCATCTTGGGCCTCAACGAAACATTTAACGCCGACACCCGGACCCACAAGGTCAACCTCGGGGTTGGGGTTTATTTCAATGAAGAGGGTCGTATTCCGCTGTTGCGCGCCGTCGCTGCGGCTGAACAAGCCCGCATTGAAGCCCATGCACCCCGTGGTTATTTACCGATCGAAGGCATTGCCGCCTACGATCAGGCTGTGCAAAAGCTCCTGTTTGGCGCCGACTCGGCGCTACTGGCCGCTGGTCGCGTAGTCACCACCCAATCGGTTGGTGGCACGGGCGCACTGAAAACCGGCGCAGACTTTCTCAAGCGTTTGCTGCCGGACGCTGTGGTTGCGATCAGCGATCCAAGCTGGGAAAACCATCGCGCATTGTTTGAAGCGGCCGGCTTCCCGGTGCACAACTATCGCTACTACGACGCCGCCAACCACGGCGTTGACCGTAGCGGCATGCTCGAAGACCTGAAAAACCTCCCCGCCCGTTCGATCGTGGTACTGCACGCTTGCTGTCACAACCCGACCGGCGTCGATCTAAGCATTGAAGATTGGCAGGCGGTACTAGAGGTACTGCGCGAGCGCGAGCACGTGCCGTTTTTGGATATCGCCTATCAAGGCTTTGGCGATGGCATCGAGCAAGATGCGGCGGCCGTGCGTTTGTTTGCCGAGTCGGGGCTGGCCTTTCTGGTCTCCAGCTCGTTCTCCAAGTCTTTCTCGCTGTATGGCGAGCGGGTGGGCGCACTGTCGATTGTCAGCAGCTCGCAAGAGGAAGCCTGCCGGGTGCTCTCGCAAGTTAAGCGGGTCATTCGCACCAACTACTCCAACCCGCCGACCCATGGCGCCACCATCGTCGCCAACGTGCTCAACAGTCCAGAACTGCGCGCTCTGTGGGAGCAAGAACTGGCTGAGATGCGCGAGCGGATTCGCAGCATGCGCTGCGCCATGGTTGCGCAACTGAGCGAGCAAACCAGCAAGCGCGACTTCAGTTTCGTGGCACGCCAGCGCGGCATGTTCTCGTACTCCGGCTTAACCGCCGCGCAAGTAGAACGCCTGCAAACTGAGTTCGCCATTTACGCGGTCAGCACCGGACGTATTTGCGTGGCCGCGCTGAACCGCAACAACCTTGCAGCCGTCACCCAGGCGATCGCTAAAGTCCTCTAAAATGCGCAGTCAAGTTCGCCTCACGAGCTTGACTTAGCCTTTTAAATCAGTAGGATACGAACTGTAATTCCGCGATAGCTCAGTTGGTAGAGCAAGTGACTGTTAATCACTGGGTCCCTGGTTCGAGTCCAGGTCGTGGAGCCAAATACAAAGCCTCGGTTAATCACGAGGCTTTTTTTTGCCTGCCGAACGCTCACCCCTGCGGAGCCGTGCTAAAGCACGTTCAACTGCGCTGTCGAGTGCCGGCGGAACCAAAAAAGCCCCTGCCGTTATGGCTGGGGCTTTTGTTTTGCATTCAGAAAAGCGCTCCTCAAGCACCGCAACCCTCAGCAACATCATCAAATCTTGCGACCACCCTCGTAGTAGTGCATCAACACCTCAACCACGGCCACAAGAGACATCAGTGGATGCGCCGCTTGCCGGCCAATGATGCCCTTGAGTTCAACCAACGAAACAACCAGCAAATCATAATCCGCTTCGCTTGCCGGCACGTGCAACAGCGGCTGGACGCCCGGCCAATGCTCAGCCACCTGACAAATTAAGTGATGCAGGCCGGCCGACGTACTGACCGACCATGGCATACCGGGCCTGATTAGCTCCATCAAATAGCTCCTTATAGACAAATGGCGACTACAGACTGAAAACAAAATCGGTCGATCAATTGATCAGCCGATTAAGCGGACCATCCTTGGCCCTAGTTAATGCTCAGTTTGTCGCGATTTTTCTCCAGGGTTGCCGCGCCAATGCCCTTCACCTCGAGCAAATCGTCGACCGAAGCAAAAGCACCATTGGCCGTGCGGTAAGCAACAATCGCCTGAGCTTTAACCTCGCCAACACCCAGCAACTCCCGTTCCAAGGTGACGGCATCAGCCGTATTGAGATTAACCTTAGTCGATTCAATAGCCTCAGCAGGCGCAGCAGCGGTCTGCACCGGAGTAACCATAGCGGCTTGGGGCGCAGCGGATTCTGCTGCCGAAACGGCCAGCGAAAAACCCGCCAAGAGGGCGAACAAAACAGATGAAATATGCGTTTTTTGCATGGGTAACACTCCTTGTCATATTAGGGCTGCGCAGTACTCCTTGACCCGCGCTCTTTGAACATAGCCCGGCCGGCCAACCTGTCAAATTCGCCCCTGAATATTTACCGCAACAACTTGCCCGCCGCGCCCGATTAGGTCGCGCCAGAACCCTCCGCTACAATGCACACACACCGACCCGCCCGCGACACTGCAAACCCTTGCCGCCGCCAGCCACCGGACGGCGTTGCGCAGTCACCACCTTCAAGAAGTTTTATTTTCAAATGCCTAAAACCGCAGACACCCAAACAACCCTCAGCCATCGTTTCTCCGTTGCGCCGATGATGGATTGGACCGATCACCATTGTCGTTTCTTCCTGCGCCTGCTCTCCAAGCACGCCTTGCTGTACACCGAGATGGTCACCACAGGCGCCTTACTGCGCGGCGATCATGCCCGTTTTTTACGTCACCACGAGGCTGAGCATCCACTGGCACTGCAACTGGGCGGCAGCGTGCCGAGCGATTTAGCCGCCTGTGCGAAAATGGCCGAAGCTGCAGGCTTTGACGAGGTCAACCTGAACGTTGGCTGCCCCAGCGACCGTGTGCAGAACAATATGATTGGCGCCTGCTTGATGGGGCACCCGCAACTGGTGGCTGATTGCGTAAAAGCCATGCGCGACGCTGTGAGCATTCCTGTCACAGTCAAACACCGGATCGGCATTGATGGCCGCGACAGTTATGCCGAACTTTGCGACTTTGTCGGCACGGTGCGCGATGCCGGCTGCCAGAGCTTTACCGTGCATGCACGGATTGCGATCTTGGCCGGGCTGTCACCAAAGGAAAATCGCGAAGTGCCGCCGCTGCGCTACGAGGTGGCCGCGCAACTCAAGCAGGACTTTCCGGATATTGAGATCATTCTTAACGGTGGAATCAAAACCTTGGAGTCTTGCCAGACCCATCTACAGACCTTCGATGGCGTGATGCTGGGACGCGAGGCGTATCACAACCCCTATATCCTGGCGTCGGTCGACCAGCAACTGTTTGCCAGCAACCAGCCAATTATCGGCCGCGCCGAAGCGCTGCGGCAATTGCGCCCCTACATTGCGCAACATCTGGCAGATGGCGGCGCAATGCATCACATCACGCGTCACGTACTGGGTTTAGGTCAAGGCTTTAGTGGCGCTCGACGTTTTCGCCAACTGCTCTCGGTGGATATTCACAAAACTGCCGAGCCGCTGTTACTGCTCGACCAGGCCACCCAATTGCTCGAAGGCCACTAGCAGCCGTTGAGCGCCCCGCCACACTCGGGTAAGGTCATGAGATCCGCAACGCTAAGGACTCTCATGACTTCAAAACTGGATCAACTCAAGCAGTTCACCACGGTAGTTGCCGACACCGGCGATCTCGATGCGATCGCCAAACTGCAACCGGTGGACGCCACCACCAACCCTTCCTTGCTGCTTAAGGCGGCCTCTCTGCCCCGCTACGCCGCCCTGCTCGACGCCGCCATGGACAACTGCAACGGTGATCTAGGGCTAGCCTGCGACTTGTTTGGCGTCAGTGTTGGCCAGCAAATTTTGCAGGTTATTCCCGGACGCATCTCCACCGAAGTGGATGCCCGCCTGTCCTTCGATACACAAGCCACCCTGCGCCGCGCAGAACAGCTAATCGGCCTGTATGCCAACGCCGGCATCGGCCGCGAGCGGGTATTGATTAAAATCGCCGCTACTTGGGAAGGTATCCAGGCCGCCGAGCAATTGGAACGCAGCGGCATTCAAACCAACCTGACGTTACTGTTCTCGTTCGCCCAAGCCGTTGCCTGTGCGCAGGCTGGGGTATTTTTGATTTCCCCGTTCGTCGGGCGTATTTACGACTGGTACAAAAAAGCCGAAGGCCGCGATTTTGTTGGTGCCGAAGATCCCGGTGTGCAGTCAGTAACGCGCATCTATAACTACTACAAGGCCAACGGCTATAGCACCGTAGTAATGGGCGCAAGCTTTCGTAACCTCAGCCAGATCGAACAACTGGCCGGCTGCGACCGCCTAACCATCAGCCCCGAGCTACTGCAAAAACTTGCCGAAGATCACACCCCACTGCCGCGCTTACTCAATCCCGGCAATCCCGGCGAAGCGCGACAAAGCCTGAACGAAAGCCAATACCGCTGGGCCATGAACGAAGATGCCATGGCCAGCGAGAAACTGGCAGAGGGTATTCGTCTGTTTGCCCGCGATCAAGAAAAGCTCGAAGTGCTGCTCACCCAAGCACGAGCAAGATAAATTCCGGCCGCAGAAAACAAAACGGGTGACAGCCTTAAGCTGTCACCCGTTTTTTTATACCTGCTAGAGCGCCTAAACCACGGGCTGCCGATCAGTGCTGGCGTTCGAGCGCGCTGACTAAATCATGGAAGGCTTCTCGATTGGACTCATTGAGCCCCATCAAAATCCGATGTGCCTCCAGCACCTTGGCTTTTACCACATCTTCGGACTGATCTTGCGACGGTAGGTCGGTCAAGCAATCCGGACAGGGTTGCGGCGTATCGACGATATTGAACACTTGATCGAAGCCCATCGACTGCAACAGCCGTGTAATGTCTTCGTGGGTGGTGACCACCGTTGGCAATAAGCCAATTTTCTGCCGCGAGAGTATCGATAACTTGGCCAGCAAACCCAAGGTGGTGCTGTCGATGCTGCGGGTTTCAGTGAGATCAATCACGATCGCTGAAAAATTCAGCGCGGTAAAAATTCGCTCAATGGTAGTGTCCAGCGCCGAACACAGGGTCAGACGCACTTCACCCACGAACTTCAACACAAAGGTGCCGCTTTGCTCGGCAAACTGTATTTTACCGCTACTCATGCAAGGTTCCTGCTCATCACCAGCAAGGCAATATCATCCGGCATCTCGCCAAGCTTGGCCAGCCCAAATGCTTTGCGTAAACCGGCCAAAGTACCACCGGCAGCGCTGACCAACTCAGGCAGCAGGGCTTCTTTTTCTTTCAAGCTATCGCCGGGCAACAAATCCAAAATACCGTCCGAAAGCAAGGTCAAACTATAGGATTCAGGTAGCGTCATTACATGGTCTTGATACGTCGCCTCGGCAAACAAACCGACTGGCAAACCTCGGCCCGGCAAATACTGCGCTTGGCCCTGACTAAACATAATGGGTAGAGGCAAATGCCCACCAATACTGTAGGTCAGGGTCGCCGCTTGAGTATCGACCACGCCACCGATCATGGTCACGTGCTTGCCGAGTTTGCAGCTCAGCAGGCTACGATTAACGTGCACCAAGACATCTGAAGGTTTAACCGGCGGCATCTTGCCGCCACGACGCGATTCATACAGCAGTCGCGTGGTCATAAATTTAAGCAATACCGTAACAAACGCAGAGGACGCACCGTGCCCGGAAACATCGGCCAAATAAAAGGCCACGCGATGTTCGTCGAGACGGAAATAATCGACAAAGTCACCAGACAAATACAAGGACGGAATGATGTGGTGCGCAAACTCTAAGCCATCAACCGACCAAGGTGTTTCTGGCAGCATGTTCATCTGCACTTGCCGGCCGGCCTTTTGATCCTCTTCCAGCAAGCTCAGACTGGCCTTTAGCTCTTGGTTAGCCGCCTCAAGCTCTAACCGCCGAGCCTGTATCTCTTGATTGGCCGCTTCGAGCTCTATGCGCAGTCGCGAACCCTCAAGAGCGCGACGCACCGAATGTTCGAGCACCGCGAGGTCTTCCAAGGGTTTGATCAGGTAGTCAGCGGCGCCCAAACGCAGCGCCTCAACCGCATCGCTCATCACTCCGGCGCCAGAAACCACGATAACTGGCGCTTGTAAGCCCTGTTCGGTAAGGCGGCGAAGCAGCTCAAGACCGTCAACCTGCGGCATGCGTAAATCGCAAATCAGCAAATCAGGTTGTTCTCGGGCAAATATTTCAAGCCCTTGCAAACCATTGCAGGCCTGCAAAACATTGAAACCACTGTCTTCGAGATAAGCGGCAAGACTGGCTCGGACGACGTTATCGTCATCGATAATCAGCAGCGTGGCACTGGAATTGTGCATTGGCTATCCTGGCAAACAACGCCGGGGCATGAGTTAAAAAATGGCAGGGCAGCGCAAGCGCTGATGCGTTAACGAGGCTTAACTTCAAGGCGCAGAAGGTACTCCCATCTGCTGAGCGGTTCAAGCCTGAGCCGATCGTCGCGCAACGCCTTTACACCTCAAATCAGTGGGGGTTATAACAGGCCTTGGCGAACAGCCATAGAATAAGAGGAAAGGATTTATGAGCAGAATTGATCGTATCTACAGCGAGAAACGCGACTACATACGCATGCAAATGGAGGCCGCCGTCACCCTGCACCATGACGACCAAGTAACGCCGGCGCGCTGCTTAGACCTTTCCAGCACTGGCATGCAAGTTGAAGCCACCAGCAGCCTAGCCATGGGCCAACAAGTGAAGGTGCACATCGCCTCAGATCACGAGAAAATTGCCGATCTAATTGCGCAAACTGAAGTGGTTCGAGTGATAGATCTCGGCGAGGGCAAGCAGTCGCTAGGCCTCACCATTCTGTCGATGAGCTGACCACTCTGCAAACACCAACAATAAAGGCGGCCTAGGCCGCCTTTATTGTTGGTGTTTGTTAGCGCCTAAAAATCATCCACCACTTGACCGTCGGTCACTTTAAATTCACGGTTCTGCAAAAAGGCATTACGGACAAAAACATATCGATCACCGGTAACCAATTTTTCCAGAGGCAGCAAACTGGCACGGGTCTGCACCACATCGACAGCCCTGAGCGTGTTACGCGCAGGCACATCGGAAATATACGAATACGGTGTCAGCATACTGTCGGGAATTTTACCTAGCGCATCACGCGCAGTGCTTGGCCCCAGCAATGGCAAGACCAGATAAGGGCCACTATTGCTCCCCCAGACCGCGAAGGTTTGCCCGAAGTCTTCATCGCTTCTGCGCAAATCCATCTTATTTGCCACATCAAAAAAACCCAGCACACCGAAGGTGGTGTTAAAAATCAACCGACTGGTGTCAACGCCAGCCGCATGAATTTTACCCTGCAACAGATTGTTCGCCAGATTGCCGACCTCACCGACGTTACTGAACATATTATGAATGCCGTCCTCAAGAAACTGCGGAGTCACAGCCTGATAACCTTGAGCCAGCGGCTTTAACGCATAGGTGTCGAGGGTGTCATTGAAGACAAATACCGGGCGATTAAAACCCTCCCACGGATCATCTTCACTGGCCGCCTGAGCCAATGCTGGCAGCACCATCACGCTCGCACATACCAGTAATTTAGTCAGACACCGGTTCCAACTTGCCGCGATTACCGCCATAGCTTTTCACTCCTGTTATGTCACTTACCCGCCGTAAGGCCAGCAATTTTCGTACGCCAGTATAAGCCCTGAGCAACTAGCTAAGGCTACTTGCAACATATTGAATTTCAATCAAGCCCCCCAAACACAGCAGCATTGACTCGGATCAGGCAAGAACCACGCGTTTGGCATACTCTGTAACTGAGCGCGCTGGCTCCATCATTTCAGCCGGCCATTACCTTAAGCCTGCCCTGGGAGGGCATCATGTCCGCACGCCTACAACAACAACTGCAAGAGCTACGCCAGCAACTAACTCAAGAGCCGCCCCTCAACGATGTCGAGCGCGCAGAACTAGCCAGCCTGATGATAGAAATTGACCAGCAACTGCTACGAGGCCCCGACAACGCACCCAGCGAATCACTGACCGACGGAATTAACTTGGCCGTCGAGCGCTTTGAAAACGACCACCCTACCGTTGCCGCCACCCTGCGCAATATTGTGCAAAGCTTGGCCAATATGGGTATCTAAGCAGCGACGCGAACGCGAGTGACTGCCTTACTGACGCACCAAGCGGCGGTTATCGACCTGCACCGTATGGGTACTGCGATACGGATTGATATCCAAACCGCCGCGACGTAGATAGCGCGCATACACCGTGAGCACTTGCGGTTTAAGTAGGCGCTGCAAATCGAGAAAAATCCGCTCAACGCATTGCTCGTGAAAGTCGGCATGCTGGCGAAAGCTGACTAAATAGCGCAAAAAACTAGCGTGATCCAAGGCCGCATCGCCTGCGTACTCGACTACCACGCTACCCCAATCAGGCTGACCGGTAACCGGGCAATTGGAACGCAGCAAATGACTGTGCAGCGCCTCGCTAACTGACTCAGCCTGCAGACACTGCAGCAACTCAGGCTGCGGCTGCGCATAGTCCGCAATGCTCACGTCCAACTCATCAATACAAACACCCGGCAGACGGGCAACGCCCTGCCCTTCAACCTCACTCAAACTACGCAATTTAACCGCCACGGGCGCGCCCGAAACCTGCGACAGGTCGCGCTGCAGCACCTGCGCCAACTCATCAGGCGAGGCAAACATGCTTTGATTTAACGAGTTAAGGTACAACTTGAAGGATTTTGACTCGACGATATTTGCCGAGTCCGCGGCAAAGGCAAACTCGCCAATCGCCACCACCGGCTTGCCTGACGGTGTCAGCCAAGACAACTCATAACAGTTCCACAGATCCACGCCTTGGTACGGCAGGGTTTGCGCGGTCAAACCCAGCTCAGCCCATTTAGCCGTGCGGGGAATCGGAAAGAGTAATGCCGGGGTGTAGGTGGCGACGTATTCACTGGTTTTACCCAGTGGTGAGTGTTCTGCGGCAGGATGCATAGAGGAAACCCAAGAGTGGTCAGGCGTGAATTGTAGCCCGTTTAGCGGGTGCGTTCAGGTTACGGCTAACCGTGCCAGCTTGCCGGGCAAGCCAGCTATTGGCGCATTCCATGCCCGCTAACCAATAATCGAATGCACTGCCAATACAGCAGCACCGCGGTCAGCAGCATCAGGCCGATGGCCACACCGATATTCAAGTCCGAAACCCCAAGAATGCCGTAACGGAAGGCATTGACCATATGCAATATCGGGTTAGCCAGCGACACCGTCTGCCAAAACGGCGGCAGCATATGGATCGAGTAAAACACCCCACCCAGGTAAGTTAGCGGAGTCAGCACGAAGGTCGGAATAATGGAAATGTCATCAAAATTACGCGCATAAATCGCATTGATAAAACCGCCCAACGAAAAAATCCCGGCGGTTAGGGTGATCACCAATACCGTGATACCCAGATGCTGCACCTGTAAATCGGTGAACAATAGCGACAGTAAGCTAACAATCAGCGCCACAGCCAAACCACGCACCACGCCGCCGACCACATACCCGATCAAAATCACATGGGGCGATACTGGCGAGACCAGCAACTCTTCCACCGAACGTTGAAATTTGCTGCTAAAGAAGCTCGACACCACATTGCTGTAAGCGTTGGTGATCACCGACATCATGATCAACCCCGGCACTATGTACTGCATGTAACTAAAGCCATCCAAGTCGCCGATTTGCCGGCCGATCAGGTTGCCAAAAATTACAAAATACAACGCCATACTGATCGCTGGCGGCAGCAGGGTTTGCGGCCAAATCCGCATAAATCGGCGCACTTCGCGGCGCACTATGGTCTGCAGGGCAATTAAATTAGCACGCCGTTCAGCATTGCTTAACAAGCCCTTCACACTGCTTGCTCCGCGAGATTTTTCTCAACCAACGACACAAACAACTCCTCCAGGCGGTTGGATTTATTACGCAGGCTGCACACATCAATTTGCGCAGCGGCCAACTGGATAAAAAGTTCACTGATGCCACGACTTTTATCCACCTGCACCTCCAGTGTTTGCCCGTTCAGCAACTGCGCCGGATACCCCCGCAGCAGCGGTGCAACCAATAGTGGATGCTTTAAATCAAGCAAAAAAGTTTCCACATGCAGCTTGCCCAACAGCTCGCGCATGCTGGTGTTCTCGACAATTCGGCCGTGATCGATAATGGCGATATTGCGACACAACTGCTCGGCCTCTTCGAGATAGTGAGTCGTAAGAATAATCGTCGTACCCGCCTCATTCAGCTCACTGAGAAAACTCCACATCGACCGGCGCAGCTCAATATCAACCCCCGCGGTGGGCTCATCGAGAATCAGCAAACGCGGTTCATGCACCAGCGCCCGAGCAATCATCAAACGACGCTTCATGCCGCCCGAAAGCATCCGCGAGGGCACATCGCGCTTATCCCACAAACCCAACTGCGTCAGGTATTGCTCGGCCCGCTCACGCGCCACCTTTAACGGGATACCGTAATAACCGGCTTGCGTCGTGATGATATCGAAGGTTTTTTCGAACTGATTAAAGTTGAACTCTTGCGGCACCACACCCAAGCAACGCTTAAGCTGCCCAGGCGCGGTATCGAGGTCGCGACCAAAGACGCTGACCGAGCCACCGGTTTTGTTCACCAAGGTCGACAGAATGCCGATGGTGGTCGACTTGCCAGCGCCATTGGGCCCGAGCAAGGCGAAAAAATCGCCCTCAGCGACATCTAAGTCAATTCCCTTAAGGGCCTCGAAACCATTGCCGTAGGTTTTGGTCAGCTGACGAATCGACAGAGCAGAACGCATAGGTAGGCACGCACCGAGAAAGGGAGTCTTTAGATAGGGGCGGCGCGGGCAAAATACAAGCAAAGGCTTTTACTGCATGCGTCTCAAGCTCAACGCAGCGACGTCTGCATGCACGACTAAAGAACGCCCCGTAAGCAGCAAAGAGGACAGCGGCGACCGGCCACCCTATAATCGCGCGCTTGATTTCTCAGAGGACTCCCGCATGGCCAAATCACATATCGACCACCACCTCGCCCTGCTCGTCCACCTGCGCAGTATTTTGCTGGCCGTTGGCGAGGCCGAACAAGTACCCGAAGAAAACCATGCACTTTTTATGGAGCGCTTCGACGAGTTGCTCGAGCAACTGCCGAGCTCGCCGGAGGATAGCCTGTACCTAGGCCAAGACCTTATCTGCCAAATCATCCATCGCTATCCGCAAGTCGCGCACCTAGTGCCACGCGATCTGCTCTGGTTTTTCGGCGGCGACTGCCTGCACTACATGCCCGACGAAGAGATCCAACTGTTCCAAACCCTCGATGAGCGCCGCTACGAAGCCGAGCAAACCGGCCAACCTTTCGACTGGAACCAAGAGAAGCAACTGCTGGCATTGCCACCCGAAAGCACCAAACAATAATCAGTTAACGCAAAAAGCCCGCCGGTTAAACCAGCGGGCTTTTTAGTGTCGAGAAAACGCAGAAACAAAAACGCCGCTCAGTGAGCGGCGTTTTTGTGAATCTGGAGCGGGAAACGAGACTCGAACTCGCGACCCCGACCTTGGCAAGGTCGTGCTCTACCAACTGAGCTATTCCCGCATACAACTTGGTTTTTAGCAGCACACTTCATAAAGAAGTGGCGTCCCCTAGGGGACTCGAACCCCTG
>JAIETJ010000041.1 GCA_019745275.1 Pseudomonadaceae bacterium | reverse complement strand
AACTGTTGCGGCGGCGCTTTGCGTAGCAGGCAAAGCGCAACACGGCAGGCTAGACTGGGTAAACTTATAAAAAAAAGTGTCACGTCGTGAGTGTGCGTATGTCCTTACCTAGCCTCGAGTGGGTCAACCAAGATTCTGCCTTCTTGCGCCAACAACGTGCGGGCTTTGCTTGGTTACGTTTTGCCCCAACGTTGGAAGCAGCTTTTCGTAATTATTATGCGCTGGCCAATTTGCGCCGGATGCGCGGGGCGGTATTGGTCTCGTGCATTATTTGGTCGCTGTTTGCGTTTCTGGATTTCATCAGCATGCCGGCGGAATTTCGCCTGCAGAGCTTGGCCTTAAGGGTGTTGGTCTTGCCGTTGTTGTTGCTCGGTTGGTGGGCCACCTATCGTCCCGCGTGGCATCGACACTTACAGGTGCTGGTAGGTATTGGTGCGTTGGCTGCAGGCTTGGCGGTGAGTGGGGTGATCTGGCTGGCGCGTAGTCATCAATTTGCCTTGCCCTATGAAGGCATTATCTTACTGACGATATTTTTTTACTTTGTGGTTGGTTTGCGCTGCAGCACCGCTTCTTGGTGCGGCTGGCTGACCTTCGCGGCGTATTTAATGGTGGAGTTAAACACTGGCTTAGCGGCGCAGGTGCTGATCTATAACGCCTTCTTTTTAGGCGCGGCGAATGTAGTGGGCTCGTTCGGCAATTACTTTTTCGAGTACTCAGCACGTGAAACTTTCATTGCCCAAGGTTTGCTGGAAGACATTGCCGAGCGTGACTTTCTTACCGGTTTGCTCAACCGCCGCGCCTTTAGCCAGCAAGCTAACCGCAGTTGGCGGCATGCGGTGCGGGCGCAGCAGCCGGTGGCTGTGCTGATGCT
Source organism: Pseudomonadaceae bacterium (assembly GCA_019745275.1). GTDB lineage: Bacteria > Pseudomonadota > Gammaproteobacteria > Pseudomonadales > Pseudomonadaceae > Aquipseudomonas. The sequence continues at coordinate 14,743 of JAIETJ010000041.1, read as the reverse complement.
CGATGTGGATTTTTTTAAGAACTACAACGACCACTACGGCCATGCGCAGGGCGACTTAGCCTTGCAGGCGGTGGCTCGCGCCCTTGGCTCGCACGCCCAACGGCCGCTGGATGTGTTGGCGCGTTACGGCGGCGAGGAGTTCATCGGTCTATGGCTGGATGTTAGCCAAGAGGCAATTGAGGCCTTGGCCGAACGTATTCGCGCCGATGTGCAGGCGTTGGCGCTGAGCCACCAATACTCCTCGGTGGCCGCTGAAGTGACCATCAGCATTGGTGTGGCGTATTTTCTTGCACCGCAGCCGGGGGCTTTGGAGGAGGCGCAGCGCTTGGCCGATAGCGCGCTCTATGCAGCCAAAGCACAGGGTCGCAACCGGGTCGTGGTGCGCGCCGTAACCCTATAGTTCTGCGGTTGTAAGCCGTGCCTTGCCGACGCTAAACGGCTATTCTTGGCCGATGAATATTACTCGCCCGCTGTGCCTGATTGCCGCCCTCGCGCAAAATCGCGTGATTGGCTGCGATAACCAATTGCCCTGGCATTTGCCAGCCGACCTTAAACACTTCAAAGCGCTGACCTTAGGTAAGCCGATCATCATGGGTCGTAAGACTTGGGATTCGCTTGGCCGGCCGTTACCGGGCCGGTTGAATCTGGTGGTCAGTCGCCAGTTGGATCTGCAATTGCCCGGCGCCGAAGTGTTCACCTCGCTGGAGGCGGCTATCCTGCGCGCTGAACAGTGGGCCGAGGCCGAGGATGCTGACGAATTGATGTTGATCGGCGGCGCGCAGCTTTACGCGCAAGGTCTGGCCTTGGCTGAGCGGCTGTACCTGACTCGGGTGGAGCTAAGCCCAGTTGGCGATGCGTGGTTTCCTCCGTTTGAGGGCCCGCAATGGCACCTCTCCTCGGAAATTCAGCGCGCTGCCGCCGATGCTGTGCCGGGTTATACCTATCAAGTGTGGCAGCGCTGCACTGAGCGGCGCTGAAGTTAGTCGAGCAGGTTAATTTAACCAAGGAGAATCGTTATGAGTCTGCAAGAAGCGAAATACATGAAGGTACGCTTCATTAACGGCACAGTAAGGAGTTTTGCCTTCGAGCCGTTAACCGCCACATTGGATCCTGCGGTGTTGCTGACGCATGTAAACAAGGCGTTAGATTCTCGTCGTTTGGTTCTGCAAACCAAAGAGCAGTTGTTGATTATCCCGTTCGACAATGTTGAGTCGATCGAGATCGCCCCGGCGCCGAACAGATCACTGCCCGATGCCATTCAGGTTTTCCACGAGTTTCTTTAGCCTAGCCTTTGCCAGTAAATGGCCGCATCGCGCTCGCGACTAGGTTGAGCTGCCCCGGCAACAGGCGATGGCCGCGTGGCTGGTGCTGTGAATGCTCTGCTGCAAGGTGTGCGCGGCGGCTTGTAAGGCACTCAGCGGTTCCACCACCGGCTGCACTTTTAGCCGTTGCTCTAAGGCGGCGGCCTCGGCGCTCAAGGCGTCCATGCCGAGGGTGCCGGAGCTGCCCTTGAGGCTATGCACCATGCGCTGGGCGGTAACCAAGTCGGCTTGGGCGAGGGCTTGGCAGAGTTCCTCGGCAAAGCTGCTCGCTTGCTCGGCAAAGGCTTGCAGTAACTCGAGCATGGTCGCGGTGCCCAATTGCTCGGCCAAGGCTAAAACTTTGCCGAAGTGACCGTTAACGTCGTCAGTAACCGCAGCTGTTGGTCCGGGCACAGCGGCAAGCGTCGGCAAGTATTGCTGCAGCGTGGCCAGCAGGGTGGCGCGGACTATGGGTTTGCTGAGGAAGTCATCCATGCCGACCTCGGCGCAGTGTTGGCGGATTTCGGCGTAGGCATTCGCGGTCAGGGCGATAATCGGCGTGCGCGGCTGACCTTCGGCCAGCTCCCAGGCGCGGATCGCGCTAGTGGCGGCAAAGCCGTCGAGCACCGGCATTAAGCAGTCCATCAGGATCAGGTCAAAGCGCTCGCGCTGCACCGCTTCGACGCCCAGTTGGCCATTGTCGGCAAAGCTTAAGCGCAGGCCAAAGGGTTGCAGCATGGCCTGCAGCACCGCCTGATTAATCGGCGTGTCTTCGACCACCAAAATATGTCCGTGCAATTGTTGTTGCTCTTGGGCGAGCGAAATCTGTGTGCTTGCCGCCAGTTCGCCGCGTAAGGCGGCGCTGACCCGTTGGCGCAGTAAGGCGCGGCGAATCGGTCGATACAGGTAACGCGGATCACTCGCGTGCGCTTGGCTGTCGGCTTGCTCGCACAGCCACAACAGCGGCTCGTTACGCAGTTCGGTGGGCAGGCTGTCGGCAAAACTGTCGCACACCAGCAGTAGATCGTGGGCGGGCAGGGGCAGGCTGAGATGCGCCAAATAGGTGATGGCGCATTCCAGTGGTGCCAGTGCCAGCTCAATGATGTCTTGGTTCAGCGGCTGCGGATCGAGCAGTAGCAGGCGTTTGTTTGCGGGTACCGTGAGTGCCTCAGCGTCGTCGGCGGGTAGGCAGGGCAAGGCCAGTTCGACGCTAAAGCAACTGCCTTGCCCCGGTTGACTGGTAACGCTGATTCGCCCCTGCATCAGCTCGAGCAACTTAAGGCTGATGGACAAGCCTAAGCCAGTGCCGCCAAACGAGCGGGTGGTAGAGGAGTCGGCTTGGGTGAAGGGCTGGAACAAGCGGGCCTGTTGCGCGGCGTCCATGCCGATACCGGTGTCGCGCACCTGTAGGTAGAAGGTCGCGTGGACGCCCGGATGGCTGCTCACGCTTAGGCTCAGGTGCACATAGCCTTGGGCAGTGAACTTGATGGCGTTGCTGAGTAAGTTGAGCACGATTTGCCGCAGGCGTAACGGGTCGGCCAGTACCTGTTGCGGTACGTCCGGTTGAATGCGCAGAAGAATTTGCAGCTGTTTTTGCTGGGCGCGTGGCTGCAGTAATTTGATCGCATCGAGCAGGATGTCTTCCCAGTCGCAGGGCACTTGTTCGAGCTGGAGCATGCCGGCTTCGATTTTCGACAGGTCGAGAATGTCGTTGAGCAGCACCAACAACAGGTCGGCAGACACTTGCAGGGTGCGAACCAGCTCTTGTTGTTGGGCGCTCAGGGCGGTGTCGGCGAGCACTTGGGCCATGCCGATGACGCCATTCATGGGGGTGCGAATTTCGTGACTCATGGTGGCGAGAAATTCGCTCTTGGTGCGGTTGGCCGCCTCGGCTTGTGCGCGCGCCTGTTCAAGCAAACGCTCGCGCTCGCGACGCTCACGCAAGTCGTGCAGTTGAATGGTAAATAACTCTTCGTCGGCCATTTTTACATAGGCGCAGGTGAGCGCCACGGCGATGGCGTGGCCGCGTTGGTGGCGAGCAATCAGCTCGCAGGTATACACGGCTAAATTGCCCTGGCGGCGCAGTTGCGCGGCAATCCCTTGGACCTGTTCGCGGCTGTGCTGGTCGTAGCCTAATGCCGGTGACGATTGGCCTTGCAACTCAGCGGCGCGGTAACCCAAGAGTTTGCAGGTGGCTGGATTGGCACGCTGGATAATCCCGGCACCATCGGCAATCAGCATGGCCTCGCCGGCGGCGGTGAAGATGCTGTCGAGGCGGGCGCGGTCGTTCTCTTCGCGCAGCAATTGTCCGTGCAGGGTTTTCGCCAGCACGCTGAACTCACCGCCGGTGTGTTCGGCAATCTGCTGCAGTTGCCGTTGCGGGTTGGTCGCGGCAATGGCTTGCAGCAGGTTAGCTAATGGTTGCAGTACTTTCCGGCGCAGCAGCAGGGCCAAAATCAGCAGGGTTAGCGCGGTGGCGAGCATCAGCCAGGCGGTTTGTTGGAATATCTCGGCGCGCAGTTGCTGGTTCAGTGCGCGAATATCCAAGCCTAGGTAAATTGCGCCTTGGCTGCGCAGTTGGCCGGTTAGCTGGCTATTGGTGAGCAATAAAGGCGCGGCGTAGTCAAAGTGCTTGCCAGTGTCTAAGTGGCGGACTGCTTTGCGTTCGCGCAGCACTTGGCCGAGTACTTGCCGTGCGTCATCGTCGGCGGCAAGGGCGGTGAGCGGCTGCGCTTGTTGTTGCACTTGAGTGCTGGCGAGAATTACCGGTGGCTCGCTTGCGACCACGATTAATTCATGCACGCCCTTCTCGCCGCCCAACGCCATTACCACGCGGCGCAGGTCGCTGATACGGCTGACGGTTTCGGCGGTCATTTGCACGCTGGCCAGGATGGTTTGCGCGCGCTCTTCTAAGCGGTTTTCCAGTTGCGCTTGGCCGCTGTGCCATGCCAACAGCAAAATTACCATGCCACTGCCCAGCCATAGCAGGGTCAGCGGCAGCATAATTTGCCAGGATAAAGACAGTCGCTTGCCCATCAATTACTCCGCAATCAACGCGGCTAAATCGGTGGTTTTGCTTAGCTCACCACTGGCTAACAGCACGGCTTGGGTGTTTTTCAGGGCCGACAAGAGCAGTCCCTGCCGATCGAAATAGGCGGCCTGATCGGCGCTGCGGAGTATTTTCAGGTCGTTCTCGACCGCCGTACGAAATTCTTGCGGACTGATTTTTTCGCGCTCAGCCATGATCCGAAAAGCCTCCTCGGGGTGCGCTTGGGCATAACTGTGGGCGGCCTCCAGCCCGCGCAACATCGCCTGTATGTCGGCCTTGCGGGTGGCTATTACGCGGGCGTCGATGGCGATAATGTCGAGCACTTCACCGGGTATTTCACGGCTGCTAAACAGTTGTTTAACCGGCAGTTGTTTGAACATTTCGATGGAGTGCGGTGGGTAGCTGACGGCAGCGTCTATTTCACCCTTTTGGAGCGCGGTGAACATGTCGGTTTGGGCTAAGCTGACCCGCTTGACTTGGTCTAGGGTTAATCCGGCGCGATTAAGCGCGCGCGAGAGGATAAAAGCATTCAGGGTGCCGGGTTCGAGAGCCACGGTTTTGCCTTGCAGTTGCGCTACGTCGTCGATGGTTGCTTGCGCGACAATTAAGTCGCCGCCATTAGAATAATCTGTGACATGGACAATTTGCGCGGTGCGCTGGCTTTGCTCTTTAGCCACTAATACTTCCACGAGGGTGCCGCCAAAACCATCGACTTGGCCGCGCTCATAGGCGCGTCGTGCGTCGCTCAGTGAGCTGAATTGCAAAATTTGTACGTCTACACCCTGCGCTGCAAATAATTTGAGTTCTTCGGCGAGGTACAGGTATTCGTAACCCGGCCAAGGGTTGGTGGCGATCCTAAGCGCCGCAGGCGGTGGCTCTGAGCAGGCGCTGAGCAAGAGCAGCAGGCTTAGCAGCAGGTATCGGCTCATTAGTTAGCTCCATGCGGGGTTCTAGCACTATAGCTGGGCATTGGTTTTGTGCCGCCGCTAACGGTTAGGGTGCCAGCAGCGCCGTGAGATCGGTGGGTTGCTGCAACTCATCATTGGCCAGCAATACCTCTTGCGTGCTTTGCAGGGCTTGCATGAGTAAGCCATTGGCACCCAGATAAAATGCTTGATCGGCGGCGCGCAGCACTTGCACGTCGTTGCGCAGGATATTGGCAAATTCTTCTGCGGGCAGATTCTCGCGGGCGGCCATCACTCGGTTGGCTTCGTCTGGGTGCGCGCTGGCGTATTCATGGGCCGCTTCAAGGGCTCGCAACATGGCCTGCACCTCGGATTTGCGGGTGGCCAGCACGGCAGCGTCGAAGGCAATTACGTCGAGGATTTCGCCGGGGATGCTGCGGGTGGTGAATATTTCTTGGTAGTGCGGTTGTTTCAGCATCGGCACGGAAAACGGTGGATAGCTCACCGCGGCATCGATCACCCCGCCTTGTAAAGCTTCGAGCATCTCCGTTTGGCCGAGATTGACCAGCGTCAGCTGCTTGATACTTAGGTCGAGGCTGCGTAGGGCGCGGGCCAAAACATAGCTGTTGAGGCTGCCGGGTTCGACCCCGACACGCTTGCCGACTAACTGCGAGACGTGGCTAATCGGGGCTTTAGCGACGATTAAATCGCCGCCACTGGAATAGTCAGTGACGTGCACAATTTGCGGTTGCCGTGCGCTTTGCTCGCGACTGAGCAGTGCGCCGCCGGGGGTGGTGCAGTAGCCGTCGACCTGTCCCAGCTCATAGGCGCGGCTGCTGTCGTGGGCCGAGCCGAACTGGAGGATTTTTACTTGCACGCCTTGCGCTTCGAACAGCTTGAGCTGCTCGGCTAAATATAAATACTCAAACCCCGGCCACGGATTAATCGCCACCCGCAGCGGCTCAGGCGGCGGTGGCGAGCAGGCGCTGAGTAGTAGGCATAAAGCCAAGAGTAGAACGCGCGGCATTGTGGGCTCCTGTGGCGGTTACGTCACTATAGCCACGCAGCTATAAAAAAGCCCGGCAGTGCGCCGGGCTCGGGTGTGGCGTGGGGGCTTAGTCAACCAAACGGTCGAGCAGGGCTTTGTCGCGTACCGCGCCCTTGTCGGCACTGGTGGCAAGCAGGGCGTAGGCTTTTAGCGCGGTGGTGACTTTGCGCGGGCGTTTCTCCACTGGCTTCCAGCCTTTGGCATCTTGCTCGGCACGGCGGCTGGCCATCTCCTCGTCGCTGATCAACAGGTTGATCGAGCGTTCGTGGATGTTGATCAGCACCTTGTCGCCGGCGCGCACTAAACCGATAGCGCCACCAGCGGCGGCTTCCGGCGAGGCGTGGCCGATCGACAGGCCCGAGGTGCCGCCCGAGAAGCGCCCATCAGTGAGCAGCGCGCAGGCTTTGCCCAGACCTTTGGACTTCAGGTAGCTGGTTGGGTAGAGCATTTCCTGCATGCCGGGGCCGCCTTTCGGGCCTTCGTAGCGGATGATGACGATGTCACCGGCCACTACTTCATCGGCCAAAATGCCGCGCACGGCGCTGTCTTGGCTCTCGAAAATTTTCGCCGTGCCTTCAAACACATGAATCGACTCATCGACGCCGGCGGTTTTCACCACGCAGCCATCGACCGCGATATTGCCGTACAGCACGGCCAGGCCACCTTCTTGCGAATAAGCGTGCTCGACGCTGCGGATGCAGCCGTGTTCGCGGTCGTCATCGACGGTGTCATAGCGGGTGCTTTGGCTGAACGCCGTCTGCGTTGGGATGCCGGCCGGGCCGGCGCGGAAGAAGGTGTGTACTGCTTCATCGGTGGTCTGGGTGATGTCCCACTTGGCGATGGCCTCGGCCATGCTGGCGCTGTGCACGGTCGGCAGGTCGGTGTGCAGCAGGCCGCCACGGGCCAGTGACCCGAGGATGCTGAAAATGCCGCCGGCGCGGTGCACGTCTTCCATGTGGTACTTCTGGATGTTCGGCGCGACTTTGCACAGTTGCGGCACGCGGCGTGACAGGCGGTCGATGTCCTTCAGGTCGAAGTCGATCTCGGCTTCTTGGGCGGCGGCCAGCAAGTGCAAGATGGTGTTGGTCGAGCCGCCCATGGCGATGTCCAGCGTCATGGCGTTTTCAAACGCCTTGAAGTTGGCGATGTTGCGCGGCAGGGCCGACTCGTCGTTGTCTTGATAGTAGCGTTTGCACAGCTCTACCGCGGTGCGGCCGGCTTGCAGGAACAACTGCTCGCGGTCGCTGTGGGTGGCCAGGGTCGAGCCGTTGCCGGGCAGGGCTAGGCCGAGGGCTTCCATCAGGCAGTTCATCGAGTTGGCGGTGAACATCCCCGAGCACGAACCGCAGGTCGGGCAGGCGCTGCGCTCGTATTCGGCGACTTTCTCATCGCTGGCGCTCTCGTCAGCGGCGATCACCATGGCATCGACCAAGTCCAGACCGTGGCTGGCCAGCTTGGTTTTGCCGGCTTCCATCGGCCCACCGGAGACAAACACCACCGGGATGTTCAGGCGCAGGGCGGCCATCAACATACCGGGGGTGATCTTGTCGCAGTTACTGATGCAGACGATGGCGTCGGCGCAGTGGGCGTTGACCATGTATTCGACCGAGTCAGCGATGATCTCGCGGCTTGGCAGCGAATAGAGCATGCCGTCGTGACCCATGGCGATGCCGTCGTCCACGGCGATGGTGTTGAATTCTTTGGCCACGCCGCCGGCCCGTTCGATCTCGCGGGCGACCAGTTGGCCCATGTCCTTCAAATGCACGTGGCCGGGCACGAACTGGGTGAAGGAGTTGGCGATGGCAATAATCGGTTTCTTGAAGTCTTCGTCCTTCATCCCTGTGGCGCGCCACAGCGCGCGGGCGCCGGCCATGTTACGGCCGTGGGTGGAGGTCTTTGAGCGATAGTCAGGCATGGCGGCGTTCTCGGGAGGCGGTCACGAAAAGGTCAGAATAACCGATCTGCCGTAGGGGGCGGCAGATCGAAAAGCGCTAAAACTTGTTCAGGGCCGTAGGGTGGGCTTTAGCCACCCTACGGTTTAACTGTTAGTTATTCGGCAATAACCGGCAGGTCAAACTCTTGATATAGCGTGTTTCCGGGATTGCCGGATGCACCGGATGGTCCGGGCCTTGGCTGCCGCGTTCGAGCAATTGCATGTTGCGGTCTAGGTGGCGGGCGCTGGTCAGCAGGATGTTCTGCAGATCGTCTTCCGGCAGGTGCATCGAGCAAGAGGCGCTGACCAGGATGCCGTCTTTATTGAGCAGACGCATGGCTTGCTCATTCAGACGGCGATAAGCCGCTTCGCCGTTCTTCAGGTCTTTTTTGCGTTTGATAAACGCCGGTGGATCGACGATCACCACGTCGAAACGCTCTTCGGCGGCTTTTAGCTGCTTAAGCGCCTCGAACACGTCACCTTCTAGGCAGGCGACTTTTTCGGTCAGGCCATTCAGGCCGGCGTTACGCTCGACGCCATCGAGGGCGAAGGCCGAGGCGTCCACGCACATTACATCGCTGGCGCCGAAGGCCGCGGCTTGTACGCCCCAGCCGCCGATGTAGCTGAACAGGTCGAGCACGCGCTTGCCTTTAACGTACGGGGCGATGCGGGCGCGGTTCATCCGGTGGTCGTAGAACCAGCCGGTTTTTTGCCCGGCAATTACTGGAGCCTCGAACTTAACCCCGTTTTCTTCCAGCGCGACCCACTCGGGCACCAGCCCAAAGGCGGTTTCCACATAGCTGCTCAGGCCTTCGGCGTCGCGGGCGGCAGAGTCGTTTTTAAACAGGATGCCGCTCGGTTTGCACACTTGCACCAGCGCAGCGACCACGTCGTCTTTGTGCTTCTCCATGGTCGCGGAGGCCAGTTGGACCACTAAGATGTCGCCGAAACGGTCGACCACCAAGCCCGGCAGCAGGTCGGAGTCGCCAAATACCAAGCGGTAGAAGGGTTTGTCGAACAAGCGCTCGCGCAGCGATAGCGCGACGTTGATGCGGTGCACCAACAGCGATTTATCCAGCACATGGGCAACATCACGCGACAGTAAACGGGCGCAAATTAAATTATTCGGACTAACGGCTACGATGCCCAGCGGTTTGCCGTTGGAGGCTTCGAGAATCGCCTGATCGCCACTGGCAAAGGTGTTCAGCGGCGTGGCGGCAACATCCACCTCGTTGCTGAACACCCAGAGGTGGCCGGCGCGCAGGCGACGATCGGCATTGGCTTTGAGGCGCAGGCTAGGCAGGGACATGGGGGTTCTCGGGCGCTAAAAAGGGCGATTATAGCGCAGAGAAAGTTTTGCCGTGGCGCACACTTGGCTAGGCAAACAGACCGCAACTACGACTACACTTTGCCATCAGCGCCCAAAGACCTAGCCCACATGACCATCGAACTCAGCACCGAACAAATTCAACAGGCCTTGCTCGGCATCAGCGTACCGCCGCAGCCGCAGATTATGGTTGATCTGCAAATGGAGCAGTACATGCCGGAGCCCGACTTGGGCGCGATTGCCACGCTGATCAGCCACGACCCAGGCTTGTCTGGCGCGCTGCTGAAAATCGTCAATTCGCCGTATTTTGGCTTGGCTAATCGGATCGTTTCGATCAGGCAGGCGGTCAATCTGCTCGGCTGCAATACCGTGATTAACCTGATCAACGCCCAGTCCATCAAGGGTGAGATGAGCGACGCCACCATCGTCACCCTCAATCGCTTCTGGGACAGCGCGCAAGACGTGGCCATGACCTGTCTCACGCTGGCCAAACGCATCGGCTATCAACCGGCGGATGAGGCGTATGCGCTGGGGTTATTCCACAACTGTGGCATTCCACTGATGCTTAAGCGCTTTCCCGACTACATGGCGGTGCTGGAGCAGGCTTACGCCAATGCCACGCCTGACGTGCGCCTAGTCGATAGTGAAAATGATCGGCTTGACACCAATCATGCGGTGGTTGGCTATTACGTGGCCAAATCCTGGAACCTGCCGCGGCACATCTGCGATGCAATTGCTCAGCACCACAACGTTCTCGGGGTGTTCAGCGAGGACTGCAGCCGCGACAGTAAGCTGAAGACCTTGCTGGCCATTCTGAAAATGGCCGAGCATATTTGCGGTTGCTCTCGCACCCTCGGCCAACAAGAGCATGACCACGAGTGGGACAGCGTACAGGCCAGTATTTTGGAGTATGTCGGTTTTACCGAGTACGATTTCGATACCCTTAAAGACACCATTCGTGATCTGGATATTCGCTAGCTGGAGTGCGGTAAAGCCGCAGCATGGGTCGAACGCAGCGATACCCATCAGCTCGCCTGTCATCCGCTAGCACACCTATTGGGCGCTTGCGGCCCCCCTAGAGTTTAATTCGCGTGTATGCCTGAACTCCCCGAAGTTGAAACCACCCGGCGTGGAATTGCGCCTTATCTAGAAGGCCTGCGCGTGCAGCAGGTGATAGTCCGTGAGCGGCGCTTGCGTTGGCCGATCCCGGAAGATTTGGATGTGCGCCTGTCTGGACAGTTGATTGAACGGGTCGAGCGGCGCGCCAAGTACCTACTGCTGTATGCCGAGGCCGGTTGCTTGATCAGTCATCTGGGCATGTCGGGTAGCTTGCGGCTGGTGCCGGCCGACACGCCGGTGGCCAAGCATGAGCATGTGGACATCGTCATGGAGTCTGGCCTGGCGCTGCGCTATCACGATCCGCGGCGTTTCGGCTCGATGCTCTGGAGCAGTGACCCGCTCCAGCATCCATTGCTGCAAAAGCTCGGGCCGGAGCCACTGACGGATTTATTCGATGGCGAGCGGCTGTTTAGCCAGTCGCGCGGCAAAAACATCGCGGTTAAGCCCTTCATCATGGATAACGCCGTGGTGGTCGGGGTCGGCAATATCTATGCGTCCGAGGCGTTGTTCGCTGCCGGAATCGATCCGCGCCGCGCCGCTGGCTCTATCTCAAGGGCGCGCTACCTGAAACTGGCCGTGGCCATCAAGCGCATTCTGGCCCACGCCATCGAGCGCGGCGGCACTACTTTGCGCGATTTTGTCGGCGGCGATGGACAGCCGGGCTATTTCCAGCAAGAGCTATTTGTTTATGGGCGTGGCGGCGAGTTCTGCAAGGCCTGCGGTAGTACCTTGCACGAGCTGAAGCTGGGTCAGCGGGCCAGCGTGTATTGCCCAAAATGCCAGCGTTGAGGCGAGCTGTCGGGATATATGAGGTCAGCGTGCATGGGTTATCGATAACGGTTTAGCTGAAGGTCTTTTTAGGCTAATAAATGTGTTTAGAAAAATTTCAACTGATTGACGGCGTTCACGCTGACAATTTCCAGAGCGCTGTTATAGTTAGGGTTACCAATACGAATAGCTGAAGGATCGCCCCATGAATCTGTTCCGCACCACCGCCGCCATTTTGGCTCTGACCACTGGTTTGTTGGCCCTGCCGGCGCAGGCAGATGAGGTTCAGCAGAATACCGCTAACACTACTACTGATGCCGCAAGCGGTGATCCGCTCTACACAATTCAGACCCCTAAGGCTTATGCGATGCTGGGCGACCTATTTATCGCTCGTCCATTACTGATTGGCGCGACCGCAGTAGGTGCAGTGGCCTTTGTGGTTAGTCTGCCATTTACCCTCGCAAGCGGCGGCGTTAAAGATGCCGGCACCGCGCTGGTGGTTGAGCCGGGCCGTGAAGCCTTTGTACGCTGCTTGGGCTGTACGACCAGCGGTTATCAACACAACTAAGGCTTAACTTAGTTAAACAAAAAGCCGATCACTTGATCGGCTTTTTGCTGTCTGGTGCTGGCTAGCGAAAGTTTGCCTGAATGCTTCTATGTAAGGATAATGCCGGCGCTTTGCCATGACGGCAGCGGCAACCTCGTTTGCCTGTGTGGTTTCGTCGAATTTGACAGGGATGCCCTACGGGGTAGCGCCGAGCTTACTTCCTATGTATTTCAGTATTGATCAGTGGCGTGCCTGGGCTCCGGGACTCGAAAGTGCGGGCGACTGGCATGCTTGGTTGGCTACGCCAGCGGCGCCATTGCCGGTCGCGACTCTGCCCTCGGTTAATTTCCTGCCGGCAATCCAGCGCCGTCGCTTAAGCGGCTTGGGACGCATGCTGATGCATGTCGCTTGGCCGTTGGCCGAAGAGCGGCCAAACATGCCGTTGGTGTTTGTCTCGCGGCACGGTGAAACCTCGCGAACCTTGTCGGTGCTGCAGGCGTTGGCCGTCGATGAGCCTTTATCGCCAACCCAATTTAGTCTGTCGGTGCATAACGCCATTATTGGACAGTGGTCGATTTTGCGCGCGGATAACAGTGAGATGACGGCTCTGGCGGGTGCAGAAGATGGGCTTGAGCACGGCGTGCTGGAAGCGCTGAGTTTGCTTGCTGAAGGCGCGCCTGAGGTGTTGCTGGTACTGGTCGAGGAGGCGCCGCCGGCCTTATATGCGCCCTCTATTGCCGATGTGCCGTGCAGCTATGCGCTGGCTTTGCGGTTAGTGCCCGGGTCAGACTGGCGCTTGCAGTTAGGCTCGGCGGTGGGGCCTAGTGCGCAGTGGCCGCACGCCTTTTCGCTTTTGCAGACATTAACAGCTGGCGCTGGCGGTGCGCCGCTGGCGGGCTTCACGCATTTTTGTCAGTCTCGGCAATGGACATGGTCATGCAGCAAGGTCTGAGTCGGCGCAGTGCGCCTTGGGCGTGGCGGTTGTTGGCCACGGCCCTGAGCTTTAGCTTATTCGGTCTCGGCGGGCTGTTGTTGCGGCTGTTGGTCTTTCCACTGCTGGCCTTGCTACCCGGCGACAACTTGGTGCGGCGCACCCGCGCACGTGCGGTGGTGAGTCGCACTTTTCGTGGCTTCGTCGAGTTTATGTTTCGCAGTGGCGTGCTGACCTATACGGTCCAGGGGGTCGAGCGCCTCGGCCGGCCTGGGCAAATGGTCCTTGCTAATCACCCCTCGTTAATCGATGTGGTGGTCTTGATCGCCTTTATTCGCGACGCTAATTGCGTGGTGAAGCAGAGCCTGTGGGACAATCCGGCGATGCGCGGGCCGATTCGCGCCGCCCAGTACATCAGCAACAGCGGCAGTGCGGACATGCTCGATGAGGCCGCCGCAGCGCTGCAGATCGGGCAGACCCTAATAGTGTTCCCCGAAGGTACTCGCACCACGCCCGGTCAGGCACCGCAGTTTCATCGCGGCGCGGCGGCCATTGCCTTACGCGGCGCACGAATCGTCACCCCAGTGGTGATCAGCGTGACCCCGAGCACCCTGACCAAGGCCGAGTCTTGGTACCGCATCCCGTCGCGTCGGTTTCACTTTCACTTGCGCGTCGGCGAAGATATCGACCCGCAACAATTTAGCGCTCTGGGCCGGCCACCCTTGGCCTCGCGCAAACTCAATGAGTATTTGCATCAACACTTTATTCAGGAACTCGGCAAAGATGAGTGATTTACAGCTGCAAATTAAACACCTGATCATCGATGCCTTGGGCCTTGAAGACATGGCTGCCGAAGACATCGCCGGCGATTTGGCGTTGTTCGGTGAAGGCTTGGGGCTCGATTCGGTCGACGCCTTGGAGCTGGGGCTGGCGCTGCAAAAGCGCTTTGGCATCAAAATCGATGCCGAGGCCAAAGACACCCGCAGCCACTTTGCCAACGTCGCCAGCTTGGCGGCTTTCGTCGCCGCGCAACAAAGCGCCTAAGGAACCCGTTGATGCAAACTCATGATGAAGTTTTCGCCATTCTGCGCGCCGCACTGATCGAACTCTTTGAGCTGGACGCGGGTCAAATCACCCTCGAAGCCAATCTGTATGAAGACTTGGAAATCGACAGCATTGATGCGGTTGACCTGATCGACCATATCAAGCGGCAAACCGGCAAGAAAATCGCCGCCGAAGAATTCAAGGCCGTGCGCACCGTCGCTGACGTGGTCGAAGCGGTGCTGCGGGTCGTCAACACGCCGTTGGCTGAATAAAGCCATGGATAGTTGTGTTCGCCGCTCTCGCGTGGCCGGTCAACACCGTAGCCTGCGAGTCCGCGCATGAGTCGTTTGTTTGGCGTGCTGTTGCTGGTGGCCGGGTTGCTCTATCCGTTTGCCGTGTACTACGGCATGCAGCACCTCTCACCTCGGCTGTTTGCCGCCTTGCTCGGCGGCTTGTGGCTGGCTCGCGCCCTGACTAATCGCGACAAGCCGGGGAGTCGCTGGATGGCCGCTTGTGCCCTGAGCTTTTGCTTGCTGCTCGGGCTGGCCGACACGCCAGCACTGCTGCGTTGGTATCCGGTACTGATCAGCGGCATGTTGTTGGCACTGTTTGGCCTGAGCCTAAAATTTGGCCCGCCGCTGGTCGAGCGCAGAAGCGAGACTCTGCTTCCAGCGATGATTCTTCGCCTTGCTGAAACACGCCTTGGTGTTTTCCAACTGATCGAGCTCGGCGAGCCGTTCCAGCATCCGTCGAATATGTCCATCGCCGCCG
>JAIETJ010000038.1 GCA_019745275.1 Pseudomonadaceae bacterium | reverse complement strand
GCTGCTACACGAAGTCGCCACCGGCGCCATGGACGCCGAGGCCAACGAGGTAAACTTTCGCGCCCACGCACGCCGCCATGGTTTCGAGTTTCAGCTGGGCCGGATGAGCGGCCTGCAACGCCCGCAACGGCAAATTCTGTTGGCACCGATTAACGATGAACACGGTGTGCAAGTGGTCGCCGAGCGCAGCATCGGCTACGACACCTTGGTGCTGGCGGTGGGCAGCACCGCCAACGACTTTGGCACGCCCGGCGCGCAGCAACATTGCTTATTCCTCGACAGCCTGCAACAAGCGCGGCGCTTCCATCGGCTGCTGCTGAACGCTTTTTTGCATATTAATTACGACCCCGTCGGCAGCCACAGCGGCAAGCTGCGCATCGCCATCATCGGCGCAGGTGCGACCGGCGTTGAGCTGGCGGCCGAGCTACGACTGTCCTCACGACTGTTGCCGATTTATGGCATGGACCGGATGAGCCCAGAGGATGTCGAGATCACCCTAATCGAAGCCGCCGAGCGCATCCTGCCAGCCCTGCCCGAGCGCCTATCGACGGCCGCGCAGCGCGAACTTGAACGCTTAGGCATTCGCGTTGCCCTCGGTCAACCGGTGGCCGAAGTACAGGCCGATGGCCTGCTGCTGAACAACGGCCAGCAGTTGCCCGCCGATATTCGCGTCTGGGCCGCTGGCATCAAGGCACCCGAGTTTTTAGCCAATTTGGATGGCCTAAGCAGCAATCGCAGCAACCAATTACTGGTCAACCAAGACCTGTCCTGCATCGATGATGAGCATATCTTCGCCTTTGGCGACTGCGCGGCCTGCCCACAACCGGGCAGTGACCGCACAGTGCCACCGCGTGCTCAGGCGGCGCATCAACAAGCCAGCACCTTGGCCATCAGCCTGCGCCAACGACTGCACGGCGGCAGCGCACGGCCTTATGTGTATACCGACTACGGTTCGTTAATTTCCTTCAGCCGCTACACCACGGTCGGCAACCTGATGGGTAAATTAACCGGCCACAGCTTGTTTATCGAAGGCCGCGTCGCGCGGCTGGTCTACCTGTCGCTGTACCGCATGCATCAAGTTGCCCTACACGGCCCGCTGCGAACCGGGCTGATTTGGCTCGGCGACTGGATCAATAAAGCCCTGCATCCACGCCTCAAGTTGCACTAAGGCTTAACCAAACTAAGCGGTTACGCCGCTGCCGCCTAATCCACCCGAGCGAAACGGCAGTTCAAACAAGCAGCGCAATCTGTGCAACACCACTCAAGACGCACTGAGTAGCTATCGCGCCAACTCACTTGGCCAGCAAACATCAATATTCACCAGCCAACACTGAGCGAGGTCGCTTACTCACTGGCCTCAACACAATTACTGCCACCCCTACGCAGGCAGAGGCGATAGCTCAAACGCTCCACCCAGTAGCGACCCGCCTCATCAACGTCAGCCCAAGAGTCGTAGGTATCACTCTCAAATAAGCCAATAATCGGGTGCCGCGCCCCAACCCGCACATCAATCTGCGCGGCAATTAGTTCGCCGGTTTGTGCATCGCTGAGTTTGCCCTCAATGCTGACTTTGCCGGCAAACGGAGGTTTACCCACAGTATGCGCAGTGCCTTGCATAATCGCCATTTTGGCGCCCGGCAAACCGAGCGGAATAGGCACATATGACATGGCCTCCATAGCACTATCACTGGCCCCCGCATCCACCACGGCTACCGCTACCTCTAAGGTATTTGGGCCGGGCTGAGAGACCAGCTGATAGTCTTTACTGAGCTGAGCATGCAGTAAACTATCGAATTTTTTTGCTATCGCAGCGCTGTCTGCTGGCGTTAATGCGTGCAGCTCAGACCCCGGTCTGGCATACAGCTGGACCGGCTGCAGCAACACCTTGGTGTATTGAGCGAAGACGGCCGGCGAAGCAAACTTGGGATTGCGATAAATCCGCAACGCCTCGCCGTCCTGCCCGGCGGTCATCAATGGATAGGTATCCTGAAGAAACCCTGATGCCTGTAGATCCTCACCCAAGGAGGTACTTTTGCCCGGCTGCGCGGTCGAGGCACATCCCGCCAAGGCCACAACCGCGATACTCAACACCAATGTTTGCCGAATGTAGTGCATAGCGGCTCCTGCGTTATCGAATTAAATCCAAGCCTATTTAATAGCACAGCCGCTAGCGAAACGGCGGCTCGTCGAAGCTACGCAATTTGCGTGAGTGCAGGTTGTGCAATTGGCCGCGCAGCAATTCCAGCGCCGCTAAGCCGATCTGCAAATGCTGGCTAACCGCTCGTTCGTAAAACGCCCCGGCCGCCCCGGGCAGTTTGATTTCGCTGTGCAGCGGTTTGTCCGACACACACAGCAGCGTGCCGTAGGGCACCCGCAGGCGATAGCCTTGGGCGGCGATGGTGCCGCTTTCCATGTCCACCGCCACCGCCCGTGCCAAGTTGATCAGCGGGCGTTCTTGGGCCCAGCGCAGCTCCCAGTTGCGGTCGTCGTAGGTTAGTACGGTGCCGGTGCGCAGGCGTTTTTTCAGCGCCTCGCCACGTTCGCCAGTGACCGTCGCCGCCGCGTCTTGCAACGCTTGCTGAACTTCGGCCAGCGCCGGAATCGGGATATTGGTTGGCAGCACCCGGTCGAGAATTCCGTCGCGGCGCATATAGGCGTGGGCCAGCACATAGTCGCCAATGGTTTGCGACTGGCGCAGGCCGCCGCAGTGACCAATCATCAGCCAGCAATGCGGGCGCAGCACGGCCAAGTGGTCGGTGATGTTCTTCGCATTCGAGGGGCCGACGCCGATATTCACCAGCGTCACGCCATGGCCATCGGTGGCGATCAGGTGATAGGCCGGCATCTGATAACGGTGCCACACCACCGCGTCGATGATCGCCTGCATCTCGTCCTCGGCCATGCCGCGCTCCACCAGCACATTGCCGGGCAGCACCATGCACACATAGCGCGGGTCGTCACGCAGCAGTTGCAGGCCGTGCTGAATAAACTGATCGACGTAGCGGTGATAGTTGGTCAGCAAAATCCACGGCTGCACATGCCGCCAGTCGCTGCCGCTGTAGTGCTGCAAACGCTTAAGGGAGAAATCCACCCTTGCCGCATCGAACAGTGCCAGCGGCATCGGGTCGGCGTCTTGCCAGTCGTATAAACCATCGGCCACGCCATCGGTGGCGGCGGACAAATCGGTGCTGGGGAACACCCGCGCCAATTCTGCGGCAGTCACCCCGGAGCCGGCCAGCTCATCGCCCTGCTCGACCACATAGGGATAGGGAATGTTCTGTTCGCTTAAGCCGACCTCAACCGTCAGGGTAAAGTCGGCCATCAGCGGCCCGAGTTGGTCGAGCAAGTAGCCGCGAAACGCCTCCGGGTGAGTCACGGTCACGCTGTAGGTGCCGGGGGTTTGCACCTTGGCGTAGGCGCGGGTGGTGCTCGGCACCTCGCCCGCGCAGTCATAAATCAACCGCAGCAGCGGGTAACGAAACTCACGATACTGCTCCGCCGTGGGCTTCTCGCGATTGTGCAAATAACGCTTCAGCGCCTGACTCAGCGCCGTGCTGGCCTGACTGTGCAGCGCCGCCAACCGATCAACCGCCTCGGCGGCGCTAAGCACCTGAACAAAACCACTGTCGGTAACCGTCATAATCATCTCCCACCCATCGATGCGCCTATCTTGCCTGCGTGGGTGTGACAGTCATAGTGCGCCGATGCTCAGCGCCAAGCTCACGCCAACTGCGAGCTGCTGCGGGCCAGCAAGGCGACGGAGTCCACACCGCGTGGCAGGGTCCCATACACGCGCCCGCCATTACCCAAACGGCTGGCGATAAAGCCATCGCTGACCGCGCTGTTACCGGCCTCCAGCAATAACTTGGCTTGCAGGGCGACAGCCACGTCTTCGGTCAGTTGGCGGGCGCGGTATTGGATGTCGTCTTTATCGGCGAAAGCGTTTTTTAGCTGGCCGATGTGCGCTTGCAGGCGCGCGTCGCCGTGACCGTCGCCGAGTTCGTCGAAGAGCACCTCAAGCACCCCCGGCTCTTTCGACAAGGCGCGTAGCACATCCAAGCATTGCACGTTGCCCGAGCCTTCCCACGTCGAGTTGACCGGCGCTTCGCGGTACAGGCGCGGCAAGATGCTGTCTTCAACATAGCCGGCGCCGCCTAAGCATTCGGCGGCCTCGTTGATCATCGCAGGCGCCCGTTTGCAGATCCAATACTTGCCCACAGCCGTCACCAGCCGGGCGAATTTAACCTGCGCTTCGTCCTGCTGATTATCCAGCGCAAAGCCCATGCGCAGGGTCAGCGCCAGCGCCGCTTCGCTCTCCAGCGCCAAGTCGGCCAGCACGTTTTGCATCAGGGGTTGCTCGCTGAGTAAACGGCCGCTGACCTGACGATGGGCGCAGTGATGGCTGGCTTGGGTCAGGGCTTGGCGCATCAGGGCGCTGGAACCGATCATGCAATCGAAGCGGGTTAAGGACACCATCTCGATAATGCTCGCCACCCCCCGGCCTTCCTCACCGACCATCCACGCCAGCGCGCCGCGATATTCCACCTCGCTGGAGGCGTTAGACCAATTACCCAGCTTGTTTTTCAGGCGCTGGATATACAGCTCATTGCGCGTACCGTCCGGGCGATGGCGGGGCAGCAAAAAGCAACTCAAGCCCTTGGGCGTTTGCGCTAGGGTTAAAAAGGCATCGCACATCGGCGCCGAGCAAAACCATTTATGCCCAACTAACTCATAGGCCTGCCCCGGCCCAGCAGCGCCGACCGGATGGGCTTGGGTGGTGTTGGCGCGCACGTCGGTGCCGCCCTGTTTCTCGGTCATCGCCATGCCGATGGTCAGCCCACTTTTCTGCGCCATCGGCAGGTTGCGCGGGTCGTATTGGCTGGCGAGAATTTTCGGCAGCCACAGCTCGGCGAGCTCTGGCTGCAGCTTGAGCGCCGGCACGCTGGCGAAGGTCATGGTCAGCGGACAGCCGCTGCCGGACTCGGCTTGGCTGTGTAAATAACTCAGGCCGGCACGGGCCACATGGGCGCCGGCGCGCGGTTCGGTCCAGGGCAAGGACGGGATGCCGTGCTCGATGGCCGCCTGCATCAGCTGATGATAGGCCGGGTGAAACTCGACCAGATCAATCCGCTGGCCGTGGCGGTTATGGCTGTGAAATTGTGGTTTTTGCTCGTTGGCCAAAAACCCTGCGGCCATCAGCGGCCCACCGGCAAGCGCGCCGTATACATCAAAACGCGGCGCCGCCCAGCCCGCGTGGTAATGGTTGAGCCATTGCTGCAACGGCAGGTCGAGACGATACAAATTAGCCCCATCCAGCGGTGGCACCTGATTAAACACTTCATGGGTTTCGGCGAACGAATGCGGGCTCATCAGGCGACCTCAGCAAGGGATGGAAGGCGACAGCGATAACCGCCGTGCACTAACGCCAGTGAAACCGGATTGGCCGGCCACGGAAAGCGCCATATGCGCCTAAACAGCTGCCTAAAGAGCCGCCTAAATGCGCAGGCCGTCAATGCTGGAAAACGCTTCGCGGCTTTCCAGCCTACGGCTGTTGGGGCGCGGCGGGCGACTCCGCCGTTGTCGCCAGCGCTGGTGCCGGGCGACAGAGCAGCCAATGGTGCAGACAATCTTGCACGGCGGAGAACTTCAGCGGCTTGCTCAGCACCTCGCTCATACCCGCGGCGATACAACGCTCACGCTCGGCCTGCGCATTCTGGCTAATGGCCAACACCGGCAAATCGGCGCAACCGGGCAGTTTGCGCAGCGCCCGGCAGATGGCAAAGGCATCGTCCTGCGCCATCTGGCAGTCGATCAGCAGCGCATCAATGTTGCCTTGGCGCAGCAACTCGAGTGCGCTGCGGCCATTCTCAGCGCAGCGCACCTGATAACCGAGTTTAAGCAACATGCCGCGCAGCAGCAGTTGGTCGATCAAGTGATCTTCCACCAACAACACTCGACACTCACCGCTGCTGCGCACTAGCGGGCCGGTCGCGCGCGGCGCGGCGGTTAGCGACGTGGCTGGGCTGCTGGCGACCACAGAGGACAAGTCCAACGCTAGACATAAGTTAAATTGGCTGCCTTGACCGGGTTTCGAGGTATGGCTGAGGCTGCCGCCAAGCAGCTCGATCAGCTGCCGGCAAATCGCCAAGCCGATGCCCAGCCCGCCATACTCACGGGTCAGCGAGCCGTCCAACTGCAAAAAATGCTGGTACAACTGGCCACCCACCGGGCTGTCAAAACCAACCCCGGTATCGCGCACTTGAATTTGCAATTGCAAATTGTGCGGCGTGCTGTGCAGCGCTTTGACATGCACGCCAATGCTGCCTGCCGCGGTAAATTTAACCGCGTTATCGAGCAAGTAGCCCAGACACTGACCGAGCTTATGCGCATCCCCAAGCAGGGTATCGGGCAGCCGCGGCTCAATTTCGAGGGTGAAGGTTAAGCCCTTGGCGGCGGCGCGCGCGGCAAACCGATGGCGCTGCTGTTCGAGCAAGCCGCGCAAGCTAAAGGGCGCATGCCCGGCATACTGATGACCAGCCTGCAGTTCGGTGAGCATCAGCATGTCGCTGACCATGTGCAGCATGTCGCGAGCCGAGGCCGCCGCGATGCTTTGGTACTGCGCAAGCTCAGTATCCATTTCGAGGGTTTGCATCAGCTCCAGCGAACCAATCACGCCATTCATGGGCGTGCGCAACTCGTGGGATACGGTGGCCAAAAACTCGTCTTTAAGTTGGTTGCTGACCGCCAACTGTTGGTTCAGTTCTTCGAGCTTGCGACTGGACTCTTGCAGCAACTGGCCACGTTCCTCTTTCATCACGTTGATCCGATCGGCCAACGCCAACGACAACAGGGTGACTTCCATGGCCGCGCCAATTTGGCTGGCATACGAGGTGAAAAAGTTATTCGGCAAGTAGCCCAAGACCATCAAGGTGTAGACCAACCCTCCGACTAAGAAGGCGCTCCAAGCCAACAGAAAATAACGCGCCACCCGCAAACCGCGGCGCCAAGCGCGGATACCAGCGGTGAAACACAAGGCCACAAACGGCACCGCCACATAGGGCGCAAGCTTCAGCGGCAGCGAGTAACCGACGGTGAAGGTCAGGACGATCAAGCCCAAACCACAGAGCATCATCAGCCGCAGACTGAAATCCAAGCCGCGACTCCAGGTGACCATATTCAGAAAGCTGCGCACAAATTGCGCGCCAAACAGCGCCGTCGCACCAATCAGAAAAGGCGGTGCGGCGTTGGCAATGGCCGGGTTATCCGGCCACAGGTACTGCGCGCCGACCCCGTTGGCGGTGGCCTGATAGAGGCCAATCGAGCCAATATAAAAGATGTAATACAGGTAACTGGCGTCGCGCACACTGAGGTACACGAACAGGTTGTAGAGCAGCATGACCAGCATGACGCCGTAGATAATGCCCAGCAAATAGGTGTGCGCGGTAAGGTCTTCGAGGTAGGCGGTGGGCGCCCACAGGGTCAGCGGCGCTTGTACTGAACCGGCGCTGGCCACCCGCAAATACAGCCGCTGGGTCTGCCCCGGCTGCAACTGCAAGGCAAACAAAAAGTCGCTCTGCTTGATTTGCCGCTGACTAAACGGCCACGCGTCGCCACTGCTACTGGCCAACTGAAAACCACCCTCGGCGGCGGGCAGATACAGGTCTACATGATCAAGCGGCGGATAAGCCAAGCTGAGCAACCAGTCTTTCTGCCCACTCGCCTCGCGCGGCTGATAGGTTAAGTCAACCCGTAACCAGTACGCCGAGCGTGTGTAACCAGCATTCAGCACGGCGCTGGTTTGCCGGCGAAAACTGGCATCCAGCGCCGCCGAACTGACATCGGCAATGCTCGCGCTGCCACGAATATCCTCAAAATATTCCAGCTCAAGCCCTAGTGGTAGTTGCCGGCTTTGCTCATCAAAGCTCACCGCCCCAGCCAGCAACGGGATGCCGGTTAAGACCAGCAAGAGCAAACAACCGCGCAGTCGGCGCAACAGCCGCGCCGCGCACATCATAGCGGCGCGCTGCACAGCAACCAGTCATGCAACACCACTTGCAGGGTGTCGAATTTCAGTGGTTTGGTCAGGTAGTCACTCATGCCCGCCGCCAAACAACGCTCGCGATCACCGGCATGGCTATGCGCGGTCACGGCCAGCACCGGCAACTCGCTGCAACCGGGCAATAAGCGCAGCGCCCGGCAGGTGGCGAAACCATCCATAACCGGCATTTGGCAGTCGAGCAGCACCCCGTCCACCACCTCGTAACGGAGTAAATCCAAGGCCGCCGCACCGTTATCGACGCAGCGCACCTGATAGCCGAGCTTGAGCAACATGCCGCGTAACACCAATTGGTTGATCGAGTTATCTTCCACGACCAACACCTTGCACTGCGCCGGCATACGCAACTGCGGGCCTTGCGGACGCGGCACCTGTGCACTATTAAGCACGCTCTGGCCGAGCAGATCCAGGCTAACGGTCAACGTAAAGCAGCTGCCCTGCCCCGGTTGAGACTGATGACTAAGAGTGCCGCCAAGCAGTTCGATCAGCTGCCGGCAAATCGCCAAGCCAACGCCAAGCCCGCCATATTCACGGGTCAGCGAGCCGTCGAGTTGCTGAAAACGCTGATACAAAGGCGCCGCCTGTGCGGGATTAAAGCCCACACCGCTGTCTTGCACTTCAATCAGTAAGCCGAGCAAGCCCTTGCCCGCAGGATAAGATTTAACCCGCAGGGTGACGCTGCCAGCGGTGGTGAACTTGATCGCGTTATCCAGCAGGTAACCCACACACCGACTCAACTTAGCGCCATCGCCTTGCAGGGTATCGGGGAGTTTATCGTCCAGTTCCAGGCGCAAGTTCAAGCCCTTGTCGGCCGCTTGCGAGGCATAGCGCACGCGCAAACTGTCCAGCCAAGCGCGCAAGCTAAACATGCTGTTTTGCGCATACAGCTTGCCGGCCTGCAACTCGGTCAAGGCTAAAATATCGTTAACCATGCGCATCATGTCGCGGGCCGAGGCGGCGGCGGTTTTTTGGTATTGCTCCAGCTCAATATCCAAAGCAAGGGTCTGCATCAACTCCAGCGAGCCAATCACGCCATTCATCGGGGTGCGCAGTTCGTGGGTCACGGTGGCCAAAAACTCATCTTTAAGCCTGTTACTGGCGGCCAGCTCTTGGTTCAGCGCGGCCAGTTCACGGGCATTTTTTTGCAGCAGCTCGGCACGCTCTTCTTTCATCACATTAATACGGTCGGCCAAGGCTAACGACAGCAAGCCAACCTCAAGTGCTGAGCCAATTTGGCTGGCGTACATAGTCCAGAAGGTATTCGGCAAGAAACCCAGCACCATCAAGGTGTTGAGCATGCCACCGAGTAAAAACGCACTCCAAGCAAAGACGAAATAGCGTGCCACCCGCTGACCACGGTACCAAGCAAGAACCCCTGCAGCCAAAATAACCAAGGTAAACAGCAAGGCCAATACGGTGGCCAAGCGCAGCGCGATGGCATAACTGGCAAACAAGGCCAGCAGCATACTGAGCAAACCGCAGGCCATCAGCAGCATTAACAGACGATCAATCCACGGACTGTGCGCAGCGGTGTGCAAAAAGCTGCGGGCAAACTGACAGCCAGCGACCGCTGCCAAACCAATCAAAAACGGTGTGGCGGCATTCGCCCACCACGGATTATTCGGCCAAAAATACTCAACCCCAGCGCCATTTACCGACACCTGATACAGGCCAAAAGCACCGATATAGACGATGTAGTAGAAATAGCTGCGGTCGCGCACGCTGATAAAAATAAACAGGTTGTACAGCAGCATCACCAGCAATACGCCGTAGATAATGCCCAGTACATAAATGCGTGCTGGCAGCTCCTCCAAATAGGCAATCGGCGACCAAAGCGTCAAGGGCACTATTACCGAGCCTTGGCTTTGCACTCGCAGATACAGGCGCTGCGGCTCGTTAGGCTGCAAGTTAAGTTTGAACAGATAGTTGTTTTGCGCGATTTCCCGACTGACAAAGGGCAGCGAGTCGCCGGTGCGCTGGGCTAATTTAAAGCCACCGTGATCATCGGGCAGGTACAGTTCAATTTGATCGAGCGGCGGATAGGCAATTTCCAGTAGCCACGGCTGCGGGCCTGTGGGCGCTTGCGGGCGGTACTCAAGGTCTAGACGCAACCAAAATACCGAGCGCGAATAACCGGCGTTGAGCACCGGTTTTTCCTGCAAGTGAAACGCCTGCGCTAAGGCCGGCGAGCTGGCATCGTCGATACTCACCGTACCGCGCACGTCTTCGAACACCGCCACTTCCCGTCCGAGCGGCAAAGAGCGAGTCTGCTCATTAAATTCAACCGCGCCGGCCAGCAATGGCAGCAGGCTTAGCAATAAGCAGCAAAAATAACCCATCCGAGCCACGCAACCTCAACCCGTTAGCGACACTTACCCAGAGTTTTTCTAGGCACTGCAGCCGACAAAATAAGTTAATCAAAAAGACTCTAATCCTAGCACAGCACCGACACCGCGAAGCCCACCCAAGCAAGCCAACGGAGCGCCACTCAAACCGACCCAAGGCGCCCCAAGACGACTCAGCTAGCGCTAAAAACCACCTGAAAAATCACAACTCGCACCTAAATAGACGAAACAACCTGTCCATAGAGACAGTTAATTGTTTCTTGATGCGTAGCAAAATAAATCAGCATATCGACGAAATTAACCTGCAAATTTCGGTTTTTTACCGATTAAAAATCAAATGACCCTCACCAAAAGTGCGCAGAGCAAGCATCCAGACTGGACATCCAAGTCGATTTTATTAGGCTTGAGCGCTGACCAGAAAACGCGGATAACCCATTGATCAAGCCAAACAGCCTCACCTCCCGACTCAGTATTTTCAGCACCTTAACGCTTATCAGCAGCCAAGCACTGGCCGCTGGTTTTGCCCTAAATGAACAGAGCGCCAGCTCCATGGGCACCGCCTTTGCCGGCCGAGCTTCCAGCGCCCTGGACGCCTCGACCCTGTATGGCAATCCAGCCGGCATGAGCTATCTGGGCGAGCAGGTATCCGGCGGTATGGCGCTGATCAGTGCCAGCAGCGATATCGACAACGCCTCATCGAACTTTAAGGGCAGCAACCACGGCGACATGGTGCCGCTGACCGCCATCCCCTTCGGTTATTACGTCAAACCACTGGATGAAAACTGGCACTTCGGGGTCGGTGTTTTCGCCCCCTTCGGCTTGGCCACCGAATACGAAAACAACTATCAGGGCCGCGGCTTCGCCAAGGACAGCGACCTGAGCGTGGTCTCAGTACAGCCGACCCTGAGCTACAAACTCAACGAACAATGGTCATTCGGTGCCGGCATTAGCGCCAACTATGCCGAAGGCACGCTATCGAGCACCGTCAACCCTGCGCCAGCCCTGTTCCGCGACGGCGAATACAAGGTAACCGGCAACGATTGGGGCTACGGCTATAACCTCGGCGTGATGTTTCAAGCCACCGATAGCACGCGCCTTGGCCTAGACTACAAATCCAAAGTTGATTACACCCTCGAAGGCGACGTTAAAAATACTGACATCGCCAACGGCATAGTCAAAGCCGGCAAATATGACGGCACGCTCGATTTGACCACCCCGGAAAGCGTCGATTTCTCGATCACCCACCAGTTCGACTCGCGCTGGACCGGCTATGCCGGCAGCACCTGGACGCGCTGGAGCCGCTTCAAAGAGGTGGTGATTGACTCGCCCAACAATGGCTCACCACTGTTCACCCAAGTCAGCGAAGCCGAAAACTGGCACGACACCGTTAGCTACGCCGCCGGCCTGTCTTACCAACTCGACCCGCAATGGGTACTGCGCAGCGGTATAGCCTTCGACCCAACGCCGACCAACAACACCGATCGCTCGCCACGCATCCCCAGCGGCGATCGCTACGTGTTCGCCCTCGGCGCCGGCTATAGCCCAACGGCCAACCTAACCATCGACTTGGCCTACGTGTACCTGCAAGAAGAACAGGTCAGCGTTAACAACAGCGAGCACGGCAAAGGCTACTACCAAGCTGATTTCAACAACTCCGCCCACGCGATCGCCACCCAAGCCACCTGGCGCTTCTAAGCCGCCCATGAGCCTATGAGGAGCGCCGAGCCACGCTTTGTGCTCGATGCTCTTCATAGGCGCACAAGACGCTAAGTGATAAGCTCGCGCGCCATGAATACCTACTCATCACGTCCCGTAGTTTTGTGCTTGTCCGGTCACGACCCGAGCGGCGGTGCCGGCCTGCAAGCCGACATCGAAGCCCTGCTCGCGCAAGGCTGCCATGCCGCACCAACCGTCACAGCGCTCACCGTGCAAGACACCCGCAACGTCAGCGCCTTTCGCGTGCTCGACCGCGAATGGGTACTGGCCCAAGCCAATGCGGTGATCGCCGACCTGCCGATTGCCGCGATCAAACTGGGCATGCTCGGCTCGGTGGAAATGGTCGACACGGCCCGGCACATTATTCTGCAACTGCGCGCCCAGCAGCCCGACTTACCGGTGATCTGCGACCCGGTATTACGCGCCGGTGGCGGAGGCGCCTTGGGCGGCGAAGATGTAGCCGGGGCCATGCGCGAACGCCTGCTACCCCTGAGCACTGTCGCCACGCCCAACCTGCCCGAAGCACGGATTCTCGCCAACTTGCCAGACGCCAGCGCCGATGCATGCGCCGCCGCGTTGCGCACGCATTGCCAGCACCTGCTGATTACCGGCGGGCATGGCGATGAGCACGACATTCACAATCGCCTGTATGGCCAAGATGGCAGCCAACACGACTTCACTTGCGTACGTTTGCCCGGCAGTTATCACGGCTCCGGCTGCACCTTGGCCAGCGCCTTAGCCGGTCGTTTGGCGCACGGCGAGGAACTCGTTAGCGCGGTGCGTAGCGCGCTGGATTACACCTGGCGCACCCTGCGCGACGCCGAGCAACCCGGCCACGGCCAATACCTGCCGCGCCGCTTGCCGCTGGAGCTGTTTTGAGCGGCGCGCCCAAGTTGCGTGGCCTGTATGCCATCACCGACAGCCAATTGCTGGCCGACGGCAAACTGCTGCCCTATGTAAAAGCGGCACTTAAGGGCGGCGCGCAATTGCTGCAATATCGCGACAAATCCACTGACACCATCCGCCGCTTAGAAGAAGCGCAAGCCCTGCAAGGGCTCTGCGCGCAATACGGCGCCGCGCTGATTATTAATGACGACCTAGAGCTCGCCGCGCAGTTAGGCGTCGGCCTGCATCTAGGTCAAACCGACGGCTCGCTCGCCGCCTCCCGCCTGCGCCTGGGGCCGCACGCCATTATCGGCGCCACCTGCCACGCGCAGCTGGAACTGGCCGCCACGGCCGCCACCAATGGCGCTAGCTATCTGGCGTTTGGGCGTTTTTTTAACTCGCGCACCAAACCCGGCACGCCGACCGCAACCCTTGAGCTGCTAAAACAAGCGCGCAGCCGTTTTGACTTACCAATGGCGGCGATTGGCGGCATTACCTTAGAGCGAGCACCAGCGCTGATCGCCAACGGCGCCAACTTAATCGCTGTGATTAACGACCTATTTGCCGCCGAAGATGCCTGCGCCGTAGAACAGCGCGCACGCGCCTTTAGCCAATTATTTACTGATTAACATCCTTGCCCTGACCCCGAGGCCTACCATGTCCCGCTCCGCAACCCTATTTAGCAACGCCCAACAACACATCCCCGGCGGCGTTAACTCGCCCGTACGCGCCTTTAAAAGCGTCGGCGGCACGCCACTGTTCTTCAAGAGCGCGCAGGGCGCTTACATCACCGACGAAGACAACAAGCACTACATTGACTACGTTGGCTCTTGGGGCCCGATGATTCTCGGCCACAGCCACCCAGAAGTGCTCGGCGCGGTGCGCGCGCAACTGGAGCACGGCCTGTCGTTTGGCGCGCCAACCGCGCTGGAAGTGGAGATGGCCGATCTGGTCTGCGCCCTAGTGCCATCGATGCAGATGGTGCGCATGGTCAGCTCCGGCACCGAAGCCACCATGAGCGCAATTCGCTTGGCCCGTGGCTATACCGGCCGCGACAACATCCTCAAGTTCGAAGGTTGCTACCACGGTCACTCCGACAGCTTGTTAGTGAAAGCCGGCTCCGGTCTGCTGACCCAAGGCGTACCGAGCTCGGCCGGGGTACCGGCGGATTTTGCCAAGCACACCCTGACCGTACCTTTTAACGACCTCAACGCCGTAGCCCAGTTGCTCAGTGAAGTAGGCGCAACGGTTGCCTGCATCATCGTCGAGCCGGTAGCCGGCAATATGAACTGCGTACCGCCAGCTGCCGGCTTTCTCGAAGGCTTGCGCAGCCTCTGCGACCAACACGGCGTGGTGCTGATTTTTGACGAAGTAATGACCGGCTTTCGGGTCGCCCTCGGCGGCGCCCAAGCGCATTACGGCGTGACGCCAGATCTGTCGACCTTCGGCAAAATTATCGGCGGCGGCATGCCGGTCGGCTGCTTCGGCGGCAAGCGCGAAATCATGCAGCAAATCGCCCCGCTCGGCCCGGTGTACCAGGCCGGCACCCTGTCGGGCAATCCGCTGGCGATGGCCGCCGGTTTAACCACCCTCAAGCTGATCAGCCGGCCGGGCTTTCATGCCGAGCTAAGCGACTTCACCAGCCGCTTGCTGGCTGGCCTCAAGCAGCGCGCCGATGCCGCTGGCATCGACTTTGTCACCACTCAAGTGGGCGGTATGTTTGGCCTGTACTTCAGCCCACTGAGCAGCATCGAAAGCTTTGCCGATGTCCTGACCAGCGACGTCGAACGCTTTAAGCGCTTCTTCCACCTGATGCTTGAGGCCGGCGTGTATTTGGCCCCGAGCGCCTTCGAAGCCGGCTTCACCTCAATCGCCCACGGCGATAAAGAGTTGCAACTGACCTTGGACGCCGCCGAGCGCGCCTTCGCCAGCATGCAAAACGACTAAAAGCAGCGCAACACGCTCGGCCGAGCAAAAACAATGCCCGACCGAGCTACCGCTGAGCGAAAAACCAGCAAAGCCTTTGTAAGCAAGGCCCGGCTTATTTCATAATAGGCCGACCGGCACTCATCCCGGCCAGGCCCAAAGCCTGTTTTGCTCCCTGAGGCACGTACATCTCCATGAACCGCTTCGCTCGCAGCCTGCTGATTGGCTGCCTGCTGTTGCTCAGCCCGCTTATCGCGCTGGCCGACAGCAATTCCCTGATTATTTCCAGCAGCACTCGCTGCTTACTCAGCAGCCTGCCAGA
Organism: Pseudomonadaceae bacterium; assembly: GCA_019745275.1. Lineage (GTDB taxonomy): Bacteria > Pseudomonadota > Gammaproteobacteria > Pseudomonadales > Pseudomonadaceae > Aquipseudomonas. The sequence goes on along the minus strand of JAIETJ010000038.1, from coordinate 556 downwards.
AAACCTGCCCGAAGCCTTGGCCGCCTGCACCGAAGCAGCCAACAGCGGCAATCCGCAAGCGCAATTTGAACTCGGCAATTTTTATTACCAAGGGCAACTGGCCGAACGCGACTTAGCACTGGCGCTGCAATGGTTTGAACAAGCCTCCCTGCAAGGCCACGCCGAAGCGCAACACAGCCTCGGACTGATGTTCTTTCGCGGCGAAGGCGTGCCTGCAAGCAATGTGCAGGCTTATGTGGTGCTGAAGATGGCGGCCGTGAATGGCGCTGAGGATGCACTAGACAGCGCCGACGTAGTGGCCGCGCAGATGCGCGGTGAAGAATTGCAACAAGCCACCCAAGTACTTGGGCAGATCTTTCGCGAATACCTGCTGCAATTGCAGGAAAATAGCTCGCTGTTCGCCCCTCTACCACAACCGTAGGGCAATGCCGCGCAGCGGCGTAACCCGCCAATCTGGCCGGCGGGGCGCGCAACGCCCACCCAGTGTCGGGTTACGCTGCGCTAACCCAACCTACGCCACTCACCACTCTTACTTATCAGGCATCGGCATCGGGAA
>JAIETJ010000100.1 GCA_019745275.1 Pseudomonadaceae bacterium | reverse complement strand
TCCAATACCATCATCATCGAACGCGCCGACAAATTCGGCCTGGCCCAACTGCACCAGTTGCGTGGCCGGGTTGGCCGTAGCCACCACCAAGCCTATGCCTACTTGCTCACCCCACCGCGCAAGCAGATGACCGCCGACGCCGAGAAGCGTCTGGAAGCCATCGCCAACACCCAAGACCTCGGCGCCGGCTTCTTGCTGGCCACCAACGACTTGGAGATTCGCGGCGCCGGCGAGCTGCTCGGCGACGGCCAGAGCGGGCAGATTCAAGCGGTCGGCTTCACCCTGTATATGGAGATGCTCGAACGGGCGGTTAAATCCATCCGCAAAGGCGAGCAACCGAACCTCGACCAGCCACTCGGTGGTGGGCCGGAGATCAATCTGCGCGTACCGGCACTGATCCCCGACGCCTACTTGCCGGATGTACACACTCGGTTAATTTTGTACAAGCGCATCGCTTCGGCCGTCGATGAAGACGGTTTGAAGGAGCTGCAAGTGGAAATGATCGACCGTTTCGGCTTACTGCCGGAGCCGGCAAAGAACTTAGTGCGCCTGACACTATTGAAACTGCAGGCAGACAAACTCGGCATTAAGAAAATCGATGCCGGCCCGCAAGGCGGACGCTTAGAGTTCTCTCAGGATACCTGCGTCGAGCCGATGACCTTGATCAAGCTGATCCAAAGCCAACCGACCCGCTACAAGTTCGAAGGCGCCACCCAGTTTAAATTTCACATCCCGATGGAGCGCCCGGAAGAGCGTTTTAATATTTTAGAGTCGCTATTAGAGCGCCTCACCCCACCCAACATCCCCGCTAAAAAGGACTGATTTATGCGTTTGCTCCGCCACCTGCCACTGCTACTTTGCCTGCTCAGCCCAACGGCCTTTGCCGACAGCAATTATCAAGTTGAGCTGATTTTGTTTCGTCAAGCCAGCACCCCACTGCTGTCCAGCCAGCCAGTACCCGATGACTGGGCCAGCGACGCACAACTGCCCGCCAGCGGTAGCGAACGCAGCACCGCACTGAATAACGAAGCAGCCAAGCTGATCCCGGCCAATGGCTATGAGGTGCTATTGCATCAAGCTTGGCAGCAAAGCGTCGGCCCGACTCCGGTGAAAATCGCCCTGAGCAATGGCCAAGAGCAACTCGGCCAGTTCCCCGCACAAGGCACCCTGAGCCTCAAGTTGGAAAGCTTTGTCGATGTGACCGCCGATTTTTGGGCCAATCAATTCGACGCAGACGGCATGGTCACCGCCAGCGAACACATCAAGCAAAGCAGTCGCCTGAAAAACGGCCAAGCCACCTACCTCGACCACGGCAGCTTAGGCATCCTGATCAAGGTCTCGCCGCTGTAAGGACTGAACTTCGGTTAAATCGCAGCCATAAAAAAACCGCCGAAATCCGGCGGTTTTTTATGCGCGGCGTAATTTAGCCAGTCAGCACCTGAGCCAAGGCGGCTTGCACTTGTGCCATACCTGCCGCCAGCACGCGCTCGATATCGGCCATAGTAATCAACCCGCTGGCTTTGCCGGCCGCCGGGTTGACCACTAACGCCAAGCAGGCATAGGGCAGCTCTAACTCCCGGGCCAGCGCCGCCTCGGGCATACCGGTCATACCGACAATATCGCAGCCATCGCGCTGCATCCGGACGATCTCAGCGGCGGTTTCTAGCCGCGGCCCCTGGGTGCAGCCGTACACGCCAAAGTCGCTATACGAACACTCATGTGCCTGTAGAGCAGCCAGCAACTTGGCCCGCAGCGTTGCGTCGTAGGGATAGCTGAAATCAATATGGCTGACATGTTCAAGCTCGCCGACAAAGAAGCTGTGATCACGGCCGTAGCTGTAATCGATGATCTGCTCGGGTACGCAAAAATGCCCGGCAGGCATTTCGGCATGAATACCGCCAACCGCATTCACCGCAATAATCGCCTCGGCCCCAGCGTGCTTAAGCGCCCACAGATTGGCGCGGTAGTTGACCTGATGCGGCGGGATGCGATGCGGGTGGCCGTGGCGAGCGAGAAACAGCACCGTGCGCCCGGCAAATTGCCCACGGATGATGGGAGCCGACGGCGCGCCATAGGGTGTGTCGATGTGCAGCTCAGACTCAATAGTTAAACCGTCGAACTGGGTCAGGCCTGTACCGCCAATAATTGCGTAAACCGTCATGCGTGATCCCTCAAACTGTTTGCCTAGTCAATCAACTGGGCGGCGCGCAAGGCGCCCACCGCCGTGAGCCAACGGGGTTGCTGACGGTAGTCGGTACTGGCCACGGCCTGCCCGCGCATGCGTTGCAAGCCTTGGGGCGGGCGCACCTGCAAACGCTGCAAGGCGCTTAGGGCCAGTTCTGCCGCACCGCGATCGTTACACACCAAGCCCATGTCGCAGCCTGCCACTAACGCGGCCTCAATCCGACTGGCCGCATCGCCAACCACATGAGCACCGGCCATCGACAGGTCATCGCTAAAAATCACCCCGGTAAACTGCAGTTCGCCACGCAAAATATCTTGCAGCCAGCGCCGTGAGAAACCCGCTGGCAAGCTATCGACCTGCGGATAAATCACATGAGCCGGCATGACCGCGGCCAGTTGTTGGCTGAGCAATTTGAAGGGCAATAAATCGACCGCACGAATCTGCTCGAGACTGCGTTCATCCACCGGGATGGCCACATGGGAGTCGGCTTCAGCCCAACCGTGACCGGGAAAGTGCTTACCGGTGGCGGCCATGCCGGCCGTGTGCATGCCGCGAATAAAGGCGCCTGCTAGCTCGGTGGCAAGCTGCGGGTTGGTATTAAATGAGCGCTGACCTATTACCTTGCTGCGCTGGAAATCTAAATCCAGCACCGGCGCAAAGCTTAGGTCCAAGCCCACCGCCAGCACTTCGGTGGCCATCAACCAGCCACAATGCTCGGCCAGTTGCGCGGCATCAGGCTTGCCGGCGATGGCGCCCATGGCCGGCAAACGAACAAAACCTTGGCGCAGGCGCTGCACCCGGCCGCCCTCTTGGTCAACTGCCAACAACAAGTCGGGACGCAGGGCGCGCACGGCCATGCTCAGCTCACGCACTTGGCGCGGCGACTCAATGTTGCGAGCAAATAAAATTAAACCGGCAACCTCTGGCTGGCGAAGCAAGTGGCGGTCCTCGGCGGTCAGCCAAGTGCCGGCGATATCCAGCATCAATGAGCCTTGCAGCGTATTCGTGGTCATAACTCTTAACCCATGCAGTCGGCCGCTGCCCATTCAGGGCAGGCGGGCGAATCAATCATTAATTGGCAATGCAGCGGCACCCGGGCGAATAGCTCAAGCAGGTCGGCATTGCGCAGCCGTACACATCCATGCGAGCGCGCAACGCCCATAGGCTCGCTGTCGGGGGTGCCATGCAGATAGATATAACGGCGGAAGGTATCGACCGCACCGAGGCGATTACGCCCAAGTTCGCAGCCGCTAAGCCACAGAACACGAGTCAAAATCCAGTCTCGGCCGGGAAACGCGGTCTGCAGCTCAGGGCAATAAACTTCACCGGTCCAGCGCCGCCCACGCAACACGGCGCCACTGGGTAAGCCATCGCCAATTTTCGCCCGCACTTGATGTAAGCCGCGCGGGGTACAGCCAGAGCCGTTTAACTCACCGGCGCCGTTTAAGCCGGTAGACACCGGCATACGCAGCAGTAGCTGGCCATTGGCGAAGCCATAGAGTTGCTGGTCGGCGAGGGATATATGCAGGAAATCGAGGTTTAGCATGGGCGCTAGCTTAGCGGATTAGCCGTGCTGCGCCCACCCACGGGTCACTTGAACGATTGCGCCACGGCTTTAATCCGTGGCTTGAGTTGCGCATTGGCAAGCGCCGGATCAGTAACCCCAGTTTCTGCACGCATCCCGGCGGCCAAAAACGGCACCATCAAACGCATCACCTGCTCAATCGAGGTATTAACGCCAAAATCTGTCTCGCCGATGGCACGTAGAGCCTTAATCCCTGACATGCTAAACGCCGCAGCGCCAAGCATGAAGTGCACCCGCCAGAACAACTCAAGCGGCGGAATATGCGGTGCGGCATCATTGAGCAGCAACATATAACGGCGAAAAACCTTGCCGTACATGTCCTCCAGATAGCGGCGCAAATGGCCCTGACTCTGGCTGAATGCCAAGCCCAACAGACGCATAAAAATCGACAAGTCATTGTCGCTGCGTGGACTCACCGCCAGTGACTGGTCAACCAAGATCTCCAGCAACTGCTCAAGCGTGGGCTTGTTTTCTGGTTTGGCTTGGCGGCGATCTAACTCTCGATCGAGACTTAGGCAAAACGGCCCCAAAAACCGCGAAAATACTGCTTGGATCAGCGCCTTCTTCGAACCGAAATGGTAATTAACCGCGGCTAAATTAACCGCAGCTTTACTGGTAATCAGCCGCAGCGACGTCTCAGAGAAACCCTTCTCAGCAAACAACTGCTCTGCGGCATCGAGAATGCGTTCGACAGTTTCCGACTGGGCCATGCTTGCTCCACCTAACAGACACTTGTTTAAAACATATGTTTTAGCACGGCAAACCAACGGCCGCAAACACCACGGCTCATCAACGTACTCAGACTTATTGATGCCTAGCTATGTGCCTGACGCCACCCGCCACTCAGAGGTAACAAATCGCCGTGCAAAACTAAATAACCCAGAAGGATTGCCAAGGCGACTTCACTGTATATAATTACAGCAACTGTATAAACAAACAGACCCATACTATGATCAAGCTGACGCCCCGCCAAACAGAAATTCTTGAATTTATTAAGCGCTGCCTTGAAGACCATGGCTTCCCGCCGACCCGCGCAGAAATCGCCCAAGAACTCGGTTTTAAATCGCCTAACGCGGCCGAAGAGCACCTCAAAGCGCTGGCCCGCAAAGGTGCCATCGAGATGACGCCAGGCGCTTCACGAGGCATTCGCATCCCCGGATTTGAGCCACGCACCGAAGAGGATGGCTTACCGATTATTGGCCGTGTAGCCGCTGGCGCGCCAATCTTGGCGCAGCAACATATCGAAGAGTCCTGCCAAATCAACCCGGGCTTTTTTCATCCGCGAGCCGACTACCTGTTGCGTGTGCGCGGTATGAGCATGAAGGATGTGGGCATTTTTGATGGCGATTTACTCGCGGTGCATACCACCCGAGAAGCCCGTAACGGACAAATTGTCGTCGCCCGGATTGACGACGAAGTGACCGTCAAACGCTTCGAACGTAACGGTTCGAAGGTGCGTTTAATTGCCGAAAATCCAGATTTTGCGCCAATCGAGATTGATCTCGAGCAGCAAGAACTGGTGATCGAAGGTTTGAGTGTCGGCGTTATCCGCCGCTAGAGGTGCGCATATGCAGTTGTCACAGTCGTTTGCTCAGGCTCAATTAGCGTTATTTGACTCATTTTTGGCCCAGCCTATGGCCGCCATAGCCGATGAGCCTGTTGAACTGGACTGGGCAACCGAGGCGCATGCGGTAAGCGAACTATCGCTTCGTGGCGCTGCTGAGAACTGCTTGACGCTGCTGGCCCCAATATTGCGCGAGCTTAGCCAAAATCAGCAGGCGCGCTGGCTAACCCTAATAGCGCCACCCAACAGCCTCACGCGCATCTGGCTGCGCGATGCAGGGTTAAATCGTGAGCGGATCCTACTGCTGCATCCGCACGGCGAGCAAAGCGCCCGCGATCTGGCCTGCTCAGCACTGCGTCTGGGCCACAGCCATACCGTGGTGAGCTGGCTGCAGCCACTCGATCGACTCAGCCAACAACTGCTGGTTAGCGCTGCGCGGGCCGGCAACAGCGAAAGTCTAAACATTAATTTGTTCTGAATAATCCCCGCAGCAAGAACGCGAAAGGCACCCTAAGGTGCCTAACAAACTCAAGCTCACTGAATCGCCACCAACGCTAAAACACTGACCTCAGTGCAAAACCTGCGGTGCGTCGTCCCGTGGCAACTCACCTTCGGCGAGGCGTCCTGCCATTTGCACGCCAACGCTGAACATCGCCTTGGCGACCTCGATGTGTTGGTCGTGTAAAAAAGCCTTGGCATCGGCAGAAAACTCCAGGGTCACCAAGGTTTGTTCGTCATCGGCGCGCCGCAACGCAATACGCCCATCCGGCAATTCGACGATTTCTAGAAAGGATGTTGGCATGAACTCAGATCTCCACGTTAGCCGGCCATTGTACCAGTCACGCAGAGCCAAGATTAGCGCCAATCACCACTCGCTTAACGTCTCCCGAAAACGTAACGCCAAAACCTTCAACTGTTGACGCCAAGACTCAAGCATCTCGCGCGACAATGCGGGCAACTCATCATCCACATTAAGCGCAACTATCAACGGTAATGTAGGGTCTACCTTGGCTTTTTTAGGTGCCTGCGGCGGCACAAAAAGCGCCGCATAGGCCGTTAGTAATTGCGCCAGCCAGCTTTGCGGGTTGGCCGCCAACTCAACCAACTCAGTCATTTCCGGGCTAGGCGCAGCAGATAGAAAGTCTTTATTGAGCAGTAACTCAACCCGCGGGGCTGTGGCCCCGGCGCCCCGGTAAAAACCAGCAATTTCATGGCACAGACCAAGTACAGCACCGTACAGATGAAACAAACTGGTTTCGCGCTCAGCCTGAATCAACGCCTGAGCATTCAGCGCCCGCCCCTCTTCGGCCTTTTGCCAAGAAGCAAGCGCAAGCCCTGCGTAGTAAATTTTTTGATTGGTGCGTGTATAGAGTTCGTAAGCCATAACAACAGCCTCAAGATCGATTATAGGCGTTAGCCTGCGCTTACGTGGTAAACGCAGGCCTTACTCCATCAGCGCTTGTCTTCGACCTTCCAAGCACCGTTGCTAAAGAACGCGCGCCAGCCGGTTGGTTTACCTTCAACCTCGGTCTGCACGTACTGCTCACGGGTTTTGCGGCTGAAGCGAATAATCGCCGGATTGCCGTCCGGGTCTTTCTTCGGCGCATCGCACAGGTAGTGATGCTTGGGATCGATTTCCGCTTTGTGCGGAATAATTTCAATCACCAGCGGTGCGCGGGTTTCACGATTTTTCGGAAACTGGCTGGCCGCCAAGAACATACCCGCCGCGCCATCACGCAACACGTAGGTGTCAGTGACCTTCTCACATTTGAGTTCCGGCATTTTCACCGGGTCCATCTTCGGCGGCGCGGCCTCACCGCTCTTCATCAATTTACGGGTGTTTTTACACTCGCTATTGGTGCAACCGAAAAATTTACCGAAACGCCCGGTTTTCAATTGCATCTGACTGCCGCACTTGTCGCAATCCAGACTCGGCCCTTCATAGCCTTTGATCCGGTACTGACCGTGCTCGATCTCATAGCCGGTGCAATCTGGGTTGTTGCCACAGATGTGCAGCTTGCGCGTCTCATCTAATAGGTAGGCGTCCATCGCCGTGCTGCACTTAGGACAGCGATGTTTACCGAGCAACACCAAGGACTCAGACTCGCCTTCATCATCGGCGGCAATCTCATCGCCAGCGACCAAATTTAAGGTCTCCTTACAGCGCTCCTTAGGCGGCAAGCTATAGCCAGAGCAACCTAAGAACACCCCAGTAGAGGCGGTGCGAATCATCATCGGCCGAGCGCAGGCACGGCAAGCAATATCGGTCGGAGTCGGTGAGTTGGCACGCATGCCGGTATCACCCTCGGCCGCCACTTCGAGTTTTTTCTTGAAGTCGCCATAGAACTCATCAAGCACGTTCTTCCAGTCACGTCCGCCTTGAGCGACGTCATCCAGGTGCTCTTCCATGCCGGCAGTGAAGCCGTAATCCATCAAATTCGAGAAGCTTTCACTTAGGCGCTCGGTAACGATATCGCCCATTTTTTCGGAGTAGAAACGACGATTGTGAATAGCCACATAACCGCGATCTTGGATGGTGGAAATAATGGCCGCATAGGTAGAAGGACGGCCGATGCCACGCTTCTCCATCTCTTTAACCAAGCTGGCTTCAGAGAAGCGCGCAGGCGGCTTGGTGAAGTGCTGGCAAGGATCAAGCTTGATCAACTTCAGCGCTTCGCCTTTGAGCATGTCGGGCAGCACATCGTCATCGCCGGGCTTGCTGATCTGCGGCAAGGCGCGGGTATAACCGTCGAATTTTAAAATGCGCCCCTTGGCACGCAACTCAAAGGTACCGGCGGCGACCGTAACGGTGGTCGACAGGTATTCCGCAGGTGGCATTTGGCAGGCCACAAATTGACGCCAAATTAACTCATACAAGCGTTCTGCATCACGCTCCATACCGGTTAACTGGGTCGGCTTGGTATGCACATCAGAGGGACGAATAGCTTCGTGCGCTTCTTGTGCGCCGGCCTTGCTCGAATACACCAGCGGCGCAGCAGGCAGATATTGCTTGCCGTATTCGCCCTCAATAAAGCCCCGCACCATCTCCACGGCATCGGCCGAGAGATTGGTCGAATCGGTACGCATATAGGTGATGTAACCGGCCTCATATAAGCGCTGGGCCATCATCATGGTCTTCTTCACCCCAAAGCCCAGCCGAGTACTGCCGGCCTGCTGCAAGGTAGAGGTGATAAAAGGCGCACTTGGCTTACTGCTGGTCGGCTTGTCTTCCCGCTTGGCGATGCTGTAGCTGGAGGCTTTAAGCTTCTCCAGCGCGGCCATGGCTTGAGCTTCGTTGAGCGGCTTGAAAGCTTCGCCATTTTCACGGGCCACTTCAAAGCGCACATTGGCGCCTTTCACGGTACCTAAGTCGGCATTGATATCCCAATATTCTTCGGGATTGAAGGCGCGAATTTCACGTTCACGCTCAACCACTAACTTCACTGCAACCGACTGCACACGACCGGCCGAAAGACCGCGGGCAATTTTCGCCCACAACAGTGGCGAAACCATGTAGCCGACCACACGATCAAGAAAGCGCCGCGCCTGCTGGGCGTTAACTCGATTGATATCGAGCTCACCCGGCTTGGAGAAGGCTTCTTTAATGGCTTTTTCGGTGATCTCGTTAAACACCACGCGCTTATAGCGGCTGTCATCACCACCGATGGCTTCGCGCAGGTGCCAAGCAATGGCCTCCCCCTCGCGGTCCAAGTCGGTTGCGAGATAGATGGTGTCGGCATCCTTGGCTAAGCGTCGCAGTTCTTCGACGACTTTTTCTTTGCCGGGCAGAATCTCGTAGTGAGCCTTCCAACCCTGTTCAGGATCCACGCCCATCCGCGCTACGAGCTGGCGCTTGGATTTCTCCTTGGCCGTCAGCACCGGCGCGTCAGCCGCAGCCTTACCGCGCTTGACCGGCTCTTTGGCTGCACTTGCCGAGCCACTGGTAGGCAGGTCACGGATGTGGCCGATACTCGACTTCACCACGTATTGGTTACCCAAATACTTGTTGATGGTCTTGGCCTTAGCCGGGGATTCCACGATTACCAGCGATTTGCCCATGGATCGGAAAGTTCCTGAATTCAGAGAAAAAAAGTACGTACCGACTTATGCGGCACCGCTATATATAGTGGCCATAGAGCTTAGGTCAAGCGCGCTAAGCGCTCAGAGCCAGCTTAAGGGCTGGGATAACTTGATTCTTCAGACTCGATCAAAGCAAAACGCGGGACTGCCTGACCGTCCACCTCAACCACTTCGGTAAACATCGTCAAGGGTCGAACCCAGTGCCCGAAATCGCCGTATAGCGTCTGGTAAACCACCATCCACTCTTCGCTTTCACTGTGCCTGGCCAAGCCAAAAACCCGGTACTCAGGGCCTTTGTAATGGCGATAGATGCCTGGTTGAATAAACATCTGCACGCTCCGAAATATATTTAATCCAGATAAACAAAAACCGGGGCGCAGGGCCCCGGTTTTACCGTAACTAACGCTTAAACGCGTTCGAAAACGGTGCTGATGCCTTGGCCTAGGCCAATGCACATGGTTGCTACGCCAAGCGAGCCACCATTTTGCTTCATCACGTTCAGCAAGGTACCGGAAATCCGTGCACCTGAGCAGCCGAATGGGTGACCGAGAGCGATTGCGCCGCCGTGCAGGTTAACCTTCTGCTCCATCACATCGACGAGTTTCAGGTCTTTCAACACCGGCAGAGCTTGTGCAGCGAAGGCTTCGTTCAACTCGAAGAAGTCGATGTCTTCGATGCTCAAACCAGCACGCTTAAGCGCTTTCTGGGTCGATGGTACTGGGCCGTAACCCATGATTGCTGGATCTACACCGGCAACCGCCATCGAACGCACAATGGCCATAGGCTCAATGCCCAGGTCTTTAGCGCGCTGCGCTGACATAACGATCATGCAAGAAGCGCCGTCAGTGATTTGCGAGGATGTACCTGCAGTCACAGTGCCGCCTTTTGGATTGAACGCTGGCTTCAGTGCAGCCAAGCTTTCAAGCGTAGTTTCCGGACGAATGGTTTCGTCGTAGTCGAAAACTTTCAGGAAGCCATTCTCGTCGTAGCCTTGCATCGGGATGATTTCATCCTTGAACTTGCCTTCGAGAGTAGCCTTGTGCGCCAAACGGTGCGAACGCTCGCCAAATGCATCTTGTCGCTCACGGCTAATGCCGTGCATTTTGCCAAGCATTTCAGCGGTCAAACCCATCATGCCCGAGGCTTTAGCCGCGTACAGTGACATGTGCGGGTTAGGATCAACACCGTGCATCATACTGACGTGGCCCATGTGCTCCACGCCGCCGATAACGAACACGTCGCCATTGCCGGTCTGGATCGCTTGCACAGCAGTGTGCAACGCGCTCATGGACGAACCACACAGACGGCTAACGGTTTGCGCCGCGCTGGTGTGTGGGATAGGCGTCATCAACGACACCATACGGGCGATGTTCCAACCCTGTTCCAAGGTCTGGTTTACGCAGCCCCAGATCACGTCTTCAACTTCAGCCGGGTCAAGCTTGGTGTTACGCGCCAGAACACCGGTAATCAGGTTAGCTGACAGGTTCTCGGCACGGGTATTACGGTGCATACCACCCTTGGAGCGTCCCATTGGGGAACGACCAAAGTCTACAATCACCGCGTCTCTTGGATTAAAGCTCATATATTCATTCTCGCTCTAGTCGTTGCCGAGCCAATCGCGAAGCTGCTGCGCTCGACCATGCTGCGTTGAAAACAGGCTTAAAATGCTCATTTACAGTTCGTAAAATCCGCTTTCTCGCCTGTTTTCGCCTTGCCTGCTCTTCGCTCGCGACGCTTCTCAATCGCCTCGTTGCTTAACCGAAAAACTTCTGGCCGTTTTTAGCCATTTCACGCAGCTTTTCAGTCGGGAAGTACAACGCACCCAGTTCGGCATATTTGTCGGCCAAGGCTACGAATTCGGCTACACCGACGCTGTCGACGTAACGCAAAGCACCACCACGGAACGGCGGGAAGCCGATGCCGTAGATCAGGCCCATATCGGCCTCAGCTGCGGTATCAACGATGCCGTCTTCCAAGCAACGAATGGTTTCTAGACAAAGCGGAATCATCATCCAATTGATGATGTCTTCATCAGTCACTTCACGCTGCTCGTAGATCACTGGCTTGAGTACTTCTAGAGCAGCAGGATCAGCAACTTTAACTTGCTTGCCGCGCTTGTCCATCTCGTAAGCGTAGAAACCCTTACCGTTTTTCTGACCCAGACGATCGGCCTCGTACAGTGCATCGACTGCCGAACGACGATCATCCTTCATACGATCAGGGAAGCCTTCAGCCATAACGTCACGACCGTGGTGACCGGTGTCGATGCCGACCACGTCCATCAGGTATGCCGGGCCCATAGGCCAGCCGAACTTTTCCATAACTTTGTCGATGCGCACAAAATCAACCCCAGCGCTGACCAACTTGGCGAAACCGCCGAAGTACGGGAACAGCACGCGGTTAACCAGGAAACCTGGGCAATCGTTGACCACGACTGGGGTTTTACCCATTTTCTTGGCGTAGGCAACGGTAGTAGCAACAGCCACTTCGCTGGATTTCTCACCGCGGATAACTTCAACCAACGGCATCATGTGCACCGGGTTAAAGAAGTGCATACCGCAGAAGTTTTCCGGACGCTTAAGGGCCTGAGCCAGCAAGCTGATGGAAATGGTCGACGTGTTGGAGGTCAGGATCGCGTCTTCACGAACGTAACCTTCCACTTCAGCCAGCACGATCTGCTTAACTTTCGGATTTTCAACTACCGCTTCAACCACGATATCAACGTTACCGAAGTCGCCATAAGACATCGTCGGACGAATCGCATTCAGCGCTTGAGCCATCTTGTCAGCAGTCAAACGACCCTTGGCAACACGACCGCTGAGCAACTTACTGGCTTCATTCAAGCCCAGCTGAATACCCTCTTCACGGATATCCTTCATCATGATCGGCGTGCCTTTAGACGCCGACTGATAGGCAATACCGCCGCCCATGATGCCAGCACCGAGAACGGCCGCCAGCTTCACGTCTTTAGCAATTGCATCGTACTCTTTAGCTTTTTTCTTCAGCTCCTGATCGTTCAGGAACAGACCGATCAAGCTAGCGGCTACAGAGGTCTTAGCCAGCTTAACAAAGCCTGCAGCTTCAACTTCCAAAGCCTTTTCACGACCAAAGTTGGCCGCTTTTTGAATCGACTTGATGGCTTCAACCGGCGCCGGATAGTTCGGGCCTGCTTGACCCGCAACGAAACCTTTAGCAGTTTCGAAACACATCATTTGCTCAATTGCATTGAGCTTGATTTTTTCCAGCTTAGGCTGACGCTTGGCCATGAAGTCCAGCTCGCCCGAAATGGCGCGCTTAACCAGGTCCAGAGCGGCTTCAAACAACTTAGCTGGAGCTACAACCGCGTCCACGGCGCCTGCTTTCAGGGCAGCATCAGCTTTGTTCTCTTTACCGGAGGCAATCCACTCAACCGCGTTATCGGTACCGATAACCCGTGGCAGACGCACAGTGCCGCCAAAACCTGGGTAGATGCCCAGCTTGACTTCCGGCAGACCGATCACAGCCTTTTCAGACATGACGCGATAGTCAGCCGCCAAGCACATTTCAAAACCACCGCCTAGAGCGATGCCATTGATGGCCACAACAGTGGGAACGCCAAGATCTTCGAAATCGCTAAAGATTTTGTTGGTTTCCAGGCTACCGGCAACCAGTTCTTCTTCAGGAAGTTTGAAGGTATCGACGAATTCAGCAATGTCAGCACCGACGATAAACACGTCTTTGCCGCTGCTAACAATCACGCCTTTGATCGATCCATCAGCCTTGATGGCGTCTACAGCCTGACGCAAGTCAGTCAGAGTTAGACGGTTGAACTTGTTGACGGACTCACCCTTGAGGTCGAAATTCAATTCGACAATGCCACTCTCAAGAGCTTTAACCGTGATGGCTTTACCTTCGTAAATCATCAACTGATCTCCACGGTATGGAAGCTAAACAGTACACATCGGACGCCGAAGCCAGACTAACCCACGGCACAGCCGTCGAGGATAGTCCATTTTGCCCAGCATACCCACCGACGCGATATTCGTGATGTATCGAGTGCTGCCTAAGGCCAACACAAAATTCATACGCCCGTTTGATTTGGGTGTGCACACCATCATAGAAAAGTCGGCAATTGTCAATTACACACCCCAACTCTCCGACCGTCGTACAACCCAACAAAATCAGGCCAGCGAGCTAAACCGAGTAAATCCGTGCACCTTATAAACACGTTAAATACCGCGATATTTAGCAGACTACTCAGTCAAATGCGGCAAACTTGCAGATTCCTAGCCAAAGTCATCGGCGGCAGGTAGAGTCGCAGCAGCACAAGCACGCGGGTTTACTTGTGACAAAACAACAACAAACTAGAATCCTTCGGAGTTTCACAATGTCGAGCCGCAGTCTGCTTGCCGTTTCACTGAGTGCTTTACTTGCCTGCAGTTTTTCTTCTTTTGCTTACAGCGCCGAAACCGCTGCGCCGGGCGAGCTACTCCAACTGCATCAGTTGCGCCTAACGGCACAAAAAAGCATCGGCGATTTTTATATGCTTAACGCTATGGAGGGCGATCTGCGCTACGCTCGCAAAATCAGCGACGCCACCAAGTCTGGCGATGCTTTACTACAGCAAATCAGCAACATGCCCGGAGAAGGTTCCAAAGCACTGTACGAACAGTTAAAACAGCAATGGAGCGCCTACACCAACGAGCTAAACACACTCACCGACACCTATAAAAGCCAAGGCTTTACTGACTTACAACCAGTCGCCGACCTCGCCACTCGCAGCCAGCAGCTGCAAGCTTTGGGCGCTGAACTGTATGGGAAAATCCAACAAGAAAGCGGCAAAAACGTACCACCGCTGACACAACTCAGTCGCGACGAAAGCTTACTGATGCAACAAATTGCAACCGACTACTCATCACGCAGCGCAGCGGTTGGCGCCACTTTTATTGGTGGCAGCGACAAAAATAGCAAGAGTATTGATGAGCTTTCCAACGAGTTTGCCGCCAGCCTAAATAAACTCGAACAAGCGGCGCAAAACACCGCAGAAACACGCCAAGCGGTCGCGGCCATCAATATCAAATGGCGCTACATTGAGAAATCGCTGAAGAACTACAACGAGAAGGTCGTACCCTTCTTGGTTAACAAGTACTCGAATAGCATCACCGACGGCCTAGAAGCGGTCTCGACTCAGTACGCAGCAAAACAGCTCTAACGCCCGCACTAGCAAACTTAGCCCGGCCTTGCGCCGGGCTAGTTTTTTAGGCCAGCACATCCAGCGCAGCAACAATCTGTTCCAGCGCTAGCGGTTGGGCACCTTCGCCCCAGCACGCCACTAACATCTGCTTGCCCGCCTCCATCTTGAACACATCCTCGGGCAAGCCGATTAATTGCTCAAGCACACGCGGGTCGGCACAAGGCTCACGCCACTGATTCACCCACTGCCCTGCAGCAAACTGCCAGTAGCACCATTGATCTTCATTACCGCGACGGCGGGGCCGGTAGTATTGCGGACAACGACTCGGCGGCTCCTTAACGAACCAATGCGGCCAACTTTCACTCGACAACTGCACACCCAAGCCCATGCCACGCGCAGCTAAACGATGGTTCATTTGCCGACTTTCGCGCCGCGAAGGGCGCAACCATGCCAGCGGGCTAAGCGCTGCACCAACCAGCAGAAGAATTATCCAAAAGCTCATAAATACCCGTAAAAGCGAAATACTGACAAAAGCACCATACTGGTTAGTACGCCCACACCTACAAGGAGTTAGCCATGCTTTATTCGCACATTTTGGTTGCCGTTGATCTAACCGCCGAGTGCCATGCGGTGATTTTGCGTGCACAAGCACTGGCCAACAGCAGCCAAGCCAAACTATCCCTGATCAACGTTGTAGAACCCATGGCCATGGCATTCGCCGGTGACGTGCCTATGGATTTATCCATGCTCCAGCAGCAACAGTTCGATCAAGCTCGGGAGCGCGTAGACACCTTCGCCAAAACCTACCCGGAACTTAGCCCAGACCAATGCCACTTGGTCTATGGCCAGCCACGCCAAGAGATTCATCGCTTGGCCAAAGAGCAAGCTATCGACCTAATTGTGGTCGGCAGCCACGGCCGGCACGGTCTGGCCTTACTGCTCGGCTCAACCGCTAACGACGTCTTACATGGCGCACCCTGTGACGTGCTAGCCGTAAGACTCAAAAGCAGCACATAAAAAACGGCCCTATATATGAAAAAAGTACATATATAGGGCCGTTTCAGCTCGACTAAAGCGTACGCTGTAGTGTCACCGCGTCAATCTTGGGTATCTTCAGAGCTCATCACCAAGGGACGAATCTTCTGCAATTGGGTTTGCAGCGAGTAGGTCATGCTTGACGACATCGAGAAGAAGGTCAGAAAGGCCTTAAGGTTAGAATCGCCTTCACAAACGTCATGAATTCGCTGCCAAAACGCCTGATTAACCAACTGCAACTGCTGAAACTGCGCAACCAGCCCCTTGAGTTCCCAATCGGCGGGCCGACCTTCACGCAAATTAAAATACTGCTGGGTCAGATACAGCGAAACCGCACGCAAAGCGAACTCTTGATTGCTGGCAAAGGGCAGGTGGTTATGCGCCATCGGCTTTAAGCGACCCAATATCGGACACGCGCTGGTGGCCATGATAACCCCCAACAAAGACCGCAAGCCCTCCTCCAAACCGAGCTGTTTGGTGTACTCGCGCTCAGGTGTACGCACCCACACCAGCGCTTTTTTAAAGGCTGGCAGGCCGTGAAAATCACTAATTACCTGCTGCAGATCGACTGCCGCCGGGCAATGGCT
>JAIETJ010000112.1 GCA_019745275.1 Pseudomonadaceae bacterium | reverse complement strand
TGACCGGCAGCAAAGCCGATGCCTTTGGCACCGAGGCATGGATCGAGACCCTGCGCCGCTACCTGCTGCAGCGCTACCAACAGGGCGACAAGTTACTCGGCATTTGCTTTGGCCATCAGTTACTCGCGCTATTGCTCGGCGGTGCATGCGCGAGGGCCGAACAAGGCTGGGGGCTTGGCGTACAACACTATCAAGTGCTCGAACAGCCGGTCTGGATGCACCCTGCGAGCAACCAATTGAGCTTGCTGGCCAGCCATCAAGATCAAGTCTCACGCCTGCCGGATGGCGCCACACTGATTGCCAGCAGTGCTTTTTGCCCAATCGCCGCCTACGCAATCGGCCAACAGGTTTTGTGCTTCCAAGGCCACCCGGAATTTGTCCCGGAGTATGCCCAAGCCCTATTGCGCGTGCGCCAACCCAGCTTCGCTCCAACCCACTATCAACAGGCACTCGACAGCCTACAGACGCCGCATCAAGGCAGCCGCACGGCGCAGTGGATGCTGCGCTTTGTGGCGGCAAGCGCCGCCTGAGGCGGGATTAGGTAAATACCGCCAGCCCCCGCGCCTGCTCGCGCAGCAGAAACTTCTGCACCTTGCCGGTGGAGGTTTTGATCAGTGGGCCGAACACCACATGGCCGGGCACCTTGAAGCGCGCCATGTGCTGCTGGCACCAGTCGATCACCTGTTCGGCAGTCAGCTCGGCACCCTCGCGCGGGGTGACAAAGGCGCAGGGGGTTTCACCCCATTTGTCGTGCGGCATGGCCACTACGGCGGCTTCGAGAATCTGCGGGTGGCGATACAAGACATCTTCAACTTCGATCGAAGAGATGTTCTCGCCGCCGGAGATGATGATGTCTTTGCTGCGGTCCTTGATCTCGATATAGCCATCGGCATGCCACACGGCCAAGTCGCCGGAGTGGAACCAGCCGCCAGCGAACGCCTCGGCGGTGGCGCTGGGGTTTTTCAGATAGCCCTTCATCACCACGTTGCCGCGCATCATGATTTCACCAATGCTCTGACCGTCTTTGGGCATCGGTTGCAGGCTGTCAGGGTCGGCCACCATCAAGTCATCCAGCAAGGTGGCGCGCACGCCCTGACGGGACTTGAGCTTGGCCCGAGCGGCCGGTTCTTGCTCATCCCACTCGGACTTCCATTCGCAGACCACACTCGGCCCGTAGGTTTCGGTCAGGCCATAGACGTGGGTGACGCGAAAATCCAAGGCTTCCATGGCTTGAATAACTGCAGCCGGTGGCGCTGCACCGGCGGTCAGTACTTTGACTGGCTGAGTCTTCAACGCCTGCAACTCGGGCGAGGCATTGGCGAGCATATTCAGCACGATCGGCGCGCCACAGAAGTGATTAACCCCATGCTCGGCAAGCGCCGGATAAATCGCCTCGGCGCGCACATGCCGTAGGCACACGCTGGTGCCCACGGTGGCCGCCAACGACCACGGGAAACACCAGCCGTTGCAATGAAACATCGGCAGGGTCCACAGGTACACCGGGTTGCGGCCCATGTCCCAGCAGAGCACGTTGGACAGCGCATTCAGGTGCGCGCCGCGATGGTGATAGACCACGCCCTTGGGGTTGCCGGTGGTGCCAGAGGTGTAATTGAGGGCGATGGCCTGCCACTCGTCTTCGGGCATTTGCCAGGCGTAATCCGGGTCGCCTTCGGCCAATAACGCTTCGTAGTTGAGCTGACCGATCAGCTGGCCCTCGCTGTAAGTCGGGTCATCAATGCCAATCAGCAGTGGCCGCTTGGGCAGGTGACTGGTGGCGCGCAGGGCCACTTCGGCGAACTCTTTATCGACCAGCAGCACCTTAGCCTCGCCGTGCTGGAGGATAAAGGCGATGGCTTCGGCGTCCAGCCGGGTGTTGATGGCGTTGATCACCGCACCGCACATCGGGATGCCGAAATGCGCCTCAAATAACGCCGGGCCATTGGGCGCCAGCAGCGCCACCGTATCGCCCACCCCGATGCCGCGCAGACTCAAGGCCGAGGCCAGTTGCCGGCAACGCGTATAGGTTTCACCCCAGCTCTGCCGTTGCGGGCCGTTAATCAGCGCCAGCCGATCGGGATACACGCTGGCGGCGCGCTCGAGAAAACTTAACGGGCTGAGCGCCTGAAAGTTCGCCGGATCACGCGGCATGCCGTATTCATAAGGATTCAGTGCGTTCATCGGGCATCTCCATCGCAAGCCGTACACAGCGTGCGACATTAGCAGGCTCAAGCCCGTGAAGCAGCCCGACCTTGGTCGAATGCCTGTCGGCAACTCGTTCAGGCCTGGTTCAGCTCGGGTACAGCAAGCGTTCAGGGAGCTCTGGGTAACCTAGCTGCAGTCCCATTACGGGTTTCCAGAAACAGGAGAAACACCATGAACGCAGTAGCTAAAATCGCCTTTGCCAGTGCCATCCTTGCCACCAGCGCCGCCGTACAGGCTGAAAACTTTGTCGGCCTGACCTGGGGCGAAACCAGCAATAACATTCGCAATTCGTCGGCGTTTAAGCAAAACGTCCCCGGCGCCGACCTCGACAATGTGATCAACAACAGCGGCACCTGGGGCATTCGGGCCGGCCAGAGCGACGCTAGCGCACGTTACTACCTGACCTACGAGAACGTCTCCGACAGCTACCATCACGATGCCAAAATGCGCCAAGAAAACCTCTTGGGCAGCTATGACCTGTTTGTCCCGCTCGGTGACACAACCCGTCTGTTCGGGGGTGCTACGCTGGGCCTGACCAAGCTCACCCAGGAGTTCAAAGGTGCTAGCCGTGACAGCGATATTGGCTACGCCGCCGGGCTGCAAGCCGGTATCCTGCAAGACGTTGGCAGCAATGCTTCGCTGGAAGCCGGTTATCGCTACCTGCGCAGCAACGCCAGCGTCGAAGTAAATCCACATGGCGGCAGCAAAATCGGTTCGCTCGACCTGCACAGCAGCTCCCAAGCTTACCTTGGCGCAAACTACCGCTTCTAAACAGCACAGCAGCACTGCTAAGCAACACACATCACGACGACCGGCCTCGCCCGGTCGTCGGCATTTGAGGGACTATTCGCCGTGAAAATTTTGCTGGTCGAGGACGAACAACTGCTGCGCCATCACCTTGCCGTGCGCTTAGGCGAATGCGGCTATATCGTCGACGCCGTCGCCGATGCCGAAGAAGCCCTGTACCACGCCACTGAGTTCCACTACGACCTCGCCATCATCGACCTCGGCCTGCCCGGCATGAGTGGCTTGGATCTGATCCGCAACCTGCGCGAACGCGGGCAAAAACTGCCCATGCTGATTCTCACCGCCCGCGGCAGCTGGCAAGACAAAGTCGAAGGCCTAGGCGCCGGTGCCGACGATTACGTGGTCAAACCCTTTCAGTTTGAGGAGTTGGAAGCGCGCCTGAATGTACTCATGCGCCGCGCCGCCGGCTTCGTCCAAGCGGCCATCCGCTGCGGCCCGCTACGCCTAGACCTGAATCGCAAACAAGCCTTTAGCCACGATCAGCCGTTGGCGCTCACCGCCTACGAATACCGGCTACTGGAATACCTGATGCACCATCAGCAACAGGTAATCGCCAAGGAACGTTTGATGGAGCAGTTGTACAACGATGACGCCGAGCACGACGCCAATGTCATCGAAGTATTAATCGGTCGCCTGCGGCGCAAGCTGGACGCCGCCTGCGGCCTGCAACCGATCGATACCGTACGCAGCCAAGGCTATATCTTCACCGAGGCCTGTCAGTGATTCGCTCGTTTCGCCTGCGCCTGCTGCTGGGGGCCAGCCTGTTGGTATTGAGCAGCCTGCTGCTGATGCTACCGGCAATGGATGAAGCCTTCGACCAAGCGGTCGAGCAATTTGTTGCCGCTCGCCTGGCCGCCGATGCCAACACCCTAGTGGCAGCAGCCCAGGTGCGGGCGAAACGATTGCAAATGCCCCAGCGGGTGGCCGACGACGCGTTCAACTACACCGGCTCGCGTTTGCTCGGTTATATCTATGACGCCAAGGGTCAACAGCTCTGGCGCTCGCCCTCGGCCGACGACGAGCGCCCGCTGTACCAGCCGGTATTCGATGGGCAAGTGCCAAACCTCGGCCGCGCCGCCGACCACCAAGGCCGTGGTTACTTCGTCTATGACCGCGAGATCACCCTCAATGGCCTAGGCCTAAGCGTGATCACCATGCAACCGGTGGACGAATACGAACATTTACAGAGCGGCTTTATCCGCCAGCTGGGCTTGTGGCTCGGTGGGGTTTTATTCACCCTGTTGTGCCTGCTGTGGCTCGGCCTTAGCTGGCTGCTGCGACCGCTCGCCCACCTGCGCCAACAACTGGATGAGATCGAAGCCGGCCAGCGGCAGTTGCTCGACGACGACGTCCCCAGCGAAGTGTTGCGCCTGACCCACTCGCTGAACCGCCTGCTCGACCACGAGCGCCTGCAGCGCGAACGCTATCGCGACACCTTGGGCGACTTAGCCCACAGCCTAAAAACCCCGCTGACGGTGCTGCAAAGCATCGCCGACGGGCTACGCCGGCAACCTGCACAGCATGAGCCGGTCAGCCAAATGCAAGAGCAGATCGGCCGCATGAGCCAGCAGATCGACTACCAATTGCAGCGCGCCACCCAGCGCCATGGCGTATTGCTCGGCCATCGCGTGCTACTGCAACCGCTGCTGCAATCGTTGCTCGCCACCTTAGATAAGGTCTATGCCGACAAACGCGTGCAGGCCCAGTTAGTGATTACCCCCGAGCTGTGCGTGCAAGCCGAAGACGCCGCGCTGCTTGAGTTGTTCGGCAACCTGCTGGAGAACGCCTACCGCCTGTGCCTGCAGCAGGTGCAAGTAAGGGCCGCACTGGACGGTGACTGGCTGTGCGTCGACATCGAAGACGACGGCCCAGGCATCCCCGCCGCTCGCCGCGCTTTGGTGCTGCAACGCGGCATCCGCAGCGACAGCTTGCACCACGGCCAAGGCATCGGTTTGGCCGTGGTGCAGGACATTCTCGAAGGCTATCAAGGCCAGTTAGAGATCCGCGACTCGGCTCTTGGCGGCGCACGCTTTAGCCTGCGCTTACCGCGCGGCAGCAGCCAACACGCCGGCGGCTAATACTCAGTACTTAGCGCCAGCTAGAGCACGCGCCTGAGCGCAACGTGACTCAGCAGTCAGGCCCCGCGTCAGCTAGTCAATCCGAATCTAATTGAACCGCCGGCACTGGGTGATTAATGACTCGTGACGCTGGCCACGCCGTCGTGCAGCAGCGCCCAATACGGCGCGCCTGCCCACCAAGCCTCGTTAAGCGCCGCCTATCACCCTCCCCCGGCAGGCTATTGCAGGAGCCTTTGCGCGATGTCTCGTTTACCGCTGATTGTTGGTTTTGGTGGCTATAACGCCGCCGGCCGGAGTTCCGCCCACCATGGTTTTCGCCGCACCGTACTGGAGTCGCTGGACACCCACAGCCGTCAGGAAACCCTTGCCGGGCTGGCCGTGCTGATGCAGTTGATTAAGGTCACGGATGGCCACTATCAACGCCTCGACGGCACTGCGCTGAGCCTCGCCGCCATCGAAACCGAATACGCCGAGCCGATTCTCGCCGGCACCTTAGTGCGCCGCATCGAGAAAAATCATCTGAATGTGGACGCCGCGCCGTGGCAGAAAAACCTCAGCATGCTCGCCGACGCTGGCAAGCCGATGGGCTTTATCACCCTGCGCAAACAACTGCCCGAACCGCTGCCGGCCGACTGGACGGTGGAAGCGCTGAACGACACCGAGGTACAAGTCACCCTGTATGACGGCTGCGACTTTAAGGTGGATAGCTACCGCGAACTGCCGGTGAAGTCCGCCGGGCAACTGCCCAGCGGCTTCGAGCCGAGTGCGTTGTATCGCTCACACTTCCACCCACGCGGCCTGCAAATGACCGTGGTGGCGGCCACCGATGCGCTGCGCTCGATCGGCCTGCCGTGGCAAAAAATTGTCGATCAGGTGGCGCCGGACGAAATTGCCGTGTACGCCAGCAGCATCATGAGCCAACTCGATGAGGACGGCTTCGGCGGCCTGATGCAAGCGCGCCTCAAGGGCGGCCGGGTGACCGCCAAGCAACTGGCGCTGGGCCTCAACAGCATGCCGGCAGACTTTATCAACGCCTACGTGCTGGGCAGCGTCGGCAGCACCGGCAGCATTACCGGTGCCTGCGCGAGCTTCTTATACAACCTGCAAAAAGCCACCGACATGATTACCAGCGGCCGCGCCCGAGTAGCCATCGTCGGCAGCAGCGAAGCACCGATCAACCAAGAATGCATCGACGGTTATGGCGCCATGGGCGCACTGGCCACCGAGGCCGGGCTGCGCCAGATTGAGGGCCTTGAGCAGGCAAACGGCGAGGTCGATTTTCGCCGTGCCAGCCGTCCGTTCGGGCAGAACTGCGGTTTTACCTTGGCCGAATCCAGCCAGTTTGTGGTGCTGATGGACGACGAGTTGGCGCTGCAGTTGGGTGCCGATATTCACGGCGCGGTGCCGGATGTATTTATCAATGCCGACGGCTTTAAAAAGTCCATCTCCGCCCCCGGCCCCGGCAACTACCTGTGCATGGCCAAAGCCGTGGCCAGCGCCGTGCAACTGGTCGGCAGCGAGGGCGTACGCCAGCACAGTTTCGTCCACGCGCACGGCTCAAGCACCCCGGCCAATCGGGTCACCGAGTCGGAGCTGCTCGACCGGGTGGCGGCCAACTTTGGCATTACTGACTGGCCAATCACCGCGGTCAAAGCCTATGTCGGCCACTCGCTGGCCAGCGCCAGCGCCGACCAAATGATCGCCGCCTTAGGCAGTTTCAAGTACCAGCTGATTCCGGGGATCAAAACCATCGACGCGGTGGCCGACGACGTACACCAAGCGCATCTGCGCATCTCTAAGGTCGATGTCTGCCGCGCCGAGCAGCCGCTGGAAGTCTGCTTTATCAACTCCAAAGGCTTTGGCGGCAACAACGCCAGCGCCGTGCTGCTGGCCCCGCAGGTGGCCGAACGGATGCTGCGCAAACGCTACGGCAGCGAACGCTTCGCCGCCTATCTCGCGCTGCGCGAACAAACCCGCGCCGCCGCACAGGCCTACGACCAGCAAGCGCTTAAGGGCCAACTGCAAATCATCTACAACTTTGGCCAAGACCAAATCGACGACCAGCAGATCCAGATGGACGCCGAACAGATCCGCGTACCGGGCTTTAGCCAGCCACTGGTGTTTAAATCTGACCCGCGTTTTGCCGACATGCTTGAGTAGTTTTTGCTACGCCGAGCACGCCCAGAGGATGCATGGTTATAAGCAGAGAGCAAAACCGTATAAAGCGCTATAAATAAAGTTGCTATGATCCCGCCCCAAAATTCATTTACAGCATGCTTATACGGGCAGGAAATCAACTATGGAAGTCGGCGTTTTTGGCTTTATCGTTGCCGGTTTAATAGTCGGTTTTATTGTTGGCATGACCGGTGTGGGTGGCGGCTCATTAATGACGCCGATTTTATTATGGTTCGGGATTAACCCGGCCACTGCGGTGGGCACCGACCTGTTGTATGCGGCCATCACCAAATCCGGCGGCATCTTCGTTCATCAAAAAAACAAAAATATCGACTGGTCGATTACCGGCTGGCTAACCCTCGGCAGCGTCCCGGCAGCGGCGATCACCTTGTGGGTATTGCACAATTTAACCACCGACACCCAAGCGATGAATGCGGTGATCAAGCAAACCTTGGGCTTTGTGTTATTGCTAACCGCACTGGCGATTTTGTTCAAACAACAACTGCTCAACTTCGCCAGCAAGCATGCCGGTGATCGCTACCACCTGAGTGGCCCGAGCCTGAACCTACTGACCGTGTTCACCGGCATCTTGCTCGGCACCATGGTCACCCTCACCTCCATTGGTGCAGGCGCCTTGGGCACAGTAGTGCTGTTTATTCTCTACCCGTTTTTGGCCACTAAACGCTTAGTCGGCACCGAGATTGCCCACGCCGTGCCCTTAACCTTGGTCGCCGGCTTAGGGCACGCCAGCATGGGTAATATGGACTGGCATTTGCTCGGTTATCTATTGATAGGCTCGCTGCCGGGCATTTACATGGGCAGCCATTTGTCTGGGCGCATCCCCGATCATGTGCTGCGCCCATGTCTTGCGACCATGATGATGTTTATCGGTTACAAGCTAGCGTTTTGATTTAAACGCCGGCGCGCCCGGCCCTTAATCCAAGGCCCGGGCCAATTGCACTAACTCCGCACGCCACTCGGCGGCTTGCGGCAGGGCCAGAAAGGACGGGTTCAAAAACGACTGGCGCGCCTCATAGGTCAGCGGCACGCCTTTGATATCCAGCACTTCGCCGCCCGCTCCTTCCAGCACGCCTTGGGCCGCCGCAGTGTCCCACTGCGAGGTTGGCGCGAGGCGCGGGTAGCAATCGGCATTGCCTTCGGCCAGCAGGCAAAATTTCAGCGAGCTGCCGACGCTGGCCAATTGCAAATCGCCAAACCGCTCGCTCAAACCTTCCAGTAAACGCTCTTGCGCCGGGCTGGAATGACGTTTGCTGGCGACCAAGGTGAAGGCCTCGGGCGGCGCGATGCGCACAAAAATTTGCTCGGGTTCGGCCTGCAGCTCGGCGCGAAACGCACCCAAGCCGGCGCCGCCGTAATAACAGCGGCCGCTGGTGGGGATGCCGACCACACCAAACACCACCCGGCCTTGCTCGATCAGGGCGACGTTAACGGTGAACTCCTCACTGCCTGCGATAAATTCCTTGGTGCCATCCAGCGGATCGACCAACCACCAGCGCGTCCACTGGCTGCGCTCACTCAGGGGAATGTCGGCGGCTTCTTCGGAAAGCACCGGAATATCTGGCGCCAGCGCCGTGAGGCCGGCCAACAACAAATGATGGGCGGCCAAGTCGGCGGCGGTGACTGGGGAGGCGTCGGCTTTTTCCGTGACCAAGGTGTCGTTGCGCCAAAACGGCAGAGTCGCAAGCCCGGCCTGGCGGACTAGTTCGATAACGGCGGGCAAATAATGGTGCGTCATAAACTAAATTCTCCACGTTGGGTGAGCAGGTCGCGCACCAGATACAGGGCGGCCAGCGCACGCCCTTCAGTAAAATTGGGCTGGGCGATCAAGCTCGACAACTCACCCAGATGCACCTGCTCCACTCGCATCGGTTCCGGCTCATCGCCGGGCAGGCTCTGCGGGTACAGGTCACGGGCCAGCACCACTTGAATTTTTTGGCTCATATAGCCCGGCGACAAACTCAGCTCGGCCAGCAGTTCGAGCCGCCGCGCGCCAAACCCGGCCTCTTCCATCAGCTCACGATTGGCCGCCACCAGCACATCTTCACCGGGCTCGATCAGGCCTTTGGGCAGCGAGATTTGATAGTCGTCAGTGCCGGCACAGTATTCCTCGACCAGCAGCGCGTGCTGAGCATCGGCCAGCGCCACTATCATCACCGCGCCATAGCCGGTGCCCTTACTGGCCAAGCGTTCGTAGGTGCGCTCGACGCCATTGGCGAAGCGCAACTGCAACTCTTCCACTTTGAACAAACGGCTACTCGCCACTATCTCGCGGGCGACAACGATGGGTTTCTGACGCATTACGGGGCTCCTTGGCATGGCCGGCGCGTTATCATAGCGCGCCGCCGGTAGTGCCGCGCTGGCCGCCCCTTATTTTGCGCCCGCGCCCCGACGAGAACCGCCCATGCCCCAACTGCCTTGGACCAACATCGACACCGTGCTGCTAGACATGGACGGCACCCTGCTCGACCTGCATTTCGACAACCACTTCTGGCTCGAACACCTGCCGCAGCGCTACGCCGAACTGCACAGCATCAGCCGCCAGCAGGCCGACGACGAATTGCTGCCGCTGTTTCATGCCCACGCTGGGCAATTGAACTGGTACTGCACCGACTTTTGGAGCCGCGAGCTCAACCTCTCGGTGCGCGACCTCAAGCGCGAAGTGGCCCATCTAATCGCCCTGCGCCCAGACGCCGAAAGTTTTCTGCAAGCGCTACGCGCGGCCGGTAAACGCGTGGCACTGATCACCAATGCGCACCGCGACTCGTTGTCACTGAAACTGGAACGCATCCAACTGGCGCCCTACTTCGACCGCCTGATTAGCTCTCACGACTACGGCTTCCCCAAGGAGAACCAACAGTTCTGGCACGCCTTGCAGGCCGACTTTAGCTTTGATCCGGCGCGCAGCTTGTTTATCGACGACAGCCTGCCGATTCTGCGCAGCGCCCGCGATTTTGGCGTCGCCCACCTGCTCGCCGTGCGCCAGCCGGACAGCCACAAGCCACACAAAGACTGCGAAGAATTTGCCGCGGTAGACGACTACCGACACCTGCACCCCTAACAGCAACGCACCAGCAGAGAGCCGCGCGCGGCGTCTATACTCGTCCGATACATGATAGAGCCAGCCACCATGCGCCGTTTGCACCCAGCCTTATTGTTCCTGTTTAGCGCTTGGCTGTTGTGCGCCGCGCCGCTTAGCGCCGCGCAATTGCGCCTGTGCCAGCAGGCACCCGAGAAATACGCCTACCGCGTAGAGCTAACCGAACTGATTTTGCAGCGCACTGCTGCCCGCTATGGCGAGTTGAGTATCGCCCCCAGCACCCAAGCGGACCCAACCCAAGAACGCTGCTTAGTGATGCTGCGCGACGGTTTGGTGGATATGGCCTTTGTGCCGCCCACGGCCCAGCGCTTGCATGACTTTGCGATGATTCCGGTTGATCTGCACGCCGGCATGCTCGGCTATCGCCTGTTACTGATCCACAAGGACGATGCTGCACGTTTTGCCCAGGTCAACAACCTCGAACAACTGCGGCAACTGACGGGCGGCTTTGGCAACCAGTGGGGCGATTTTTCGGTATTCGCCAGCAACCAATTGCCGGTCGTCGGCATTGCCAACACGAACACCTTGCTGGCGATGTTAAACAAGCACCGGTTCGACTATTTCCATCGCGGCCTGCATGAAGCATGGACCGACTTACAAACGCACGCCAAGGAATTTCCCGACCTGATGGTCGAGCCGCACTTAGCGCTGGTGTATGACTTACCGGTGTACTTCACCTTCAACCAAGCCAATCAACAACTCAGGCATCGCTTCGAAGATGGCTTAGCGCAACTGCAAGCCGATGGCAGTATGCAGGCGCTGTTTTTGCGCCACTACGGCAAAATCGCCGAGCAGGCACAGTTGCAAACACGCACGCTGATCCCGCTCAACTATCCCAACCCGCCAGGCTTGCCGGCGATCGACACCGGCATATGGCTGCAACCCATACAGCCATAAGCGTTATCGGCGCCGATCAATCGTCGTCGTGGTGTTTCTTGTGCTTTTTGTGTTTTTTACCGCTGCTATGATTGTCGTGATCATCGTCGCCACCATAAGCATTGCCCAGCGCACCGCCGGCCGCACCGCCGACGCCGGCTCCGATCAGCCCGCCATTAGTGCCGCCCACTTGCTGACCCAGCACCTGACCACCGGCGGCGCCTAAGGCACCACCCACTGCCGCTTCGGTGCGATTATTTTTGTTCGCACCCACCGCACTGCCGGCCGCGCCGCCCACCCCTGCGCCAATGGTCGCACCGGTAGCGCCACCCACCTGCTGGCCCACCACCGTACCGAGCACGCCACCCAAGGCACCACCGACGCCAGCCGTGGTGTTATCACCGGCCACCGCCATGCCGCAGCTCAAACCAATACAGCCAACCAGCAAGGACCAACGTTTCATGCTCACCACAACTTTAAGGATTAAACCGAAACGCAATTCTGCGGTGCCAACGCCGGCACCACAAGCGCCAGTGTTTGGCTGTGAGTAGCCAATCACGACATGCGCAGAAACGCTCTAGACATGGGAACTGGCGGCGTTTATGGCGGTCTGGGCGGTTAGTTTTGTCAGCACAAAAGCTGCTAATCCCTATCGCAAACACGTATAACCGCAGCGGCAAAAACCGTTCTATGATTCAGCCATGAGCAGCCAAGAAGGGGAACGCGTATGCAGATAACCGGAGTCAACAGCAGCTTGTCGCTCTCAACCCAGATCACGGCTAGTGCCGATATGTAACGCTCCATCTGCAACCCCGGAACACCCGGAACAGAAGCCCAGCGTTACCGAGCAAAAGTCCGATCGAGTCATAAGTAGCAAGCCCGCCGTGAACCAAGCCAGCCCCATTGCCGCACGTTTGCCGCTCAGCTATGCAGTGTTAATCGCCAGCCACGGCCAATCGATAGTTACTTGGCTCCACCCGCAAGGATTATCGCTAACGCCTCTGGATATAAGTAACCGGCACTGCAACTGCACGACAAAGTAACAGGTGATGCGCTGACTCAAAGTGCACAGAACACCGGCCGGCAACGGCCCGCGATAGGCAACAACAGCAAGAACCGTAACTGTACATAACGCCCGCGCTTGATCTGCCCACGCAGACACGCACAAAAAACCGCCCTAGGGCGGTTTTTTGTGCGTGTCTGCGTGGGCAGAACTGCAAAATGCCGAGGCGATCCGCAAAGCCGCATATTCAGCCGCACCGGCAGGCGAAATAACACTCAGCCTCTCGCGCTCAATTACCCCGCTATTCACACAGTCTGTATTGGCATCTAAACAGCGAAACGCAATCGCCAAAGCGTATAACTCCCGAGCAGAAAATCGTCCTACTATTAGTGCATATGCACGCTAAAGGAGCAGACACATGCAAGTAGCAGGAGCCAGCAGCAATTTGCCGATCTCAACGCAGATCATCAACAAAACCGAGCCGGCGGCCCAGGTACCTGGCGCACCGGTGAATCCGGAACAAATCAACCGCGCGGTAGACCGCGCCGCCGACAAAGTCAGTGACACTCAAGCCAGTCGGGCACAAACCCAGACCGATAGACGCACCTATGCCGCCCAGCTATACAGTTCCAATAGCCAGCAAAAACAGATCGATACCTATCTCGCTGTCGCCAGCGAAGGGAAGGTAGACAGCACCTCAGGATCAACCCTAACCCCGCAACAACTGCTGGAGTCCTTCGCGGCCAAAGATCGGCTGGACATCAGCAATGCGATTGATCCGCAAAGACCCGATCTAAGCGCGCCAAGACCACAACCCTACGTTGAGGCCCGCGCCTAGCGCCGCGCAAACAGCTAGCCAAAGTCGCGGCGTTGGGTAGCCGCGCTAGCCACTGAGGGTAGCCGCAAGCCTTGAGCCGATGCCGTGAACGCTCGGCGTAAATCGATGAGCCGTGACGCCCAGGGCTTTGCCAGCACAGATTCGCTCTAACGACCCCAGCAACAATAATTAGCCGGCGACTACCTGGCCTTGCAGCCACTGTCGTACCTTCGCGTAGGCGTAGTTTTCCAGCGCGGCAAAGCCGGGAATGCTGCGCGCTTTAAGCTTGGTAAACAGCGGCACGCTGATCCCACAAAGAAACCGCGTTAAGCATTCGGCGCTGGCCGGCGTGCCTTTTAGGGTTTGGTGGCGCTGACTAAAATCGCCGCATAAGGCCTGGAAATTTTGTCCGCTCAAGGCCGGCAGCGCCGGCGCTTCTGGCAAGTGCGCGACCTGCCCAGCACAGACCGAACAATGCCCGCACTGCAGCGGCGCCTGCGTATCGCCAAAGTAAGCGGCGAGGCGTTGGCTCAGGCACTGCTCGCTGGCAAACAACGCCAACATGGCGTGAATCCGGGCGATTTCACTGACTTCCTTGGCCCGAAAGTAATCGTGCAGCTCAAGGCTTAAGGCCGCCGGATCAAACTGCGGCTGCAGCAGCGCGTAGACCTCGGTCATCTGTTTGCTTTCCAGCTCAATCCAGCCCTTTTCCTGAAAATAATCCAGCGCCTTGACCACCCGGCTGCGCTCGGCCTGGTGGGCTTGATACAGCGCGTCGAAATCCACCGTACACCAAGTACGGGCACGACTGGAGCTGTGCACCAGCGCCTCAACGAACTGCCGGCGCTCGCCGCTAAACTGCGCCAGCAAAGCCTCGGGTTCGAGCAGGTACTTGAACTTGTACTCGGCAAAGTAGGCATAACGCGGGGCGATAATGCCCTTGAGCTCCAGTTGCACCAGTAGGGTTTTCAACGGCAGTTGGCGAATATTGCTCTGCTCCGACAAGGCATTCAGCAGCAACTCCCATTGCTGATCCGCCGCCGCGCCCTGCAATTCATCCAGCACGTAACGAATGCCGTCCAACTCCGGAGTGTCGCCGTAGACGAAGTTTTCCAACACATTCAGGCTGTCGCGATTGGCCAACACCAAGCAGTCGGACGGCTGACCATCACGGCCGGCGCGGCCAATTTCTTGGCTGTAATTCTCGATCGATTTGGGCAGGTCGAAATGCACCACGTTGCGGATGTCACTCTTGTCGATGCCCATGCCGAAGGCGATGGTGGCGACGATGCAATTGAGCTGGCCGACCATAAACTGCTGCTGAATCACCTCGCGCTGATCGTGCGGCATACCGGCGTGGTAGGCGTTGGCCGGGATACCGCGCCGGCTTAAATGCTCAGCGACCTGCTCGGCGGTTTTTTGCAGGGTCACATACACGATGCTCGGCTGGCCGCTGCGCGCCGCGAGCCACTCGACCAAGCGGCGTTGCTTGTCGCGGCCCGCCACCGGTTCGACCAAAAGTTTCAGGTTGGGCCGATAGAAGCCGGTGGTGATCACATCTGCGGCGGCGATGGCGAACTTGGCCTGCATGTCGGCGATCACCGCCGGCGTGGCGGTGGCGGTCAACAGCAGCGCTTGCGGGATGCCGAACTGCTGCTGGTAGTCGGGCAACTTGAGGTAGTCCGGACGAAAGTTATGCCCCCACTCGGAGATGCAGTGGGCCTCATCGACCACCAGCAGAGAGATCGGCACCTGCTGGATAAAGTGGCGGAAACGCTCGTTCTTCAGCCGCTCCACCGAGATCATCAGCACCTTCAACTCGCCGGCCTTGGCCCGCGCCATCACCGCACTAGTTTGCTCGCGGCTCTGCGCCGAGTCGATGCTCGCCGCGCTGATGCCACGTTTGGCGAGAAACGCCAACTGGTCGGCCATCAAGGCCAGCAAGGGCGAAACCACCAACGTCAGGTGCGGAAGATGCAGGGCGGCCAGCTGATAACACAGCGACTTGCCGGAACCGGTGGGGAAAATTGCTGCCGCCGAACGCCCGGCCAGCACAGCACTAATCGCCGCCTCTTGGCCGGGGCGAAACTGCTGGTAACCAAACACTCGATCGAGGGTTGCGTACATAGCGACTTGCTCCATGTTGGTCAGCGTCGCCCGCCCAGCAACAACGCTTCGCCGGCTTCAATAGCCGCTAACGGCCCAGCCAACAACAGCGTATCGCCCGCGCACAGGCTCAACTCTGGGTTTAATGCCAAGGTTTCCTCCCCTCGGCGCACGCCCTGCACTTCTAGACCCAAGGACTCCAGCGCCAGCGTCTCCAGACGCAGCCCGCAAGCATGGGCATCGACGCTCAGATTGACCGCGTGCATTAATAGCCGCGCACTGCCATGGGCATCCATTAGGTCGACCTCGGCACCGTGGTAATAGCCATGCAGCAATTTATAACGGCTGCGCCGCACTCCATCCATACGCTGCTGCACCCGCGCGTGGGATACGCCCAACAGCAGCAGCGCATGCGAGGCCAACATCAGGCTGGACTCAAGCACCTCAGGCACCACCTCCGTGGCGCCCGCCGCTAACAGTTGGCTTTGCTGGCTGTCGTCGCGGGTACGCACCAAAATCGGCAATTGGCTGTGCAGGCTGCGCGCCTGCTGGACAATCCGCAGGGCAATCTCGGCATTGTCCACGGCCACCACCAATAAGCGCGCTCGCGCCAAGCCAACCGCGTGCAGCAAGTCGGCGCGGCTGCAGTCGCCGTAGTACACATTGCTTTCGCCAGCGGCGGCTTCTTGCACGCGCACCGGGTCGTCATCTAAGGCAATAAAAACTTGCTGCTCCAAATGCAAAAACCGCCCGATCGACTGACCCACCCGGCCGTAACCACACAGCAGCACATGCCCATGCACCCGCGCAGCAGCTTGGCTAATAGCCTCCAGCGGCGTGTTCTGCCCCGCCCGCCGTTGCAGGCGCGCCGCCAGTAACGGCGCGGCACGCAGCAGCAGTGGGGTCAGCGCCATGGAGCAAAAGGTCGCGGCCAGCAGGAGCTTTGCGTACGCGTCTGGCAGTAACTGCGCCTGCTGGACTTGCGTCATCAGCGCGAAACAAAACTCTCCGCCTTGGGCCAAGGCCAAGCCAGTGCGCCAGGCACTGTGCGTATCGCCGCCCCGCAGCTTAACCAGCACCGCCACCAAGCCGCCTTTAAGCAGCAACAAGGCGAGTGTCAGGGCCGCGATCAACGCGCCCTGACTGAGAAATAACGGCGGATCGATCAACATGCCGACGCTGACAAAAAACAACCCGAGCAAAACATCGCGAAACGGCCGGATGTCCGCTTCGATCTGATGACGG
>JAIETJ010000151.1 GCA_019745275.1 Pseudomonadaceae bacterium | reverse complement strand
AAGGAGTTTTACGAGAGGCCTACGCCGTAAGAGGTGCGCATTCTAGACCTTTTGACTCGCGCGTCAAGGGTTAATTTCCAGACGCATCCAACTTAACAGTGATACGGGCAAAAGCCTTCTTTCCTGCCTGGCAGACATGCGTCGCGCCGCAAGCAAAAACGAACTCACGATCAACCACCACGCCATCTATACGTACTGCGCCAGCGGCAAGCAGGTCGCGAGCCGCCGCCGCATTCTTAACCATGCCCGCTTTATTAAGCAGGGATGAGATAGGTAGATCCTCGCCGGACAGCAACCCTATCTCGGGTAGATCCTGCGGCAACTCACCCTCTTTCATGCGATTGCCTGCGGCGCGGTGCGCACCGGCCGCCGCCTCCGTGCCATGAAAGCGAGCGACAATCTCTTCTGCCAACAGGATTTTGATGTCACGCGGATTAGCGCCAGCCTCAACATCTTGCTTAAAGGCCTCGATCTCAGCCATCGAGCGAAAGCTCAACAGTTCAAAATAGCGCCACATCAGCGCATCCGGGATAGAGACCAGCTTGCCGTACATCACGCCCGGCGCCTCCTGAATACCGACATAGTTACCCAACGACTTGGACATCTTCTTCACGCCGTCCAAGCCTTCTAACAACGGCATGGTCAGAATCACCTGCGGCTCCTGCCCATAGGCGCGCTGTAGCTCACGCCCCATCAGCAGATTGAACTTCTGATCAGTACCGCCCAATTCGATATCTGCGCGCAAGGCTACCGAGTCATAGCCCTGCACAAGCGGATAGAGGAATTCATGGATAGCGATTGGCTGATTGGTCGTGTAACGCTTACTGAAATCGTCACGCTCCAGCATGCGCGCAACCGTGTACTGCGAGGTCAGGCGAATAAAGTCGGCCGGGCTGAGTAAATCCATCCAAGTTGAGTTGAACGCCACCTCGGTTTTTGCCGGATCGAGAATTTTGAACACCTGAGCCTTATAGGTCTCAGCGTTCTCCAACACCTGCTCGCGGGTTAGCGGCGGGCGAGTAGCGCTCTTGCCGCTCGGATCACCGATCATCCCAGTGAAATCACCAATCAGAAACACCACCTGATGGCCAAGCTCCTGGAACTGACGCAGCTTATTAATAAGCACCGTGTGACCCAAATGCAGATCAGGGGCAGTTGGATCGAATCCGGCTTTGATCCGGAGTGGCTGGCCACGTTTTAACTTCGCGACCAACTCCGACTCGACCAACACCTCTTCCGCGCCACGCTTAATTAGCGCCAACTGCTCTTCAACCGACTTCATCACAGACTCACAACCACTCAAAAATAAAAGGGAACCAACCATACAAGATCGCTGACTAATTACAAGTTTCGCTCCGCACACGCACGGCAAGGCACGCAAAGGTTGCCTCGCCAGCGCTTTGCTTATATTTTAAGCAGTTAGTAGGGCTTTTTGACTTTTTGTTGCTTATTTTTTCATTTTTTCATCTTCATTTTTATTCATATTCTAAGAATCCAGCCTACCCATGACTGATCACAAACAAAAACCACCGCTATACCCCAAAACACACCTGCTCGCCGCCAGTGGCGTAGCAGCGATGCTCAGCCTAGGGCTGCTGGTATTTCCCTCCAGCCAAGTCGAAGCAATGCGTACCTCGTTAACGCTCGACCTCGAACCGCAAACACACGAAGAACAAGACGCTATTGCAACTGACGCGGTCACCGCGAGCAACGGGCCATCACCTTTCGCCCAGACTGAACCAGCAGCAACCGCCACGGCCAGCAAACCAACTACCGACCCCAGCCACAAGCGCTTAACCGTGAGCAAAGGCGACACCCTGTCGACCTTATTCTCCAAAGCCGGACTATCCAGCAACGACTTGCATGATGCGGTTAACAGCAGCAAAGACGCGAAGCGCTTCAGCCGCTTAAATATTGGTCAGGTGCTTGAGTTTGATCTCTCCGCTAATGGCCAGCTTAAGCGCCTGCAAAGCCAACTCAGCGATCTCGAAAGCATCAGCCTAGACAAAACCGCTCAAGGTTATGCGTTTAAGCGCGAGATGGTTAAACCGGATGTACGCACCACCTACACCCGGGGAACTATCAACAGTTCGCTGTCCCAGTCAGGGCAGCGCGCAGGTCTCTCCCACAGCCTGACCATGGACATGGCCAACGTATTTGGCTACGACATCGATTTCTCTGAGGACATTCGCCAAGGCGATGAGTTCGAACTGGTCTACGAGCAGAAAGTCATTAACGACAAAGTCGTCGGTAACGGCAGCATACTCTCGGCGCGCTTCATCAATCGCGGCAAGACTTTTACGGCGATTCGCTACACCAACAAACAAGGCGTCAGCAGCTATTACACCGCTGACGGCAACAGCATGCGCAAAGCGTTTATTCGCTCGCCAGTAGACTTTGCCCGCATTAGTTCTGGTTTTTCAATGGGCCGAAGGCACCCCATCCTAAACAAAATTCGCGCGCACAAGGGCATCGATTACGCCGCCGCACGTGGCACCCCGATTAAAGCTGCCGGTGACGGCAAAGTCATGCTTGCCGGCCGCCAGGGCGGCTACGGCAACGTTGTGATCATCCAACACAATAACAGCTACAAAACCCTGTATGGGCATATGCAAGGCTTCGCTAAAGGCGTCAAAACCGGCACCAGCGTCAAGCAAGGGCAGGTCATTGGTTATATCGGCACCACCGGCCTTTCGACCGGACCACACCTACACTACGAGTTCCAGGTTAACGGTGTTCACGTAAACCCACTCAGCATAAAAACTGCTATGGCTGACCCAATCAACAACGCTGAAAAGGCGCGGTTTTTACAGCAAAGCAAGCCTCTAATGGCACGCATGGACCAAGAGAAGACCAGCATGCTGGCACTGAATAAGCGCTGAGCCTGATGCATCTCTATATAGGCGTCATGTCCGGCACCAGTCTTGACGGTTTCGACATTGTCTTAATTGAGCAAAACAGCCAGTGCCGCCTGATTGGCAGTCATTACCTGCCCATGCCCAGCGACCTGCGCCAGACCTTACTCGCACTCTGCAGCAGCGGCGCGGATGAACTGGCACGAGCTGCCATCGCCGAGCAGCACTGGGTGCGCTTAGTTGCCCAGGGCATTCAGCACTTGCTCGCGCAGCACAATTTGCTCGCTCGTGACATTCGCGCCATTGGCAGTCACGGCCAGACCATCCGGCACGAACCGGCACGCGGTTTTAGTATCCAGATAGGCAATCCGGCGCTGCTGGCCGAACTCA
Source organism: Pseudomonadaceae bacterium (assembly GCA_019745275.1). Taxonomy (GTDB): domain Bacteria; phylum Pseudomonadota; class Gammaproteobacteria; order Pseudomonadales; family Pseudomonadaceae; genus Aquipseudomonas. Next base: position 13,303 of record JAIETJ010000151.1, on the reverse strand, counting down.
CGGGTATCAGCGTAGTCAGTGATTTTCGCCGCCGAGATATCGCCGCCGGCGGTCAAGGAGCACCGCTGGTACCGGCATTTCATGAGGCGCTATTCCCTACTGAGCAGCGTTGCGCGGTGCTAAACATTGGCGGCTTTAGCAACCTTAGTTTGCTCGAACCCGGGCAATCCGTAAGCGGCTTCGATTGCGGCCCAGGCAATGTCTTGCTCGACGCTTGGATTGAACTGCAGCGCGGCGAGCGTTTTGATCGCGACGGCGCTTGGGCCGCCAGCGGCCACGTGCACGCTGAACTGTTGCAGGCGTTGCTTAGCGATGAGTTTTTCCAAACCCTTGGGCCAAAAAGCACTGGGCGCGAGCTATTTAACCTCAACTGGCTGACGCAACAACTCACGCGCTTACCGTCGTATGAGCCAGCCGATGTGCAGGCCACGCTACTGGAACTCACCGCCCACAGCATCATTGCCGCACTAAGCGCCGCGCAACAGCAGACTGAGTTGTTATTGGTGTGCGGCGGCGGCGCGCATAACGGAGCCCTAATGCGCCGCCTGCAGTCGCTGCTACCCCACGCGCAGGTCAGCAGCACCGACGCCTACGGCGTACCCGCCGACTGGGTTGAGGCCATGGCCTTTGCCTGGCTGGCTCATTGCTGTCTCGAGGGGATTGCTGGCAATCGTCCGAGCGTGACCGGCGCTCGCGGCTTACGCGTGCTAGGCGCGATCTACCCCGCCTAACTAAGCGACGTAAAAATACTGCGCCCGCTTACACCGCCTGCCACGCTACTTTTCCAATCGGCAAAAACAACAATGCCGCGCATAAGCACGGCATTGCTTGGCAGCAACTGGATTAACTAGATAGTGAACGACTGCCCGCAACCGCAGGTGCTCGAAGCATTCGGATTTTTGATCACGAAGCGCGAGCCTTCCAGCCCCTCTTGATAATCCACCTCGGCGCCAGCCAGGTACTGAAAACTCATTGGATCAACCACCAAGCTAACGCCTTCGCGTTCGACGATGGTGTCATCGTCGGCCAACTCGTCATCGAAGGTGAAACCGTATTGAAAACCCGAGCAGCCGCCGCCGGTGACAAAAACCCGCAGTTTTAAACGCGGATTGCCCTCTTCCTCGACCAGACTTTTGACCTTGCTGGCCGCACCCTGAGTGAACTGCAAGGCAGTGGGTGTGAAGGTTTCGACGCTCATGTTGCTGTTCTCCTGACGCATTGCGCCCTACTGCTTTAGAGCCACATTATCCGCTTACCCGACCAAACTGGTCAACTATTCTCCACTGAACGTCGCTGCTGCAAGCGACCAATGGAGCACGCCAGATCCTACGGCATCATGCCGGCATGGCTCAGCCCCATACGCTCATCCAGCCCAAGGCGAATGTTCATGCACTGGATAGCCTGCCCTGATGCGCCCTTGACCAGATTATCAATGACCGAAAGCACCACTACCAGATCACCTCCTTGCGGGCGATGCACGGCCAAACGACAAACATTGGCGCCGCGCACACTGCGAGTTTCTGGATGACTGCCAGCAGGCATTACATCGACAAACGGCTCGTTGGCATAACGCTGCTCAAACAGCGCCTGCAAATCAATCGAATGATCGACTACGGTGGCATACAGGGTGGCGTGAATACCGCGAATCATCGGAGTTAAATGCGGCACGAAAGTCAGGCCAATCTCACCACCGACGGCTCGGCGCAGACCTTGGCTGATTTCCGGCAAATGCCGATGGCCCTTGACCCCGTAGGCTTTCATGCTTTCGCCGGCCTCACTGAACAACGAGCCGACACTGGCGCCACGCCCGGCACCGCTAACCCCAGACTTACAATCGGCAATCAATCGGCTGATATCGGCCAAGCCGGCTTCCAACAGGGGCAGAAAACCCAACTGAGTAGCCGTTGGGTAGCAGCCGGCCACCGCGATCAAGCGAGCCTGCTTAATTTGCTCACGGTTGACTTCCGGCAAACCGTACACCGCCTCACCGAGCAACTCCGGGGCGCCATGCGGTTGGCCGTACCAGCGCGCCCACTCATCGGCGTCTTGCAGGCGAAAATCTGCCGACAGGTCGATTACCGTAGTGCCTGCGGCCAACAACTCGCCGGCCAGCGCATGGGCAACGCCGTGCGGAGTGGCGAAAAACACCACATCACAAGCGCCTAACGCGGCGCTGTCTGGCACGCTAAAGGCCAGCGCATCGTAGTGACCGCGCAGGTTCGGGTACATGTCCGCGACTTTCACGCCAGCCTCTGAGCGTGAGGTGATCACCACCACTTCCGCTTCTGGGTGTTGCGCCAGCAAACGCAGTAATTCAACCCCGGTGTAGCCCGTGCCGCCGACGATACCAACCTTGACCATGACCCGCCCCTCACACAAACCGCTAATTAGAGCCTAATGATACGGGCGCACGTCTTGCCAGCCAACTGCTAGGGTGACGCAGCGACCCGCCAGCACCTATTATTCGCGCACTTATTACGGGGAATACCGCATGTTCTATCTCTGGCTAAAAGCCTTTCACATCATTGCCGTGGTGACTTGGTTCGCTGGGTTGTTTTACCTGCCTCGGTTATTCGTGTACCACGCCATGAGCAGCGACGAGATCAGCCATGAGCGTTTCTGCATCATGGAGCGCAAGCTTTATCGCGGCATCATGCAGCCCTCCATGGTCGCAACCCTGCTACTCGGCGGCGGCCTGCTGTATTTAAATCCGGGCTGGCTGAGCATGGGCTGGCTGCATGCGAAACTGGCCCTAGTGTTTATTCTGCTTGCTTACCACCATACCTGCGGAGCGCAAATGCGTGCCTTTGCGCGCGGTGAAAATACCCGCAGCCATGTGTTTTTCCGCTGGTTTAATGAAGTGCCGGTGTTGTTCTTACTGGCGATTGTCATCTTCGTAGTGGTTAAACCCTTCTAACCCACCCATTAAAAGGTCACAGCATGTCCCTGCCCGCACTGCTCGCTCAACGTTTGCGCCTACCTTTGGTGGCTGCGCCAATGTTCTTGGTTTCCAATCCACAACTGGTTTTAGCCTGTTGCAATAACGGCGTAGTCGGTAGCTTCCCAGCGCTGAATTTACGCGACAGCCAGGAGTTTCGTGGCTGGCTGGAGGAGATCGAGGCGGGCCTGCAAGCGGATGCTGCGCCTTATGCGGTCAACTTGATCGTGCACCAGACCAATCCACGGTTACAGGCCGACCTGGCTATCTGCGTGGAAAAACGAGTGCCTATCGTCATCACCAGCCTTGGCGCGGTGCAAGAAGTGATAGATGCCGTGCACAGTTATGGCGGCCTGGTGTTCCACGACGTGACCACCCGCCGGCATGCGGAAAAAGCTGCACACGCGGGAGTTGATGGCCTGATTGCGGTGGCCGCCGGTGCGGGCGGACATGCGGGCACCTGGAGCCCGTTTGCGCTGATCGCCGAGATCCGCCAATTTTTCGACAAAACCCTGCTGCTGGCTGGCTGCCTCAATCACGGCCATGAGATTCTCGCCGCGCAACTGCTCGGAGCCGACCTCGCGTACTTCGGCACGCGCTTTATCGCCACCCAAGAGAGCCATGCTGGGGATGCCTACAAGCAAATGCTGCTGGATGCCCAAGCCGCCGACATCATCCACACCCCTGCTGTGTCAGGTATTCCCGCCAGTTTTATGCGCCAGAGCTTGCAAGCCGCCGGTTACGACCTGCAAGCCTTGCAGAACAAAGGCGAGGTTAATTATGGCGAGAAGCTCAAACCCATGAACGAAGAAGCCAAAGCGTGGAAAACCGTGTGGTCGGCCGGTCAAGGGGTTGGCACCATCAGTGATCTGCCGCCGGTAGCCGAACTGATCGCACGCTTAGATGCCGAATACCGCGCAGCCGTGCAAAACAGCCTGCAACTGGCGCAGCGCTGGGCTAAATAAGCCCCGTAAGGTCGAACCAGCCCAGCTTTCTACGCGCCCACGCTTGTATCTAATAGCGCACGGCCAGTAGGCTGGGCGCACATTCAAGCCAACCGATAACAGGGACGCCCGCATGCCACAGAGCAAATATAAAATCGTCTTCAAAGGCGAGCTAATGCCTGACGCCGTGTTAGACGAGGTCAAAGACCAGCTGGCCAAACTGTTCAAAAGCGACCACACCAAGATTAACGCGCTGTTCGACGGCGGCCCCATTGCACTCAAGCGCGACCTGACCGACGAAGAAGCCGACAAATACCTAGCCGCTCTGCAACGCACCGGTGCCAAGGTCTACAAAGAAGCCGATCTGGCCGCCAGCCTGAGTCTGGTCGCCACCGACGAACATACTGGCCCAGCGACCATCGCCGCTGCACCGGTCGACAGCAGCCATATGGACTGTCCCAAGTGCGGCCACCAGCAAGTCAAGGCGGCAATCTGCGCAGCCTGCGGTATCGTCATCGATAAGTTCGCGGCCCGCCAGGCCGAGCTTGTCGAGAGCGCGCCAGCCGCCGCAGCCGTTAGTGCGCCGGCCGCCGCTAGCAACCCGCTCAGCGCCACGCCTTACGCGCCACCCACGGCCAATGTGGCCGAAGTACTGCCCGAGTTCGCCGAGTTAAAACTGTTCGGCGTCGACGGCCGGATTGGCCGTTTACGCTATCTGGCGTGGTCGCTGGCCATGACCGTGGTCGCCATGATTATTGGCGGCATCGGCCTGTTTGCCGCCTACGGGCTCAGTGGCAACACCTCACTGCTCGCCATAGTCGGTGGCTTAGCCGCTGCCGTGGTATTTATTGCCATGATCGTCATTGGCATCCAAATCGGCGTGAAACGCCTCCACGATATTGGCTGGTCGGGCTGGTTACTGCTGATCAACCTCATCCCCGCTGTCGGTAGTGTGTTCGCCATCATCATGCTGGTAGTGCCGGGCAGCACTGGCGCCAACCGCTTTGGCGCGCCACCTCCACCGAACAGTCGTGGCGTGAAGGTGCTGGCCAGTCTTTGGCTGTTGGTGCCGGTGCTCGGGATACTCGCGGCCATCGCCATTCCGCAGTATCAAGGCTATGTCGATCGTGCCCATGAGGCGCAGAGCAGTACCGAGCAAAGCGAAAGTGCCGACTATGTTGCAGAGCCGGCAGACGCCGCCGCGCCTTACGCCGACGACGCAGAAACTGCAGCCGATGACGCTAAAGCCGAGGCTGAAGCCGATGCAGAATTTGAAGCCCAGTCCGCCGCCGACGATGAGAGCGCAGCAAAAGCTGCCAACGACGAAAACCAGTAAATAACTGTTGCCGCGCCCAACCGGGCGCGGCCCGATGGAGAGTTCGCATGTCCCGTTACGCCCTGATTACTGGTGCCTCTAGCGGGATCGGCCTAGCCCTCGCGGAAGCCTTGGCCCGACGTGGTCGCAACCTTATTCTGGTCGCACGCCAGCGCGATGCGCTGGAAAGCATTGCTTGCGAACTGACCCAGCGCTTCGGCGTTGAGGTGCTGTTTAGCGCCTGCGACCTGAGCGAACCGCTGCAACTATCCGGCCTGCTGCAAGAACTGGAACTCGCCGACCGGCAGATAGAATTACTGATCAACAATGCCGGCATCGGCACCGCTGGCAGCTTCCTCAAGCAAGACTGGAGCCGCGAGCAACAGCTGATTGAGGTCAACATTCTCGCCCTGACTCGCCTCTGCCATGCCATCGGTCAACGCATGCTGCAACAAGGTGGCGGGCAGATTCTCAACGTCGCCTCGGTCGCTAGCTTTCAACCCGGCCCGTGGATGAGCAACTACTACGCCAGCAAAGCCTTTGTGCTGAGTTTTTCCGAGGGTTTGCGCGAAGAACTCAAAGAACACGGCATTCGGGTCTCGGTGCTGTGCCCCGGCCCGACCCGCAGCGCGTTTTTTCGCAATGCGCAGATGAAAAGCAGCCGCTTGGAACAAAGCTCGCTGATGATGAGTTGCGAAGAGGTGGCACTGATCACCGTGCAGGCACTGGAGAAAAATCGCGCCATTATCATCCCCGGCTGGCGCAACAAGCTTATGGCCTACTGGCCGCGCCTAGTGCCGCGCGCCTTGGTGCGCCGCCTAGTGGGCAAGGTCAATCGTTCCAGCAGCGCACGCAAAGCCAGCTAGGCTGGCGCTGAGTTAGTCCGCACTCACCGTACGCCCCTGCGCCCACGCGCGCAGCCGGGCCAAATCCTCAGCCATCACCACCGACAGCGGCGCACTGCTGTGAATGGTCTGCACCAATAAGGCCTGATCGGCGCTTTGTTGCCGGGCTTGCGCCGCATACAGGGCGCTGACCACCGCCTGCTCGATTTCTGCGCCAGAGAAGCCCTCAGTCACCGCTGCCAACTGGGGAAAATCAAAGGATTCCACTGCCAGTTCGCGACGCTGCAAGTGAATGCGAAAGATCTCCGCGCGCACTTCAGCATCGGGCAGATCAACAAAAAACAACTCATCAAAACGGCCCTTGCGCACCAGCTCAGGCGGCAAGCGGTCGATGGCATTAGCGGTGGCCACCAAGAACACCGGGGTTTTGCGCTCGGCCATCCAAGTCAACAGGGTGCCAAGTACCCGCTGGCTAACGCCGCCATCCTGCTCACCGCTGGCCAGACCTTTTTCGATCTCATCCATCCACAGCACGCAGGGCGCCATTTGCTCGGCCAGTTGCAGTGCTTCGCGCAGATTGCGCTCGGTTTCACCGAAGAACTTGTTGTACAGGCAGGCAAAATCTAACCGCAGCAACGGTAAGCCCCAGAGACCGGCCACGGCTTTCGCCGCCAGGCTCTTACCACCGCCCTGCACCCCCACCAGCAATACGCCCTTGGGCAAGTCATCGCTGCTGCCGGCGAGAAACACCTGCTCGCGATCTCCCAGCCAACGTTTTAGCGCACGCAAGCCACCCACCTCGGCAAAGCGAGCGGTGTCGTACTCCAGGCTCAGCACGCCGTCTAGATCGAGCAGCTGAAACTTGCTCTTATTCAGCGCCGGCAGATCATCCTGAGTGATGGCACCGTCATTACAAATAACCTGGCGGGCTAAAGCGCGGGCCTGGGCATGGCCCATTCCGCGCAAATTCTTCACCACCTGCTGCAGCGTGCGATTGTCGGTGCGCACCCGCGCACCTCGGTTGCGGCTACTCCAGCGCGTCGCTTCATCGCGCACTATGGCCAGCAACTCGTCTTCGGTCGGCAGCGCGAGGGTAAAACGCGCGGCGTAACGCTGCACTTCAGCGGGTAATTTCAGCGCATGCGACACCAGCACCAGTGTGGGCTTGTGCGCACCCTCTGCTTGCGCAACTTCTTTGAGCAAGCGGACCAGCTTGGGGTTGTCGAGCAGATACGGATGCAGGTCGCAGAGCACATACAAATTCGGCTGTGGGTCGTGCTTGATCAGCCTAAGCGCGGCCTCAGGCTCCAGACTGGCATTCACTTCATCGGCCACGCTGGCCACCCCCGAACGCTGCAAGCCCTCGGTAATAGCCCAGGTATAGAGTCCCAAGCCGCGCTTAATGGCCAAACTGGTGAGCGTCTCCAAGACCCGCAGTTCATCCCACGACTCGATCACCACCAACTTTACCTTGGAGTCGAGCACTAGACCTAAATCATGAATATCGTTGATCACCGCCACTCCTGGAGCATTGCCTGCGCGTTGTTGAGTCTGGTCGTCACTGCCATGCATGGTTACACTCTGGCGCTTAAATAACGAGCCGGAGACTGTCGATGGACTGTCTATTCTGCAAGATCGTCGCCGGGGACATCCCCGCACGCAAGCTGTATGAAGATGAGCACGTAGTGGCCTTCCACGACATCAGCCCGGCCGCACCGGTGCATTTTTTGGTGATCCCGAAAAAGCACATCGCCACGCTCAACGACCTGACCGAAGACGACAAAGCCCTCGCCGGACACATTCTTTTCACCGCACAGCGTTTGGCCGTTGAACAAGGCTGTGAAGCGGGCTTTCGGGTGGCGATGAACTGCAACCCACAAGGCGGCCAAACGGTTTATCACATTCACATGCATGTGCTCGGCCAGCGTCAAATGCAGTGGCCGCCGGGCTAATGCAGAGGTTTATCGGCATAGCGCTAACGCTGCTGGCACTGCCTGCGCTCGCCATCGAGAGCGGCACAGTATTTCGCGATCCGCTTACCAACGGCCAGCAAGGCCCAGAGTTAGTCGCCTTGCCGGCCGGCAGCTTTACTCTTGGCGACAGCCTCAAACGCGGCAACGACAACGAGCGCCCGCCACGCCTGACGCAAATCCCCCAAGCCTTTGCCCTCGGTCGCTACGAGGTGACTTTCGCCGACTGGCAGTTGTACGCCGACGCCACCGGCAAACCCATGCCCGACAACGAAGGCTGGGGCTTATCGGCGCAACGCCCGGTGATCAACGTTAGTTGGTTAGCCGCGCACGGTTACTGCCAGTGGCTGAGCAAAGTCAGCGGCCAGCGTTATCGCCTGCCCACCGAAGCCGAGTGGGAGTACGCCGCCCGCGCCGGCAGTCAGAGCTATTACTGGTGGGGCGAGCAACTCGACAGCCACGAAGGCAACCCGCGTGCCCATTGCCGTGGCTGCGGTACACCGCGGCAAATCGACAGCAAGACAGCACTGGTCGGCCAATTCGCGCCGAATACTTTTGGTCTGTATGACACCGCTGGGAATGTCTGGGAGTGGACCGCCTCACGCTTTGCCGCGCCCTTCGATGGCCAAGAGCACAGCCATGCCAGCCTGCTCGACAACGGTCCACGAGTAACCCGCGGTGGCGCATGGAACAGCGGCCCGGTGTATCTGCGCAGCAGTTTGCGCGACATGAAGCAGCCGCATATCAGCGATTACGCCCAAGGCTTACGCGTGCTGCGCGAGCTACCCTGATCCCGATCAAGACCCATCGAGCTGCTTGGAGTAAACTGGCCAAGTGAACTACCCCGGAGCTGCCATGGCCAACCAACGTCACTACTCGCCAATCGATCGTCTGCTACTGCAGGCCGACACCGCGCTGCGTACGCTATTGCCCTTTAGCGGCCAGCCGTATCGACCGTCGCCAGCCATCGTTAAGCCAGACGCGCAGTTCGATACCGACACCACCCGCCACGTGGCCGGCCTGATGCGCATTAACCACACCGGTGAAGTGTGCGCTCAGGGTCTGTATCAGGGCCAAGCGTTGACCGCCAAGTTGCCGCAAGTGCGCGACGCCATGGAGCACGCCGCCGAAGAAGAGATCGACCATTTGGCTTGGTGCGAACAACGCATCCGCCAGCTGGGCAGTCACCCGAGCGTACTCAACCCGCTGTTTTATGGCCTGTCTTTTGGGGTGGGCGCGGTGGCCGGATTGATCAGCGACAAAGTCAGCTTGGGCTTTGTCGCTGCCACCGAAGATCAAGTCTGCAAACACCTCGACGAACACCTGCAGCAATTGCCCGCCGAGGACGACAAGTCGCGGGCGATCCTTGAGCAGATGCGCAGCGACGAAGCCGAGCATGCCGTCGGCGCCATTGCGGCGGGCGGCTATCGCTTCCCCGCACCGGTTAAGTTCGGCATGAGCTTACTGGCCAAGGTAATGACCAAAAGTACCTACCGGATTTAACGGGCTAAATACCGGGCAAAAAAAAAGGGGCGCCATTGAGCGCCCCTTTTTTATCTCAACCGCTGTATAGCGGCCAACGTGTGAATCAACCCAACTCGATGATTTCATAGTCGTGGGTAATCAGTACGCCGGCACGACCCAGCATGATTGAGGCAGAGCAGTATTTTTCCGCGGATAACTCAACCGCGCGCTTAACCTGCGCCTCTTTCAGCCCACGGCCTTTCACCACAAAGTGCAGATGAATTTTGGTGAACACTTTTGGATCTTCATCGGCGCGTTCGGCCTCGACAAAGGCTTCGCAACTCTCCACCGCTTGGCGGGATTTTTTCAAGATGCTAACCACGTCGAAGTTGCTGCAGCCGCCCAAACCGATCAGCAACATTTCCATCGGCCGCACGCCGAGGTTACGCCCGCCGGCCTCAGGCGGGCCGTCCATGACCACCACGTGGCCGCTGCCCGACTCGCCAAGAAACAGAGCCTCACCGGCCCACTGAATGCGTGCTTTCATTGCCAAATTCCCCCGAAAAAATCTGCGCCCAGCTTAACACAGGGCATTAGCCACCCCCATTAGCGGCCAATAAATGCAAACAACTGGCCCGAACTGTTAGCTCTGTTGCAAAATCACCGCAGGTTCTTAAGCCTCTGTTAAGCTGGCGTCGGATAAATGCCACACTTGCCGCATGACTAATAAGAAAATATCTGTTTAACAGGGACTTACCTGTTCTTTTCGAGATTCGTGCATGGTCGCTATCACTCTTACACCGAAAATTAAAAATTTCGACAAGCTGCTCGCGCACGCCAATCGCCGGCGTTATACGGCCAAAAGCACCATCATCTATGCCGGTGATCGCTGCGAGACGTTGTTTTTTATCGTTAAAGGCTCGGTCACAATCTTGATTGAGGACGATGAAGGCCGCGAGATGATCATCGCCTATTTAAATGCCGGCGATTTCTTCGGCGAGATGGGTCTGTTCGAGAAAGAAGGCAGCGAAAAAGAACGCAGCGCTTGGGTACGGGCCAAAACCGAATGTGAAGTGGCCGAACTGAGCTACACCAAGTTCCGCGAACTGACCGCCCAAGACCCAGAAATGCTGATTGCTCTGGGCAGCCAGATGGCTGAGCGACTGCGCAACACCACCCGTAAAGTCGGCGACTTGGCGTTTCTTGACGTCACCGGCCGCGTCGCCCGCACCTTGCTTGACCTGTGCAAGCAACCCGACGCGATGACCCACCCGGACGGCATGCAAATTAAAATCACCCGCCAAGAAATCGGCCGCATCGTCGGTTGCTCACGAGAGATGGTTGGCCGCGTGCTCAAGGTGCTGCAAGAGCAAGGCTTGGTGCATGTAAAAGGCAAAACCATGGTGGTCTACGGCACCCGCTGAATCGCCCCCCATAAAAATGGCCGGGAGCCATTTTTAACGTCGCGCAGCGACGGCCCGAAGGGTGGCCGCCAGGAATGGCAGGCCATAAAAAGCCGGCGCTGCAGACTGTGTGAAAACTACTGCGCTCGGTTATGCGGCGTTAAAAACAGGCTCAAAATGCTCATTTACAACACGTAAACTGCGCTTTTTCGCCTGTTTTTGCCTTGCCTAACCTTCGCTCGCTACGTTTTCACACAGTCTTGCTGGCCGGCTTTATGGGCGCGATTTAATCAATCGGGATCGGCGCCCAGCTTTACACCCGCAGCGCTGGGGAAAAACAGCCGCTGCAATTCAACTCCCGGATCTGGCGCACGCATAAACACCTCGCCAACCAAGAACGCATACACCTCACTGATTTGCATCAACTCGACATCGGCGCGGTTAAGAATGCCGCTTTCGGTAATCACCAAACGATCACGCGGTACCCGCGGGAGCAAGTCGAGGGTGACGTCCAAGCTGACTTCAAAGTTATGCAGGTTGCGGTTGTTGATGCCAATCAGCGGCGTATCCAAAGTCAGCAGCGCTCGCTCTAACTCATCGCCGTCGTGCACTTCAACCAATACATCGAGGCCAACATCCTTGGCCACGCTGGCTAACTCGGCCATTTGCGTATCGGCAAGGGCGGAGACGATCAGCAACACGCAGTCGGCGCCCAAGGCGCGGGCCTCGACGATCTGATACGGGTCGATCATAAAATCTTTACGGATCACCGGCAGGCTGCAGGCGGCGCGCGCTTGCTGCAAATAACTGTCGGCCCCTTGAAAGAAATCGATGTCGGTTAATACCGACAAACACGCCGCGCCACCTTGCTGGTAACTCTTGGCCAGTTCGGCCGGATTAAAGTCTTCGCGCAGCACACCTTTGCTTGGCGAAGCTTTTTTGATTTCGGCAATCACCGCCGCTTCTTTACGCGCCGCCCGCTCCAGCAAGGCAGTGGCAAAACCGCGCGGCGCATCGGCGTTGCGAGCCATTTGCTCAAGCTCAGGCAGGCTGCACAGCAGGCGGCGCTCGGCCACCTCGGCAACTTTGCGGGCAAGAATCTTCTCTAAAATAGTCGGCAGGCTCACGCTTGATTCTCCTGACGAAAGACCGCGGTGAAGGCGGCCAATTCGTTAATTTTTTCTAAGGCTAAACCACTGCTTATGGCGTCATGGGCCAGCAATACACCTTCATTAAAGCTGCCGGCCAGATCGGCGGCATACAACGCCGCGCCGGCATTCAGCACAATCAGATCGGCGGCTTTTTGCCCGGCGGCGGTTTTGCGCCGCCCCAGCGCATCGCTGATCAACGCCAACGACGCTTGCGGACCATCCACTTCCAAGCCCAGCAGGGTTTGGCTGGTCAGCCCGAAGTCTTCCGGGCGTACCTCGTATTCAGTGATTGCACCGTTGTTTAACTCGGCGACAAAGGTCGCAGCGGCCAAACTGAACTCATCCAGACCATCGCGCGAATGCACCACCAGCACATGCTTGCTGCCCAAACGCTTAAGCACCTCGGCCAGCGGTCGGCACAGCGCCTGACTAAACACGCCAACCACCTGATGCTGCACACCGGCCGGATTGGTCAGCGGCCCGAGCATATTAAAAATGGTCCGCAGGCCCAGCTCGCGGCGCGGCCCGGCGGCGTACTTCATCGCCTGATGATGCACTTGGGCGAACATAAAGCCGACGCCTACGGTGTCGATACAGCGTGCCACCTGCACAGGCGTAAGCTGCAGAAACACCCCTGCCGCTTCCAGCACATCGGCGCTGCCGCTATTGCCCGACACCGCGCGGTTACCATGCTTGGCCACTTTGCCGCCCGCCGCTGCCACCACAAAGGCGGCAGCGGTGGACACGTTAAAAATATTCGCGCCATCGCCGCCGGTGCCAACCACATCGACCACATTTTCCAGACTAGGCAACTCAACGTGGCTGGCCAGCTCGCGCATCACCGAGACGGCCCCGACGATTTCGTCGATGCTCTCGCTCTTCATGCGCATGCCCAGCAGAAAAGCGCCGATCTGCGCCTCGCTGCATTGACCGGTCATAATCTCGCGCATCACATCCTGCATTTCTGCGGTAGACAGATCGAGCTGACCGGCGATACGACTGAGTGCTTGCTTGATATTCATCCGCGCAGCCCACCGCTTTGCTTAAGAAAGTTGGCGAACAGTTCATGGCCTTGTTCGGTGAGGATAGATTCCGGGTGAAACTGCACCCCCTCGATATTCAAGGTTTTGTGCCGCAGGCCCATGATTTCATCCACCGAGCCGTCTTCCAGCTCCTTGATCCAGACATCGCCGTTCTCCACAGCCACCCGGACCGCCTGGCGCCCGAGGACGTCTTGGTTCACCTCGAGGACCTCGTCGTTGGTCAGCAGGTT
>JAIETJ010000115.1 GCA_019745275.1 Pseudomonadaceae bacterium | reverse complement strand
ATTTTATCTTGGTCGATGCCGCCGGGCAGTATTGCGGCTTGGGTACGGTGCTGGATTTACTCAAAGCCATGGAACGTCGCGTGGGCCAGCGCAATCGGGTGCTGCGCCAGGCCTTGGTCGAGCTTAAAGAGTCGCAAGTGCAGTTGGTCCAGTCGGAGAAAATGGCCTCGCTCGGGCAGATGGTCGCCGGCGTCGCCCATGAGCTGAATACCCCCTTGGGCTACGTGACCAATAACGTCCAATTGCTACGTGAACTGAGCATGCCGTTACTGGACTTGGCCAACGCGCAGGCGGCCTTGGCCGATTGTTTGGCCGATCCCGCGTGCGATGAGCAGCGCTTGGCTGGAGCCTTGCAAACAGCTGCGGCCAGTCGTGAGCAGGTCGCGCCGGAGCTGCTGGCCGATGACTTGCAGCAACTATTTGCCGACACCGGTTATGGTCTCGGGCAAATTGCCGAGTTGGTGGTGGGCCTGAAAGATTTTGCCCGTCTCGACCGCTCCATGAGCGAGGCGGTTGACCTCAATGATTGCATTCGCAGTGCGCTGCTGATCGCCCGTAATAACATCAAAGACAAAGCCGAGGTGTTGCAGCAGTTGGGCGATTTACCCGCAGTGGTTTGCGCACCGTCGCAGATCAATCAGGTGCTGCTCAATCTACTTAACAATGCTGCGCAAGCCATCGATGGGCAGGGTCGCATTCAGGTGAAAAGCTGGGCGCAAGACGAGCACGTGCTGATCTCCATCGAAGACAGTGGGCGCGGAATGTCAGCGGCGGTGCTGCAACGGATTTTCGATCCGTTCTTCACCACCAAACCTGTGGGGCAGGGCACCGGCTTAGGTTTATCGATCAGTTTTAAAATCATTCAGGATCATGGCGGCACTATTCGTGCGGCCTCGGTGGAGGGGCGCGGTACGCGCTTCTTATTGCGTTTGCCGCTTAGGCAAACGGTCGAACTGCAAAGGAGCGCCTAAGCATGAGCGAGCGAATCCGCATTCTATTCGTCGATGATGAAGAACGTATTTTGCGCAGTTTGGCCCTGCAGTTTCGCCGTGAGTATGAGGTGCTGACTGAGAGCGATCCGCAACGTGCGCTGCAGCGACTAAAGACCGAGCAAGTGCATGTGCTGGTCAGCGATCAGCGGATGCCTGGCATGACCGGTGCCGAGTTGCTGGCAGCCGCGCAGCAGATTGCCCCGCAAACCCTGCGCATCCTACTCACCGGTTATTCCGATTTAGATGCGGCGGTGGATGCACTGAACAATGGCGGCATTTTTCGCTATTTGACCAAGCCGTGGGACGCTCAGGAAATGGCCTTTACCTTGCGCCAAGCAGGTGAGTTGGCCTTGCGCCAGACACCGCCTGTTGCGCCGGCGGCAGCTGCAGTGGTGGCGTTGCCCACCGCCGAATTAAATGTGCTGTTGCTCGACGATGACCCGCAAACCTTGGCCGTGGTGGCCGAGTTTTGCGTGGCCGGCGGTCATCGGCTACTGCGCGCCAGCAGCGTTGCCCATGCCTTGCAGGTGCTTAATCAAGAGCCTATCGATTTACTGGTCAGTGACCTGACGCTGGCGGGCGAGAGCACTGCGCCCTTGCTCAAAACCCTGGCGCGGGTGCATCCACGCTTGCTCAGTTTGGTGGTCACGCCGTTTCAAGATACCCAAGCGCTGCTCAAGTTGATTAACGAAGCGCAGATCTTCCGTTACCTGCCTAAACCGATCCGCAAGGGGTTGTTTGATAAAGGCCTGCAGGCAGCGGCGGCACAGGCATTGCTGCTGCGTAATCAGCCGATTGAGCGGGTGGTGCGCCTGCCAACACCGCCGCGTGACGAGCGTGAACGGGAAAAGGTCGGCAGTCTGCTCGGTATGCTCGGGCGCTTGCGCGAACGCTTAATCGCCTAAGTCTAGCTGGGTGTGCGGCGCTTATGGGCGTGATGCTAGAGGCGGTGGCAGTGCTTTGCGACAACCCGCTGCGCGGTTCACTCAGCCCAAGCGGAGCCAATCACTACCGAGTACATAGCCATAAAAAAGCCCGACTATTTAGTCGGGCTTTGGCGATCAGGCGATCAGGCTTTAATGAATGCGAGCAACCTCAGCGTCAAGTTCATCGATGCAGGTCTTCATCTGCTGCCAGCACTGCTCAACAAGAGCGGGTAGGTCGTCCATCGTCAGGCCGCTGGTGGGGATCGGCTCGAGCGAACGGATCATGATGGTGCCGCTGTTCCAGCGATTCAGTTGCATATGATTGACGTAACTGCTGGTGCACACCTGCACGATCGGCACGCCAGCGGCAATCGCCATCTGAAACGCGCCTTTCTTGAATGGCAGCATTCCCTTGCCGAGGTTGCGCGTACCTTCGGCAAACACCCAAATCGAGGTGTCCTTGTGTTGCAAGGTGTCGGTGGTAGTGAGCATGGCTTGCTTGGCTTGCACAGCGTTACCGCGGTCTATCAGCACGTTACCCGCAAGCCAAAACAGTTGGCCGAAGAACGGTACCCATTTCAGGCTTTTCTTGCCTAGGCAAACGGTGCGTTCTGGCACCACGCCTCCGACCACGAACAGGTCGTAGTTGGATTGATGATTAGCAATAATTACCGCGCCACGCACGTGATCGCGCAGGCTTTGGGCATCTTTATGCACCTTTAAACCCAAGATGCGCATGGCTAGGCGTGAATACATCAGCGCACACAGTCGGCTGTTATCGGGGTTAAACGGGCGGCATAGGCCCAATAAAATGCCGAGCACGCCGACAGCAATAAAATGCACGGTCAACAGCAGCATTCGCAGAGGGAAAAGCATCGTGAAATCCGTCGCAGATTAGGGGCGTGCAGTGTACGGATGTGCACTGCGTTGAGCAATTAAACCACCGTGCGAGCCTCTGAACGGTAGCCGGCTACTGTGGCTGGTGGTTGTTAAACTGCCGGGTTGCCGAGCTAGCCGGTTGTAACCGCGGCCCCAGCACGGCGGGATGCTTGGTCGGCAATAAAAAACCCAGCGTATTCGGCTGGGTTTTCGACTTGCGCGGCCGGCTGATTAGCTCAGCGCGTGTTGCTTATCCAACTCAATGGCGGCATCGAGGGTTTCCAGCAGGGCTTTGCGCACTTTTAGCTTGGTGTGTTTGTGCGCGGTCATGTTGATCTTCTTCATCTGTTGGGCCACGGCTTGGGCGGTTGCTAGCAACGCCTCAGGTGCAACCAACTTGTCGAGGAAGCCGGCTTTCAACGCGCCAGCAGGATCAAACATCTCGCCATTGATGACTGAGCGCTGGAAAGCCGATTTGCGCAGGCGGTCACGGGCCAGTTCGATGCCCACATGGTGCATGGTCATGCCGATCAGCACTTCGTTCAGGCCGATGCTGAAAGGGCCTTCAACGCCGATACGATAGTCGGCCGAGAGCAGAATAAAGGCCCCCTTGGCTACTGCGTGACCGCCGCAAGCAACAATGATTGGGAATGGATGAGCCAGCATCCGGCGCGCCAAGGTGGAGCCAGCAGCGACTAAATTAATGGCATTTTCAGGGCCGGAGGTCATTACTTTTAAGTCATAACCGCCGGACAAAATTCCCGGTTGACCGGTGATAATAACGATCGCGCGGTCGGCGATGGCTTGGTCTAAGGCGGCGTTAAACGCGGCAATAACGTCGGGAGAAATAGCGTTGACCTTGCCGTTGCTCAGGGTCAGGGTGGCGATGCCATCTTCGAGTTGGTAAGTAATCATTTCGCTCATTACAGGCTCCTTAGCGTGGTGTGGCGCAGACCTTACCGACCTGTGCCTTGAAGGTAAAGAGTCGGCAGGGTTTGGCGGCGCTAAAAGGCCAGCAAAACCGCTTGGCACAACTCTTGGCTAGCGCGGTTTGCGCATAACAATCTGAAAAGCCTGAAAAACCTTTTGCCTTCAGGGTCGTGTTCGACTACATTAGCGCGCCTCGACAGAGCAGTTTGTCGAGTACGGTGAAGTGTCCGAGCGGCTTAAGGAGCACGCCTGGAAAGTGTGTATACGAGAAATCGTATCGAGAGTTCGAATCTCTCCTTCACCGCCATCTTCAAAAAAGCCCCTGGAAGTTATGCTTCCAGGGGCTTTTTGCGTTCTGGCTAGAGCGATTTTTGGCTCGCGAGCATCGCTCTACCTTTCGTAGCCCTGATGGGCTAGTGAAATCCGTCGGTTTATTCAGGTTTTAACGGGTTTTTACTGCAGAGCAAGTTCACCCCTAGACCGTTGGTGCCCACGCGCACGGCGACACCTTGCACGCTGTTGGCTTGGGAGGGGAGATCGCTGACTTGCACGGTGAGTAATTCACCTTCGCTGAAACTCTTATGGGCGTCGAGTAATTCGACAAAAACGCCGGTATCAGAAATATCCCGGGTAATGCCGTTGACGCTGCTGTGCTCGCCTTGAATGCTGACGTTTAGTTCGATACTCGAACGCAACGCCTTGCGCGCCACTGAGTCTAGAGCGCCAATTCTGCGCGCCTCGGTCAATTGTTTGTGCTCTTCGATCAGCAGGCTTTGTAGGCGTGCTTCAACCCAGGCGGCGCGCTGCATATTGCCTTGCGCCAATAACTGCTTAATAGCGGCGTCATTTTCCGCGTTGGCGCGTGACAGCATCGAGCTTTGCCCGCTAACAGCGGGTTTGGCGCCAGGGCTATTGAGGGCTAGTTCGACTTCTAGAGCGGTAATTCGTTGGCGAATCACGGGTAATTGTTGGGCCTGCGCCGACATGCTGGGGCTGGCCAGCGCTACGCCGAGTTTTAACCGCAGTTTGTCGGCGAGGGTCAAGTGAGCCTGAGTCTGCTGCTCGAGCAGTTGTTGTTCGGCAAGCTCGGCGCGCAGTGCTTCGCAGTGCGTCATGACCGCTTTCAGCGCGCTTAAGAATACTTGGCTAAGGTGTTCTTGCTCTTGCTCAAGCCATTCTTTAGCGAGGTCGGTGCGCATTTGTTCAATGCTCGCCAGCTTGATTTTTTGGTTCTTTGTGGCCTCAGTGTTCATAAGCCCTGCGCAATGCATTTAGTCCATGTAGTGCGAGTATAACGCTGGCTATTGGTATTTGGTTGCACGACTAAGCGTTGTTGCTGCGGGCTGTTAGCGGTGCTGACAAACTTACACCAACACTTGGTTGGTGTTGGTGTAAGCGTTTGCCTGCGTTTAGTTACGGATAAAGTCGGCGGCACGCTCGGCGATCATGATGGTTGGCGCGTTGGTGTTGCCGCCGATCAAGGTTGGCATGATCGAGGCATCGACCACGCGCAGGCCCTGGAGGCCGTGCACACGCAACTGCGGGTCGACCACTGCGAGTGGGTCAGTGCCCATTTTACAGGTGCCGATTGGGTGGTAGAGCGTGTCGGCATGCTCGCGAATGTGACGGATCAGCCCAGCATCGGTATCGGTGTCCGGGGTCATCAGCTCTTCTTCGACATAGTTGGCCATTGCCGGTGAGCGCATGATCTTGCGAATGATCTTGGCTCCGGCCAGCAGCGCATCGACATCATCTTGGTGCTCGAGAAAATGCGGGTCGATGCGTGGCGGCGACAGTGGGTTACTGTCCGCCAGGCCGACACTGCCGACACTCTTGGGCCGCAGCACACAGACGTGACAGGTGAAGCCGCTGCCTAGATGCAGTTTGCGCCCGTGGTCTTCCAATTTAGCGATGATGAAATTCAGTTGCAGGTCAGGGCGCTGCAGCTCCGGGCTGGATTTGACGAAGGCGCCACTTTCACAGCACGGCGAGGCCAGTAAACCTTCGCCCGTCTTGCGCCACTGGTTAATTTGCCCCGGCATGTTTAAGGCTGTCGCCACGGTTAGGCCGAGCAGGTCGTCGTCCTTGGACTGGAAGGTGATGACTAGGTCGATGTGGTCCTGCAGGTTCTTGCCCACCCCTGGCAGTGCATGGCGCAGCGGGATGCCGTGGCGGGCCAGTTCTGCGGGGTCGCCGATGCCCGAGAGCATCAGCAGTTGTGGCGAGTTGAAGGCGCCGCCGCAGAGGATCACCTCGCGGTTGGCTTGGATGCTTTGCCGCTGACCGTCACGCAGCACTTCCACGCCGCTGGCCCGCTGCTCGTTGAGGAGCACGCGCAGCACTTGGGTGTGGGTCATTACCGTGAGGTTCGGACGGTGCATGACCGGGTGCAGGTAACCGGCGGCGGCCGAACAGCGTTCGCCATTTTTCGGGCCGTGGAAGAACTGCGAAACTTGGTAGAGGCCGGCGCCTTCCTGTTCGGCGCCATTGAAGTCGACATTGGCCGGGATGCCGGCCTCAATGGCGGCGGTGACGAAGGCTTGGCTGGCCGGACGCGGATTGCGCTGCTCACCGACCTGCAACGGGCCATGGTCACCGTGGTACTCACTGGCGCCTCGTTGGTTGCCTTCGGAGCGCTTGAAGTACGGTAATACCTCGGCAAATGACCAGCCGTCGCAGCCCAGCGCGGCCCAGTCGTCGTAGTCTTGGTGGTGGCCACGCATGTAGGTCATGGCATTGATGGCGCTTGAGCCCCCTAGGCCGCGCCCGCGGGGTTGATAACCGCAGCGGCCGTTGAGGCCGGCTTGCGGGGTGGTTTCGTAGCAGTAGTTATTGCTCTTCAGGCGGCCCGGCACTATCACGGCCAAGCCGACCGGCATATGAATTAACAGGTCCTGGCCGGCACCGCCGGCTTCGAGCAGGCATACCGTGGTCTTTGGGTCTTCACTCAAACGTGCGGCCAAGGTCGCGCCCGCCGAGCCGCCGCCCACAATCAGATAATCGAAATTCATAATGCCTCTCTCGTGTGTAGTCCAGCCGATAACGGCTACCTGGCGGTAAAAAAAAGGGGCGATAAACACGCCCCATTAATTACTAGTGAAAGTCATCTGGGCTTAGCGGCTTACCACTCAGTCATCTTTTTCAGGGATTTGAGCTTCTCGACAATAGGCTTGACGCCTTCCAACTGTTTAACCAGTTGCATGGCTTTGTAGGTCTGATAATTGAAGCCGGCCGGGTTCATGTTTTGCCCTTCTTGGAACGGATACTCGGGCAGGGTGGCGATAAATTTCTCGACTTCCTTACGAATCGGCACGTTGATCCACATCATATCGGCGGCCCAGCGGATATACATTTGCGACTCGTAGGGCGCGGTTTCGTAAGGGTCTTCTTTCAGATTGGTGACGATCGGCCAGTTGGTCACCTTGCGGGTGCCGGAGGCGATGTTGCCGTCGACTGAGGCGAAGGTGACTTTGAAGTCATTCCAACGTACGGCGTTCAACTCACCACCTTGGCCGAAGTAGAAGTACTCGCTACGTGGCACTTTCTTCTCTTCCCCCTTGAAGTAGGGCAGGTAGTTGTAACCGTCCAGGTGTACGCGGAACTCTTTACCGTTAACGGTGGTGCCTTTGGCCAGATCTTGTTTGATCGTGTTGTTGCCGGCAGCGGCCAGCAAGGTTGGCAGCCAGTCGTTATGCGCAATCATGTCGTTGTAGTCGGTGCCGGGCTTGATGACGTTGGGCCATTTGACCAGCAGTGGCACTCGGTGACCGCCTTCAAACGTGGTGCCTTTCTCGCCTTTAAACGGGCTGGTGCCGCCATCTGGCCAGCTGACTTTCTGTGCGCCGTTGTCGGTGGTGTAGATGATGATGGTGTTGTCGGCGATTTTCAGTTCGTCCAGTTGGGCGAGTAACCGGCCGATCATCTCGTCGTGTTCGGCCATGCCGTCTGGATATAGACCTTTGCCGGTAAGACCGACGGACTCTTTTTTCAGATGGGTCCAGACGTGCATACGGGTGGTGTTGAACCAGACGAAGAAAGGCTTATCGGCCTTGGCGGATTTTTCGATGAAGTTCTTGGTGCCCGCGAGGATTTCTTCATCGATGGTCGGCATGCGCGCGCGGTTCAGCGGCCCGGTGTCTTCGATTTTACCGTCGGCGTAGGAGTGGATTACCCCGCGCGGACCGTATTCTTTAAGGAAGGCTGGATCTTTGGGGTAGTAGTAGGTTTCCGGCTCTTCTTCGGCGTTCATGTGATAGAGGTTGCCGAAAAATTCATCGAAACCGTGGTTGGTCGGCAGGTTTTTGTCCTGGTCACCCAAGTGGTTTTTGCCAAATTGGCCGGTAGCATAACCTTGGTCTTTGAGGGCGTCGGCCATGGTCGGTGCCCAGTCCGGGATACCACCGCCGGAGCCGGGCATGCCAATGGTCAGTAGCCCAGTGCGGAACGGGTGCTGGCCGAGAATAAAGGCTGAGCGCCCGGCGGTGCAGGACTGCTCGCCGTAAGCGTCGGTAAACAGCGCGCCTTCTTTGGCGATGCGATCGATGTTGGGCGTGCGAAAGCCCTGAATGCCGTGGTTGTAGGCGCTGATGTTATGCACACCAATGTCATCGCCCATGATCACCAAAATGTTTGGTTTGGCGGCGGCGTTAACGTTTTGGGCCATGCTCAGGCAGGCGGCCGCCGCCAAGCCTAGGGGTAACCAATGTCGGGTTAGACGCATCGGGAGGTTCTCCATCCAGCAGGGGCGCTGCTGACTTATTGTTTGGACGCGAAGTGCTGCCGTTAAGTGGCGTGAGCCACCCTCGCCAGCACTGTCTGGGCGCATGCTCACTTGGCTTCAGCGATGGGGCTGCTGCACTTAGCGTAGGTGCTGCGCGTAGAACAATCTGACGAAATTGTCGTTGTTGTTCAAATGCATTCTTGCGTGCGATTTAATGCGTTTTGCGCATTAAGATCCGCCACTGATAGCCCGAGTGGGCACGCAGCGCTGCCGCGAGGTGCAGTGTCAGCGGATTTCCACGCTCACACCAAGCTTGCTGAGTGCGCGCTCTAGCGTTGCGGCTTTACCGCTGGGTGCTGATTGAGCGGGTGTAGAGCGTGCGCACGGATTTTGTGCTGGGCTTGTTTACGCAAGGCGCGGCGCAGCGCCGGCAAAGCTTTGCGCAGCGCCGGGTTGGGCACGGCGAGTGTTGCCGGCGCGCCATAGCGAGCGCTCAGGGCCTGTTGCAGCGCTTGCGCGGCGGCGTCGGGTAGCTTGCCGCTTAGCTCGCGTAGGTTGGCTGGGTCGCCGCTGTGTTGCAGCCAGGTATAGAGCTGCGCCAAGGGTAGCGGCGTGTGGCGCAAGGCATGTTGCAGCTGACGCCAGGCATAGGTTTCCGAGGCCAGCCAGCTGGCGTGTCGGCGCGCTTGCCAGTGCTCTAGCCGTTGGCGCTGCTGCTGCAGTCGGGGCAGGGCAAGGACAGTGACGATGCCTAACAGCAGCAGACTGATGGGTATCAGTAGGTGCAGCCACGACAGACGGATAGTGTGGCCACGCCCGAGGCGTTGCAGGTCGGCCTGCAGGTCAAAGGGCAGCCGATAGGCGCTATTGGGCTGGGCCTCGAACTGCACGGCGGGCACTTCCGTGCTGCGCCGTTGGCCGGCCGTGGCGTCCCACCAATGCACCTGCATGGCCGGCAATTGGTAGCTGCCGGCTTGCTCTATCACATAGCTGAGGCTGTCGCGCCGCTGGCCACCACTGACCGAGCCGCGGCCATCGCTCAAGGGCTTGACCTCGGCGGACAACGGGTAGGCTTTGAGGCCCGCAATGCGGGCAAATTCGGCCGGGGCAATCAGCATGGCTTGGGCGCCGTCGGCCTCGACCAGCAGGTGCCGGGTTAGGCTGTCGCCGACTTTTAGGGGCGTGGCGGAGGCTTCGATTTGCTGGCTAAAGCGCACGTGTTGAGCCACCAGCAAATTGCCTGCGGGTGCTTGGGCCCCGGCGTCAGGCGCCGCTTCAGCATTAAAGCTCAAGGCTTGGCTGCTGACTTGCTGCGGCGCACTGGCCTGACCGAGCTGCAGGTCAAAGGTGAGCGCGGGAATGCGGAAGTTTTGCGCGGCAATCGGGCTGATTAAATAAGTCAGGCGTAAGCCAAAGTAGGTTTCGCCGTCACGTTTGACGGTTAGTTTATCGGCCTGACCAGTGGGTGTACTGACCAGTGCGCCGGGCAAATGCAGCTCGGCGGGTTGCGGCGCGCGGGTAAACCACGTGCTGGTGAGCAGGTCGATTTCCAGTCGTATGGTGCTGCCGAGCAAATAGGGCGCGGCTGGGCTTAGCCGGGTTTCTACCCGCACCTGAGGTTCCGCGGCCAGCGCCATGGGGCTGGCCAGCCAGAATAATATGCATAGCCAACGTGTCATGGGCTCACCGCGGGTAAGGCTTGGCTGGCGGCCTGTTGCAGCCGGAATTTTTGCTTGAGAAATCCCGCTGGCGAGGTGTTGAGGTTGCGCAGCCACAGTTCGGCGGAAACCTTTTTGGGGCCATTGAGCATGACCTTTTCGCCCTTGTCGCCGGGCTTGCCCTGATCATCGAACTTCTGTTGGTCTGGGTCGTCTTCGGGGGCGACTTGCTGGTCGGCCTCAAACAGGCGCTGCAACTCAGCCACCAACTGCTGATTAAATTGCGCTTGGGCAAATTCTGGCTGCAAGCGCAGCGCTTGGGCATAGGCGCTCAGGGCTTGCGGATACTGATGCAGGCGGGCGTGACTGTTGCCGAGGTAAAAATACCCGGCGGCGCTGTCTAATTTGGCAAAGCTGGCCAGCGCGAGATTGAACTCGGCCGCTTTGTAGGCCGCCAGTCCCTTCCAGTAGGGGTCGTTGAAGTGTTCAGCGGCGGCCGGGTAACGCTGCTGCTCGAAGGCCCAGCGGCCTTGCTGGTCGGCGCTCATAAAGGCATCGGCGAGCGCGCCGGCCTGAGCGTTGGGCGCCTGCCCGGTGAGGCCAATAGTTAGCAGTAGGGCCGGCAGCCAGTTGACCCGCCAACCGCGCCGGATGCTCAACCAAGCCAGCGGCAACAGCAACCAGCACAGCCAGTAGCCGGCATCCTTCCAGCGCACCTCATGGTTGGCGGCGTTGGCGGCGGCGAAGTGTTGTTGCGCGTGCAGTTGGATCCAGTCGAGGTCGTCGTCATTCAGGGTCAAGCTGGCGATGGGCGCGCCGCTAGCCTTGGCCAGTTGTTGTAAGGCGTCTTGGTCGAACTCAGTCAGTAGCGGCTTGCCATTGCTGTCCAGCCGCGCCGCCCCCTTGGCGTCGGTGAGCACGCCCGTTGCTTGCTGGCCGACGGCGACCAGCAGCAATTGTAAATCCACTGTGCTGCTGGCTAATAATTGCCGCAAGGCCGGCAGTTGTTGGGTGTCGGCACCATCGCTAAACAGCACTAGGGTGCCGGCGGGCTGCTCGGCAGGCAACCGCTCGCCAGACAACTGCTCGGCTTGCAGCAGGCGCATGGCTTGCTCGGTGACGGCCAGGGCGTTTTTGCCGGGGCTGTCGAGCAAATCGGTGGCCAGCGCCTGCACGAAACTGTTGAGCAACTCTGGGTCGTCGGTCGGCGGCAATACCAGGTGGGCGCTGCCGGCGTACACCAATAATCCGGTGCGAGCGCCGGCGCGGCGTTGAATCAGGGTTTGTAACTTGTGTTTGACCGCTTGCAGGCGGCTCGGCGGCACGTCCTGGGCGTCCATGGAGGGCGATAAATCCACGGCCAGCATCAGTACCGCCTGATCTTGCACAAACGGTGGGCGATCTTCTTGCCAGGTCGGTCCGGCGGTCGCCAACGTGCCGAGCAGCAGCAGGGCACTGAGTAAATACACCGGCCGTGGCTGAGCCCGCTCTTGCGGGTAAATCAGCAGATGTTTGAGCAAGTGCGCGGCGATGTTGCTGCTCAGGCTATGCCCAGCTTGCCGTTGGCGTCGCCACAACCAGGGCAGCCAAAGCGCCGGCAGCAGCAACCAGAGCCAGAGTGGGCGAATGAAGTGCAGGGCATTCAGGTTGATGTCCATCAGCTGGCCTCGGGTCGGGAGGCACGCCGCTTGGCGAAGCTGGCGCTGAGCGCCGCGAGGCTGTGGGCCAGGCTGAGCAGCAGCAGGGCGGCGCCCAGCGGTAGCCAGAATCGATCACGTTTGGGTTGATAGCTCAGGTGCTGCACCTCATGGGGCGTAAGTTGGTCGAGGGTCTGGTAAACCTGCGCCAGTGCGGCGCTGTCGTTGGCCATAAAGCTACGTCCCCCCGTGGTTTTGGCGATTAGTTCGAGGACTTTGCGATCGACGCGGTTCTCGCCGCTGGCGGTCGGGTCACCGATGCCAATGCTGTGAATGCGGATGTTCTTTTGCGCGGCCAAGGTGGCGGCTTGATCGGGCGGAATAGCGCTGTGGTTGTCATTGCCGTCGGTGAGTAGGATCAGGGTTTTGTCCGCTTGCGGGCTGTTTTCCAGCAGTTTGATGCCCAGCCCAATGGCGTCGCCAATGGCGGTGTTGGGGCCGGCCATGCCGATGCCAATGTCATCCAGAAGAATTTTCAGGCTGGCGTGATCGAGCGTCAGCGGCGCTTGCGGGTAGGCGCCGCCGCCGAACACGATCAGGCCCAAGCGGTCATTCGCGCGCTGGTCGATAAAGCCTTGCACCACGTGCTTAACCGCCGTCAGGCGATCGACCTGCTGGCCGGCGCTGTCGGTGTAGTCGCGGGCCTGCATCGACTGCGAAATATCAATCGCCAGCAGCAGGTCGCGCACCGGTTGGGTCTGTTGCAGCGGCGGCTCGACCCACACCGGCCGGGCCAAGGCAGCCAGCACCAGCAGCCAGACCAACAAGTTGAGCGGCAGTTGCCAGCGGCCCTGAATGCTAGCGGATTTTGCCGGACTAACCCCGATTGCCTGGCTGATGGCACTGAAAAACGGCACCCGCACCGCGCGCCGGGCCTCACGATAGGCCGGCAGAAAACGCCAAGCCAGCCAGGGCAACGGCACCAGCAGCCACAGCCAGGGATAGTCAAACTGCCACATGCTGTTGCTCCTGCCAGAGTTGCACTGGGTGATTTCTCAGTATCCGCCAAGGCTTATCAAACGGCTGCATGATGTTGCTCCAGCCAGCGCCTGCTGACAGTCAGCAGCTGTTCGATTTGCGCTGTCGGCAGCTTGTCTAATTGCAACTCAGGGGCATAGGCGAGCTGGGCCAGCTGCTCGGCAAAGTCGTCGGGCAGGCGGGTAGGGCTGCTGGCCTGGAGAAACTGCTGCCACGCTTGGCCGCTGAAACTGGCCACCGCCGCCGGATTGGGCATCGACAGGGCGGTGCGTTTGAGCAGTTCGGGCAGCTGGCGTAGCGCCGTCACGGTTTGGCTTGGTTCGGCCAAGGCCGCTTCCAGTTGGCTCAATTCGGCCAGTGCAGCGCGCCGGTAGCGGTTGCGCCGCCAGCGGTACAGGCCACGAGCGGCATAGCCGAGCCCCACGCCCAGGAGCAGTAACAGCAACGCCAGCCAGCCCCACGTTTGCGGCCAGTAGCTGACGGCGGCTGGCAGTGGCAGGTCTTGCAGCTGGGCAATATCCGCGCGCGGGGTCATTGCTGGCGTCCGTTCAGTTTGCCCAATTCAAAACGCAACTGGTCGAGGGCCGGCTCGCCGGTGCTGATCATCAGCAGTGGAATCTGACTGCGCCGCAGCAATTCGGCCACGTCGCGCAGGCGACCGCTGGCGAACTCGCTGAGCGGTTGATGGACGCGCCGGCGGCCAACCGCCAGCTCCAGTTGCAGCTCGCCCTGAGTGACCAGCAAGTGGCCGTTGCTCGGTAGCTTAAGTGCCAGCGGGTCATAGACCTGCAAGGCCAGCACATCATTGTGGGCGGCCAGTTCGCGCAGTAGTTGCAGGGTCTGCGCATTGGCTCCGGCAAAGTCGCTGATCAGGCAGATGAGTTGGTCGTGCGCGGCGTGCCGGCGGCATTCCTGCAGCACCTTGTTGAGCTGCGCGCTGCTGTCCAGATGCGGGTTGGCGGAGGCCAGCGCTTGATTGTGCCGGACGATACTGGCGCATAACTGTTCGACCCGGGCGCGGCTGCGCAGGGGGGCTATGCGCTCAATCTGCTGGTCGTTAAACAGCAGTCCGCCGACCCGGTCGCCGGCCTGCAGGGCGACCCACGCACAGAGCGCGGCGAGCGCGGCGCCGGTGCAAGATTTGAAGCTGTACTGCGAGCCAAAAAACATGTCCATGCGCTGGTCGAGCACGATCAGCGCCGGGCGGTCGCGCTCCTCGCTGTAGCTGCGCACAAAGGGTTTGCCCAAACGCAGGGTGGTACGCCAGTCGAGATGGCGCAGGTCGTCGCCGGGCTGGTAGCGGCGCAGTTCTTCAAAATTCAGCCCGCGCCCGCGTAGGCGTGACTGATGCTGGCCGGCCAGCAGGCTGGCGCGCGGTTGGCGGCCGGCAAAACTCAGTTGCCGGGCGGGCAGCTCTAAGCGCAACAGCTGCGCCATTGAGACATACACCAAACCGTCGCTGCTGCGCGTTGGAACTTGCATGGGCGCGGCCTCAGGCTGGGATGGCGACCTTGGCGAGCAAACGCTCGAGCACCTGCTCGATGCTGATGCCATCGGCCACGGCGTCGTAAGACAACTGAATGCGATGGCGCAGCACCGGGTGCAGCATCTGGCGTACGTCGTCCGGGCTGACAAACTCGGCGCCCGCAAACCAGGCATTAGCCCGCGCGGCACGATCCAAGCCGATCGCGCCACGCGGGCTGGCGCCGAGGCTGATCCAGCTGGCCAGTTCGGCGTCATAGTCGGCCGGGAAACGGCTGGCGTTGATCAGGTCGACGATGTAACTGTCGATGCTCGGCGAAACATACACCGCGGCTATTTCGCCGCGTGCGGCAAATAGCTGTTCTTGCTCTAAATGAAAGCTTAGCGCCGCCGGAGTGTGCGTTTGGCGGTGCTGTTCTTCGGCGCGCAACAGTCGCA
The DNA here is from genome assembly GCA_019745275.1 of Pseudomonadaceae bacterium. GTDB lineage: Bacteria > Pseudomonadota > Gammaproteobacteria > Pseudomonadales > Pseudomonadaceae > Aquipseudomonas. The sequence goes on along the minus strand of JAIETJ010000115.1, from coordinate 2,538 downwards.
GTACTTGAGCTTCATCGGTGGGCTGTGGATAGTCGAGCAGCACCTTCATCAGGAAGCGATCCATCTGCGCCTCCGGCAAGGGGTAAGTGCCTTCTTGCTCGATCGGGTTTTGCGTGGCCAGCACCATAAACAGTTCAGGCAATGGGTGGCTGGTGCCGGCCACGGTAGTTTGCCGTTCTTCCATGGCCTCCAGCAAGGCGGCTTGCACCTTGGCCGGGGCCCGGTTGATTTCGTCAGCGAGAATCACATTGCCAAACAGTGGCCCGGGCTGAAATCGGATCAGGTTTTGCCCCGCATCGCTGTGCAACACCTCGCTGCCGGTGATGTCGGAGGGGAGTAAGTCGGGGGTGAACTGGATGCGGCTCATCTGCGCCTCCAGGTGCCCGGCCAGAGCCCGCACGGTACGCGTCTTGGCCAAGCCAGGCAGGCTTTCCAACAGCACATGACCATTGGCCAGCAGGGCCAGCAGAATCTGCCGAACCACGGCTTCTTGGCCGAGTACCGCTTGGTTAATGCTGTCTTGCAGGGCAAGGATGTTGCTGCGCGCGCTCATGGGAAAATCCTTGGGTTGAATGGTTGTGGCTGGCGCTCAGGTTGGCAAAGCTGGCCGGGAAATTCAAATGCATTGTTTTTGTTGTTTAGATGCGCTTTGTGCATTGGATGGCGGGTTTGGCAATTTTTGTCGGCGTGGCAGGCATAATGTGCCGGATTAATAGCCGGATATAAGCCCTATGCGCGTTAGCTGGGATATTTTTTGCAGCGTCGTCGATAACTACGGCGACATCGGTGTGACCTGGCGGCTGGCGCGTCAGTTGGTGGCCGAACAGGATTTTGCGGTGCGTTTGTGGGTGGACGATATGGCCGCGTTTGCGCGGGTCTGCCCTGAGGCCGACGCACAGGCCGATGCGCAACTGCAGCAGGACGTGCAGGTTTGCCGCTGGCCAACCGCTTGGCCCGAGGTGGCGGCGGCGGACGTGGTGGTTGAGGCCTTTGCCTGCCAACTGCCGGCGGCTTATATCGAAGCGCTGGCGGCGCGGGCGCGACCGTCGTTGTGGTTGAATTTGGAGTATTTAAGCGCCGAGGACTGGGTTGGTGGCTGCCATGGCTTGCCGTCGTTACAGCCTAAAGGGTTGCAGAAGTTTTTCTTTTTCCCCGGCTTTAGTGATGACACCGGTGGCTTGCTGCGTGAGGCCGATTTGCTTGAGCGGCGGCGAAACTTGCAAAGCAATGCCGCTGTACGGCAGGCTTTTTTGCAGCGCTTAGGCGTGGTGGTGCAGGCCGATAGCCGCCTTATCTCGTTATTTGCCTATGAGAATGTGGCGTTGGCCAGTTGGCTTACCGCCTTGGCCGCAGGCCCGCAACGCAGCCACTTGCTGGTGCCGGAGGGGCGGGTGCTGGGCGATTTGCTGCGCTGGTTGCAGCTTGACGGGTTGCCTCCGGAGGCGCTGCAGGTGCGCGGCCATGTAACCGTGCAGGTGCTGCCGTTCGTCAGTCAGGACGATTACGACCGCCTGCTGTGGAGCTGCGATTTTAATGTGGTGCGCGGCGAAGACTCCTTCGTGCGCGCGCAGTGGGCTGGGCGGCCGCTGCTGTGGCACATCTATACGCAAGCTGAAAATGCCCATCTAGACAAGTTGGAAGCCTTTTTGGCGCTCTATAGCCGCGGCTTATCGGCGCCGGCCAGCGTGGCGTTACTGAGCCAGTGGCGAGCGTGGAATAGCGCAACCGACATGGCCGCGAGCTGGCAGGCGCTAGAAAAAGTGTGGTCGCAACTCGTAGAGCACGCCGAAAGCTGGTGCACACAGCAGGCAAAACAGACGGATCTTGCGACGGCGCTGGCGCAGTTTTACCGAAATTGGCTATGATACGCGGCGAAGAATTTTGTCTTTCCATTCAAATCCGGACATTAGTATGAAAACCGCACAAGAAATGAAGCCCAACAGTGTGGCCCTGATCGACGGCCAACCTTGGCTTATCCAGAAGGCCGAGTTCACCAAATCCGGCCGTAACAGCGCCATCGTTAAAATGAAGCTGAAGAACCTGTTGACCGGTTCTTCCACCGAGACCGTGTACAAGGCCGACGACAAGCTTGAGCCAGTAACTCTCGAGCGCGTTAACGTGACTTACTCGTACGCCAGCGAGCCAAACTACGTATTCATGGACGAAGAGTTCAATCAGTACGAGCTCAACGCTGACGACCTGGAAAGCGTACTGCCGTTCATTGTTGATGGCATGAACGACATCTGCGAAGCCGTATTCTTTGAAGGCAAAGTGGTTTCGGTTGATCTGCCAACCACCATCGTGCGCCAAATCAGCTACACCGAAGGTTCCGCACGCGGCGACACTTCGGGCAAAGTGATGAAGCCTGCCAAGCTGTCCAACGGTACTGAAGTTAAGGTTGCGGACTTCTGCAACATCGACGACTGGATCGAAATCGACACCCGCACCGGCGACTACAAAGCCCGCGCTAAAGCACCGGTTTAATATCGAGCGCTAATTGCGAGCATAAAAAACCCGACCATTGAGTCGGGTTTTTTA
>JAIETJ010000067.1 GCA_019745275.1 Pseudomonadaceae bacterium | reverse complement strand
TTTTTGACAACTTACCCAATTGCGGAATGCGGTTGATGACGATGCCCATCATGCCGCTCCACTGGTATTCGATTTCCACGCCTTTGAGTTGCGGGAAGGTGTGTTCGATGGCTGGGCGCAGTTCGCCAGCAATGTCGCGCGAATCACGCCCCGAATAGTTGGTGCCGCCACCAAACAGCAGGCGCTTATCGGCGGTCAGACGGTAGTAGTCGAGTACGAAGCGACAGTCGTACACGGCCAAATCATGCGGATTGAGGCTCGCAGCCAATTCGTCACCCAGCGGTTTGGTGGTGACAATCCCGCCTGAGGCCGGGAAGATCATCCCACCCATCTTGCCCTGTTCAAGCTTGTGATAGGCGTTGCCGGCCAGAATTACCGAGTTACCGGTAATCCGGCCGTGCTCGGTGACAACCACCGGTAAATCGTTATGGATAATCTCCAGCACCGCTGAGTTTTCAAAAATCAACGCGCCGAGACTGACCGCCGCCTTAGCCTCGCCGATGCACAGATTTAATGAGTGCAGGTGCATGTTGCGTTTGTTGTGCAAGGCACCGTGATAGATATCGGTGGCCAGATACTTGGGCATCTCGGCAGCACTGATCATCTGCACATCGTCGCCCATGCCGCGGCGCACCGCCTCATCGTAATCGGCCTGCAACTCGCTCATATGGCTGGGTTTGTAAGCAGCGTGCAAGTGACCGTGTTTGAGGTCGCACTGAATGCCGTATTTCTCCACCCGATTCTTGATGATTTCATGCCCGCGCCAGCGCAGGTGCCAGATGAAGTCATCAACCTGATCGCCCAACTTGCCAGCCATTTGCTTGCGCATATTGGCATCGCCCGACAAGCTGCCGGTCACTTGCCCGCCATTGCGCCCGGTGGCGCCCCAGCCAATTTTCTTGGCTTCGACGATGGCCACTTTAAAGCCCCGCTCGGCCAGCTCAACCGCCGTGGCCACGCCGGTAAAGCCGCCGCCGATAATGACCACATCGACCCGCTGCTCACCTTCCAAGCGCGGGTAGTTGGTTTCTTCATTTAGGCTGGCGGTGTAATAGGAGTTACAGCGTTGGCTGCTCATAGTGGGCAATCCTGAGGATGCCATGTTGCTGCTGGATAAACGGCAACATTGGCATTTTAGTCATCCGGGGCCCATGTGCGGGGCCGCTATTAATAAAGCTTTGAGTCTTCCAACAGCCCCAGCGCAGCGGTCACAGCAGCATCCAAGGCCGCGACCGGCCGACAGCGCGACCTCAACGCGAGTCGGGTGGCCGCGCATGTCGGCAATGCCACAATGCCCAAAAGGCTCGTTTGATCGACCGAGCACGAGTCAATTAGCCCGCTCCGTGTGGCCAGCCACGACCACACGAGCGCGGCGCACTGAAACGCAGGAGAGCGGTGAAGTGTGGGTAAATAGAAAACGCCATGAACTGTGCATGGCACTTAGAGTCACATGCGGGTAACGCCGGTTAAATTCAGTTTTATCTATTCTTAGTTGTGCAGCAGCTAAACATTGCGCGGCGACTACCGCGTAATGCGCAGCGCAGCGCCTCAACAAACTGCGTATCAGCCCCATAATTGCGCCGAATGAAGCCCCAATACAGCGGCAGTTCGAGAAATTGCCACCACGCCCACGCACGCAGATCAGCATCGAGCATCGACGCGCCGCTATCTCTGCGCATACAACATCACCGCAACAGCCAAGCAAAACAGCCCCGGACAATGGCCCGAGGCATGCCTGACTGCTATACCTAAGAGGCCTTAGCCTTCCATCCGGCGGAGCCATGATCGCATTCCCTCGCCTAACACTGCGCTTTCTAGTGCCACTGGCATTATTTGGCGTTCTCAGCTTCCTGACCTTGGTCGGCGTGTCGTTTGGCCTGTACTTCAGCCTCCTCAACCTGCAACGCGATCATGTCGAGTACCTCAGCGAGCTGGGCGAGCAGCTAGTGAGTGGCCTCGATGACGAACTCGCGGGCGGCCTCGAGAATGAGGCCGCCCGCGAGTTCCGTGAGCGCACTCAGCAAGACAACTTACAGGCAGCGGTAATTTTCGATGCGCGCGGGCAGGTGCGCTTCAACAGTAATAACAGTCCGCTGGAGCCCGACCTACTACCCCACCTACTCCAGCAACCAGCCGACCCTCACGGCCACCACGTGCTCAATCACGGCGAGCGAATCGAACTGTTAATGCCGGTAGTAGCCGATCCGACCGCTCACCAAGGTTATCTGTATCTAGCCTATGATTTACGCCAAAAACGCCAACAAGCGCAGCGCACTGCCCTGCTTGAACTACTAGCCATCTTGCTTGCCGGCGCAGCCGGCTCAGGACTGTTATGGCGGCTTATGGATCAGCGCGTAACTCAGCGGGTGAATGCCCTTCAAATGACCTTATTGCAGCTAAGTGCGGGCCAACTGCAAGCCCGCACCCGAGAAGATGGCAGCGATGAACTGGGCCAGATTGCTCGCACCGTGAACCTGCTGGCCCAAGCTCGCGTCGACCAAGAGTTACTGGCCAGCAGCCAGCAACAATTACTCAACCAATCGCAAGCGCGCTACCGCACGTTGTTTGAGTCCAGCCAAGACTTCATCGCTTTTTTTGACCTCAAGGGCCAGCTAATCGAGGGCAATCCGGCGTTTCTGCGCATGCTCGGCTACAGCGACGAAGAGGCGCAGCAGTTAAGTTACTTTAGTATTTCACTGGAGGACGAAGCGGTCGCCGAAACTGACCCACTGCAACACGCGCTAACCCGTCTCGGCCACACCGGCCTGATTGAGAAGCACTTTCGCGGCAAAGACGGCCGCATTACCCCGGTCAGCATGCGGGCCATCTTGCTGCGCGACGCCAGCGGCGCACCCGAGCAGATCTGCGGGATCGGTCGTGACATCACCGCCATGCGCGAGGCACAAGCGCAATTGCACTTAGCCGCCAAGGTATTTGAGGTCAGTCACGAAGGCATCGCCATCCTCGATCCGAGCGGGCGAATCGTCTCGGCCAACCCGTCCTTTTCTCGTATCGGCGGCTTCAGCCTGCAACAGAGCATTGGCAAACGACCGTCCGAGGTAATGGGTGGTGACTATGACCCGACTCTGCTACAGGAAATTTTGCGTCGCGCCCACCTCGACGGCCTGTGGCAGGACGAGTTCCAAGGTCGCCGTCCAGATGGCCAGCCCTACCCACTATCGGTCAGCATGGCGGCGGTAGTGGAGCGCGGACAACCTAGCCACTACATCATGACCTTTAGCGACATTAGCGAGCGCAAAGCCTCGCAAGCGCACATTCGTCACCTCGCCGAGCACGATTTCTTAACCAACTTGCCTAACCGTGTATTGCTGCTCGACCGCTTAAACCAAGCACTGGAAATGGCCAGTCGCCATCAAAGCCAATTTGCCCTGCTGTATATCGACCTCGACCACTTTAAGCAGATCAACGACTCGCTCGGCCACCACTGTGGTGACTTACTGCTGCAAGCCGTAGCACTGCGCCTGAGCAGTTGCCTACGCAGTTCTGACACCGTCAGCCGACAAGGTGGCGACGAGTTTGTCTTGTTACTACCCGAGATAGACAGCGCTGACTCGGTGGCTCAGGTCTGCCGCATGCTGATGGACACGCTAACCGCCAGTTACCAACTCGAGCAACACGAACTGCAAATTACCGCCAGCATTGGCATTAGCCTGTACCCACTGGATGGCACAGACCTCAACAGTTTGATGAAGCATGCCGACACCGCCATGTACCACGCCAAGCAGCATGGTCGTAACAGCTATCAGTTTTTTACCGAGGCAATGAACATCAAAGTGTCGGAGCGCGCTCTGATGCAGGTGCGTCTAGCCCGAGCACTCGAGCAAGGTGAGTTTCGTGTGTTTTACCAACCCAAGGTGGCGCTCGACAGCGGCATGGTGATTGGCGCCGAAGCACTGATTCGCTGGCAAGACCCCGAGTTGGGATTGATTAGCCCGGCGCGGTTTATTCCAGTGGCCGAAGAGAGCGGGCAGATCGTCGCCATCGGCACCTGGGTGTTGCAGCAAGCGTGCCTGCAAGCGCGGCGCTGGCTTGAGGCCGGCCAGCCACTGGTGGTCTCGGTAAACCTATCGCCGGTGCAATTTCTTAAAGGCGATGTGCAAACCTGTGTGCGCCAAGCCTTAAGCACTGCCGAGCTAGCCGCACAGTGGCTGGATTTAGAAATAACCGAAGGCGTGTTGATGGTCGACACCGCGCACGCCGCCGAGGCCATGCACAGCCTCTGCGGCATTGGCGTGCAGTTATCGCTAGACGATTTTGGCACCGGCTATTCAAGCTTGAGTTACCTCAAGCGCTTGCCGTTTAACACCTTGAAGATCGATCAGTCCTTTGTTCGCGAACTACCCGCCAACCAAGAAGACGCGGCCATGGTTTGCGCTATTTTGGCCATGGCCAAGAGCCTCAAAATGCGCACCATCGCCGAAGGGGTCGAGACCCCCGAGCAGCTTGAATTCTTACGCGCCCAACAGTGCGATGAATACCAAGGCTATTACTTCGCCAAGCCGCTGCCGATCGAGGAGTTTGATGCCCTGCTGCGGGAAATAAACAAACCCTGTAGCCGTTAAGTGCTGCGCCCCTAGTAACGTTCAAAATGCGAAACCGGTAAAGAACTTGTGCCCCACAGGGATGTGGGAAATGCAGCAAGCCGCAGGAAACGGCTGCTGTCTCGCTATGCTCTTGGGATGGGCGTTTACGTTTGACAGCCATTGGCAGAGGCCGTTTGCTGAGGCACTGGCGCAATTCGAATCGCCAGCAAGCTGACTCCTACCAAGGGCTGCGCACATCCACTACAGGTCAAACTACCCCCTTACTCAGTGTTGTAAATGCCCATATAAAGTGGCGTACAGGCCGCCATCGGCGATTAACTGGTGGTGCTCGCCTTGTTCGGCGATGCGCCCGCCGTCGAACACCAAGACCCGCTCGGCCTGTTTTACCGCCGACAGGCGATGGGCGATGATCAAGGTGGTGCGACCCTGCAAGAAGCTGCTCAGCGCCTGATGCAGGGCGTATTCGGTGGCGGCGTCCAGCGCCGAGGTGGCCTCGTCGAGAATCACCACTTTCGGCTCGGCCAAGACCATCCGGGCAATCGCCAAGCGCTGCCGCTGACCGCCTGACAAACGTACCCCGGAGCGCCCAACAATGCTGTCCAAGCCTTGCGGCAGTGCGCTGATAGTGCTGGCTAGCTGGGCGATTTGCAGCGCCTGCCAGCAGGCCTCATCGCTGCGTTCGCGGCCCATGGTCAGGTTGGCACGCACCGTGTCGTTAAACAGCGCCGGATGCTGCAGCACCACCGCCACGTTCTCGCGCACGTTCTCTAGCCCGATTTGTTCTTGGCTGGCACCGCCGAAGCTGATGCTGCCAGCCTGCGGGCTATACAAGCCGATCAGCAGTTGCACCAAGGTGCTTTTGCCGCCGCCACTGGTACCGACAATGGCGACTTTTTCACCGGCGCCGATGCTCATGTTCAAGTCATCCAGGATCGGCTCATCGTTATACGCAAAGCTCAGGCCACGCACCTCGATACTGACGCCGGCGGGTCCTTGAAAAGGATCGATCTGGCTCGGGTACTGCGGCTCGTCGCTGCGCGCCAGTAGTTGGTTAATCCGCGTCAGTGCACCGCCGGCGGCGTAGTAGGAATACTGCAAGCTGAGCAATTGCTCGACCGGACCGATCATAAACCACAGGTAACTGAATACGGCGAGCATCTGCCCAATCGACAGATCCGAGAACAGCACGGTGAGCATGGCCGCAGCGCGAAACAGGTCGATACCAAACTGAAACAACAAGCCGCTGGCCCGGCTTGATGCATCGGTTTTCCAGTGCGAGGCGATGGCGTAATCGCGCACTTGCAACGCACGCCGGCCAAGGCGGCCGAGGAAGAACTCCTGGCGATTGCCGGCGCGAATTTCTTGAATGCCATCCAAGGTTTCCGCCAAGGTTTGGGTGAAGCGCGCGGTGCTGTCGTTTTCTAATTTCTTTAAGTGTTTAACCCGTTTGCCCAACTGCACCGTGGCATACACCACCAGCGGATTGAACAGCAAAATTAACAAGGCTAACTGCCAGTGCATCCACAGCAAAATCGCCGCCGTGCCGGTCAGGGTGAGAACGGCCACCAGCAAGCGACTGAGGGTTTCGCCGACAAATTTATCGAGGGTGTCGAGGTCGGTAACCAAATGGGTGGTCACCGTGCCTGAGCCTAGGTCTTCGTATTCACTTAAGGCGATGCGTTTAAGCCGCTCAATCAAACGCAGGCGGATGCGATACACAAGGTCTTTCGACAGCCGCGCAAACAGCCGCGCCTGCACCACGTTAAACACCAGCGCGCCACTGCGCAGCAGCAAGCTCACCACCAGCATCAGGGCGATATAACCCAGCGCCTGCTGGGCCACCACAGGTAAAAAGCGGTCCATCATCTGCAGCGCCGCACGCCCATTACCGAGCAACACTTCATCTACCAGTAACGGCAACAATAACGGAATCGGCACACTGCACAGGGTGGTGAGCAGCGCGACCAAATTGGCAATAATCAGCGGTTTTTTATGCTGCAAGGCCAGCTGACGAATTTGCCGCCAGCTGAGTTGATCGATTGGCGCGCCTGCGTTCATGTCGGCCTTATGCATGAGTAGTCCGCTCTAACCAACGCGCCAGTAACGGCTGCAATTGTTCGAGCGACTGATAACCATTGGTCAGCAAGGCCAACTGGCCATTACGCTCAGCCAGCAGCGTTGGGAAACCGCTAATACCTAAGTCTTGCACCCAGTTAAAGTCGGCTTGGGTGGCGGCCTGCACCTGCGCGCTATCGAACGCCTCGGCAAATTGGCCACGCGGCAAACCGGCCGTATCGGCCAACTCGCGCAGCACGTTAGCGCGGGTCACATCGCGGCCTTCGCAGTAAAAGGCTTGTTGAATTAACTCAAGCAACGGCCAGAGCTTACTGGCATCCAGTTGCCGCGCCGCAACCAAAGCGCGACAGGCCGGCTCGGTGTGATACACCAAGCCTTCCGGCAAGCCGTCATTGAAGTTAAACAGTTGCCCAGTGCTGGCATTCACCGCCTGCCAGTGGGCCAAAATCCGCACCCGGCCGGCCGGTTCCAGCGCTGCCTGTTCTTGGCGCAGGCCACCGACCACTAAGTCCATCGGCACACCGGCGGCCTGCGCCTGTTCGGCCAAGGCCGTCAGCACCGGGGCAAAGCCCCAGCACCAAGAGCACATGGGATCCATCACATAAATCAGGCGCGCCTGCATGCCTTAGGCCTCTTTTTTCAACCGTGGATTAAAGCCCAGTGGGTGCGGTTGGTTGCGCGCCTTGGCTAGGTCGATTTGCTTTTGCCGCTCGCGGGCACCGGCGCGAGTTTTCTCGCTGAGGTTATCCCAGCAATGCGGGCAACTGACCCCGGCTACATAGTGCTCCGAGAGGCAATCTTCAGCGGTGATCGGCGTGCGGCAGGCATGGCACTGGTCGTACTCACCTTGCGACAAGTCGTGACGCACCGTCACCCGGTTGTCGAACACAAAGCAGTCACCCCTCCACAGGCTTTGCGCTTGCGGCACCTCTTCGAGGTATTTAAGGATCCCGCCCTTGAGGTGAAACACCTCGGCATAGCCCTCGCCAAGCATAAAGCTGGAGGCTTTTTCACAGCGGATGCCACCGGTGCAAAACATCGCGACTTTCTTGTGCTTGGCCGGATCGAAATTGGCCTGAATGTACTCGGGGAACTCGCGAAAGCTCTTAGTTTGCGGGTCGATGGCGCGCTCGAAAGTGCCGATCGACACCTCATAATCGTTGCGCGTATCGATCACCAATACTTCCGGGTCGGCGATCAGGGCGTTCCAGTCTTGCGGCTCGACATAGGTGCCAACCAACTGATTAGGGTCAACGCCTGGTACACCTAGGGTGACGATTTCGTTCTTCAGTTTAACTTTGCTGCGATAGAACGGCTGCTCCTCGCAATAGGACTCTTTATGGTCGATATCGACAAAGCGCGGATCAGCCTTCAGCCAGGTCAATAAGCCATCGATACCGGCGCGCGAGCCTGCCACCGTGCCATTAATACCTTCGGCGGCGATCAGCAAGGTGCCCTTGATGCCGTTATCCAGCAGGCTTTGTTGCAACGGTTCGCGCAGCTCAACGTAGTCCGGCAGGCTGACGAATTTATACAGCGCGGCCACCACTATAGGTAGCGTTGGGGAGTTGCTCATGGGGTGGATCTCCAGGTGGTCATCCGCGTAAAGGACGGACCGGATAGTTGAAACAACAACGCCGATCTCTGCAGACCGGCGTTGTTAAATAGCAAGAGCAAATGGTAACAGATTGGCCGGCCGAAAACGGCCGCAGCCGCTGGCCGGTTAAGCCTGCTTGCTCGCTCCGCTGCAGGTTGGCGAGGCCGGAGCGGCGCCCTGCGCGAGCCATTCCTCGCCGGTGTAGGTATGCAGCGCCAAGGCATGTACCTGGCCCATCAACTCACCCAAACAGGCGTACACCCGTTGATGACGCTTCACCGCACCGAGACCGACAAACACCGGCGCGACCAGTACCACCTTGTAGTGGGTTTCTAAGCCACGGCTGTGCATATGGCTTTCGTCCAGCACCTCAAGGTGTTCTGGCTGCAAAGTCTGCAAGGCTGCTTGCAACTGCTCACGCATGTTCATCGCGCAATTCCTTAAGGTTTCTTCGCCGCTGGTTTGGCGGCGGCCGGCTCTAGTTGCTTGGTCATTTCGGCCAACAACTTGTTAACTTCTGGCACCGCGCTTTCAAGGCGCTTTTGCGTCAACTGCGCGGACTGCGCGCTGAGTGCTGGCATTTTATCCATGAGTTTTTTACCCAGTGGCGATTGGTAAAAAGCGATCAATTCTTTCAGCTCAGCCTCGCTAAAGCTGGTGGCGTAGAGCTTGATCAAATCAGGCTTAACTTGATTCCAACCCACAGCTTTTTCCAGCACCGCATTGGCTTTAGCTTGATAGCTTTCCAGCAGGGCTTTTTTCGACTCAGCGCCATTGGCCTGAGTAAAACGCTGAGCAAACATTTGTTGTACCTGGGCAAACACCGGGGTGGCCAGTTTGTCGGCGTGGGCCAGCAGCAAAAACTGCTCGGCATTCGCCGCTTGGCTTTTAGCATCCGCCAGCACGTGACCACTGGCACACACAAACAGAACAGCGGTACAGATAGCGCGAAAACGAGTCATCTTGAGTCCTTATCGAATAAATCTAATGGGTCTGGCACGGCTCGCCAGCGGCGGCCATTCTGCGCCAAAGCATGGGCATGGCTCAAGCGGCTTAAAGATGGGTGCCACACACGAAGGCCAACAAGGTACTGACGGCTGGCGGGAAATCCTGCAAGACGTATAACGGCACAAAATTGGCGTCAACTTCACCAAAAAGCCACTAATCGCCCTGTTTTTTGACCGTTTATCAGCAAAGCCCGAGGCGCTCTTTTTGCTGCTTAGTATTGAGACTTAACCGCTCGGATTAGGAGTGTTTGTTATGTTCGGTCAACGCAGTATCGATCCCGCCGCCGGCACGCACTACCGCTGCGAAAGGGTCAGCGCCGTTAACGGTCAGTATTTTTTCTCTACCCGCGAGGGCAGCCTTGAAGGGCCGTACTTCACCCGTGTCGATGCCGAGCGGGAAATCTACTGCTATATACGCCGCATGATCCAAGCCAAAGACATCATTGAGAGCCGAGCCTTTTAGTGCCCCGCACTGCGCACGAGGGCACTAAAAATGAATGCGAAGCGGCTAAAGGTTGAGCCTTAGTCCTTGGCGTAGGCGGCCTCCAAGGCGTCGTTGATGGTGCGGATCACCTTGACCCGGGCGAAACGTTTGTCATTGGCCTCAACCAATGTCCAAGGGGCAATTTCGCTGCTGGTGCGATCAACCATATCGCCGACGGCATCGCAGTATTGCGGCCACTTATCGCGATTGCGCCAGTCGTCTTGGGTAATTTTGAAGCGCTTAAAGGGTATCTGCTCGCGCTCTTCAAAGCGCTTTAGCTGGGTACTTTGGTCAATTGACAGCCAAAACTTAACCAGCACCACACCCGCTCGGGTGAGTTGTTCTTCAAAGTCATTGATCTCGCCATAGGCGCGCAACCAGTCGGCCGGCTGGCAAAACCCTTCGACCCGTTCAACCAGCACCCGGCCGTACCAAGAACGATCAAACACAGTAAATTTGCCGCGTGCTGGGACATGTCGCCAAAACCGCCACAAATAAGGTTGCGCGCGCTCTTCTTCGGTCGGCGCGGCGACTGGCACTATGCGGTATTGGCGCGGATCGAGGGCCGCCGCCACACGGCGAATGGCACCGCCCTTACCAGCGGCATCGTTACCCTCAAATACCGCCACCAAAGCATGTTTGCGAAAACGTTTATCACGCATCAGCCCAGACAACCGTGCTTGTTCGGCCGCCAACTGCTCCTCGTAGCTGGCTTTATCGAGCCGCTGGCTCATGTCCAAGCTACCCAGCAAGCCAAAATTATCCAAACTGGCGATCAAGGGCGCGGCATGTGGGCTGCGCTGCAGCGTCTGTTGGTTTTGCAATGCGGCCTGTAGGCCCTCGAGCAAAATCTGTCCAACACAGAGGCTGCGATAATACTGATCAGCCCCTTCAACCACATACCAAGGGGCATAGTCGCGGCTGCTACGGCGCAAAATTCGCTCACCAAAGCGCACGAACTTGCCGTAGGTTTTCGACTGCTGCCAGTCCAGCGGGCTAATCCGCCAGCTGTGCAAGGGGTCGTCTTTGAGGGTGTTCAGGCGCGCCTTCATTTGTTGCTTAGACAGATGAAACCAAAACTTAAAGATCAGCGCGCCCTCATCACAGAGCATTTGCTCCAAGCGCTGGGCGCCGTCGATGGCTTGATCGAGCACCGCGGTTTTAATCCGCCCATGCACTCGGCCCTGCAGCATCTGGCTGTACCAGTTGCCAAAAAACACCCCGATCTGGCCTTTTGGCGGCAATTGCCGCCAGTAACGCCACGCTGGCGGTCGGGCCAGTTCCTCATCGGTCTGCTGATCGAAGGTGCTGACTTGGATTAAGCGTGGGTCCATCCACTCGTTGAGTAGTTTTACCGTTTCCCCCTTGCCGGCGCCCTCCACACCGTTAATTAACACAATGACTGGAAAGCGCGACTGCTGCTTGAGCTCAAACTGCGCTTCCAACAGTGCCTCACGCAGTGCAGGTACCGCAGCGTCATAGGTTTCTTTATCGATCGCATGACCAATTTCGGCAGATTCAAACATCGTCAACTCCCTGATCTCAATCACTCAAGACTAGCCGATCAGTCCTGTATTTGTCTGGTGCGCAGCGCCATGCCCAATAAACAGATCGGCTAGAATGCCGACCTTCTTGCCAAGGTTCAGCCCATGAGTGATCAACCCGTGTCCGCCGCCAGTCAACATGCCGACCTCACGTGGGACGCTGCCGGACAGCCTCGCTCAAGCCTGTTTGATGACGTGTACTTTGCCACCGACGGCGGCTTGGCCGAGACCCGCCATGTATTTTTGCAGCAAAACAATTTAGCCGAGCGCTTTGCCGCCCTGCCCGCCGGCGGTCAGTTAGTCATAGGTGAAACCGGCTTCGGCAGCGGGTTAAATTTTCTCTGCGCGTGGCAGTTGTTCGAGCAAACCGCCGCCAGCGATTGCCGCCTGCATTTTGTTAGCGTCGAAAAATACCCGCTGACCCGCAGCGATCTGCAGCGGGCGCTGGCGCTGTGGCCGGAGCTGGCCGTGTATAGCGAGGCCTTGCTGGCGCAGTACGTGGCGGTGCACCCAGGATTCCAACGGTTTAGTTTGGCCGGCGGACGCATTAGCCTGACCTTATTAATTGGCGATGTGCTGGAGCAACTGCCCGAACTCGAGGCCTCTATCGACGCGTGGTTTCTCGACGGCTTTGCCCCGCAGCGCAACCCACAAATGTGGTGCCCGGAGCTATTCACCCAATTGGCGCGACTGTCCCATGCCGACACCAGCATTAGCACTTTTTGCAGCGCCGGGGATGTACGCCGAGCACTGAACGCCGCTGGGTTTAAGATGAAACGTGTACCCGGCATCGGACGAAAATGGGAAGTGCTTAAAGGCCAATTTATTGGCCCGCTGAGCAGCAGCGACACACCTTGGTTTGACCGCCCACATTTCAACCCCCAAAGCCGTCATGCCTTGGTGATTGGCGCCGGGCTGGCCGGTTGCGCCAGCGCCGCCAGTTTGGCTGCCCGCGGCTGGCAAGTGACCTTATTGGAGCGCCACCACGCCATCGCCCAAGAAGCCTCAGGTAACCCGCAGGGCGTGCTGTACCTGAAACTTTCGGCGCACGGCACGGCGTTATCACGGCTAATTGTCAGTGGTTTCGGTTACACCCGACGGTTACTAGAGCAACTGCACAGCAATGATTGGGCGGCGTGCGGCGTGTTGCAACTGGCCTTGAGCGACAAAGAACTGAGCAAACAAGCGCAATTAGCCCAAGCTTTCCCGGTCGATTTACTTCACTCACTGAATCAGGCACAGGCCGAGCAGCAAGCCGGCATTGCCCTGCCAGCCGGCGGCCTGTTTTATCCGGACGGCGGCTGGGTGCATCCGCCGGCGCTGTGCAGCCTACTGAGCCGGCACCCGCAGATTCGCCTACTGACCCACAGCGAGGTGCTCGACCTCAGCCCACACCCAGACGGCTGGCAGGCCAGCAGTCAAGGCCAGCCATTAGCCTGCGCTCCGGTGGTGGTGCTGGCGGGTGCGGGCGACATTCAGCGTTTCGCCCAAGCCACAGAACTACCGTTAAAGCGCATTCGTGGGCAAATTACCCGCTTGGCGCAAACGGCCAGCAGCGCGCAGTTGCGCACCGTGGTGTGCGCCGAAGGTTATGTGGCACCGGCGCGCAATGGCGAACACACCTTGGGCGCCAGTTTCGACTTCAACAACACCGAGCTGAGTACCACGAGCGGCGAACACGCGAGCAATCTGCAACTACTGGAAGAAATTTCCACTGATCTGGCTGCCCGCCTACACAGCGCCGAACTCGACCCGGCTAGCCTGCAAGGGCGGGCGGCGTTTCGCTGCACCAGCCCAGACTACCTACCCATTGTTGGCCCGCTGGCCGATCACAAGGCGTTTCTGGCGCAGTACGCCAAACTGAGTAAGAACGCCAATTGGCGCACCGACCAGCCCTGCCCTTGGCTGGATGGCTTATACGTCAATAGCGGCCACGGCTCACGCGGCTTGATTAGCGCGCCACTGAGCGGCGAGCTACTCGCCGCATGGCTGAATAACGAGCCGCTGCCCGTGCCGCGCGAAGTGGCGCAGGCCTGCCACCCCAACCGCTTCGCCGTGCGCCGCTTGGTTCGCTGTCAATAACCGCACACTCAGAAGGCAGCCTAAATCAGTGGCTAAAGACTATGCTGCTAGAGTCGCTAAAAGCAGTGACAGGCCTATTAGTGATCAATTTGTCGGTAATTTCGCTCAAATGCGCCAGCTAGAGGGATAACGCACTTGAACAAGCACGCACATGTCGGCACAGTAAGGCGCGCGCATATTATAAAAAAGAGGGCCGTTAATGCCTCGTATTAGCCTGTTTTTGTTATGTTTTTTGTTCAGCAGTAGTCTTTGGGCGCTGGCACCGGCGAATCTTGACCGTGATGATTTACGTCTATCGCTAGGCCCGCATATGGGCTACTTGGAAGACCCCGCGGGCAAACTAACCCTCGCCCAAGTGCAGGCCCTGCCCGATGAGCAATTTCGTCCGGTAAATGCCGAGCACGCCAACCTTGGCAAAAATAAATCCGTGTGGTGGTTTCGCAGCGAATTGCGCAATAACCGGCCGCACAACCTCGCCGGCTTTCTCGAGGTTAATTACCCTCTACTCGATGACCTGCAGGTCTACCTGCAAAACCCCGACGGCAGCATCCTGCGGCAACGCAGCGGCGATCACTTTGCCTTCGCCAGCCGACCAGTACAGGTGCGTAACTTTTGGTTCCCGCTGGAGTTAGCCCAAGGCAACAGCCAACTAACCCTGCGTATCGAGACCAGCAGCACGGTGTTTGTGCCGACGTACTTCAGCACCTACGCCGCCAGCGCCGCCGCCCAAGAAACCTTGATGGGCTGGAACGGCGCGTTCTACGGCATACTGTTTGCCATGGTGTTCTACAACCTGTTCTTGTTTTTCTCACTACGCGAACCAGCATACTTTTGGTATGTGGTGTACGGCCTTAACGTCGGCCTACTGGGGGCGTGCTTCGACGGCATGTTGTTTAAGTTATTACCCGAGCACGTGGCCTTTCAGTCCGTCAGTATTTATATCCTGATGTACATGCAGTGCTTAGCCGCCGCGCAGTTCAGCCGCTACTTCCTGCACACCAAACAATATTTCCCGCGTTTGGATCGCGGCCTGCGCATCGCCATCTTGCTGATCTTCATTCTGTTGCTTGGCGGCCTAGTGCTGGACTTGCAAACCTGGAACATTCTGGCCAGCTTGACGCTACTGAGCACCTGCCTTGGCTTGTTTTCCGTCGGTGTCTACGTTTGGCGCAAAGGGGTGCGCTATGGCTCGTATTACACCCTCGCGTGGAGCGTGTTGCTAATAGCCTTTGTGATAGTCACGGCCGCCTCATTGGGGGTCGAGCTATTCGGTTTGTTCGGCGCCACGGTGGTAAAAATTGGCGTCACCTTTGAGCTGATCACCCTGTCGATCGGCCTCGCCGACCGCATAAACGTGCTCAAGGATGAAGGCTCCAGCTCGCGCCAAGAGGCCGAGCAAGCCACCTTGGCCAACCAAGCCAAAGGGCGTTTCTTGGCAACCATGAGCCATGAAATTCGCACCCCCATGAACGGCGTTCTGGGCATGCTGCAACTGCTCAAAGACACCCCACTGGACCGCAGCCAACGCTTTTATGTGGATACCATCGCCAGCTCGGGCAAGTCATTGCTGGCAGTGATTAACGACATTCTTGATTACGCGCGCATCGAGTCGGGCAAGTTAAGCCTTGAACAGATTGAATTTGACCTTGAACAACTGGTCTCAGAAACCATCAGCCTGTTCACCGCGCAAGCGCTGGAAAAGCGCTTGCGCCTGTATGTCAGCCTGGAAGCTGGCGTGCCGCAATACATTATCGGCGACCCTACGCGCACTAAGCAGGTGTTGATGAACCTGCTCAGCAACGCCTTAAAATTCACCGCCGAAGGTCATGTAACTCTGAACATCTGCCAACGCTGCGATGCACAAGGGCAGGTGAAATTACTCTTTAGCATTCGCGACAGCGGTATTGGCATTAGCGCCGAAGGCCAAGCGCTGCTGTTTGATTCTTTCGCCCAAGGCGACTCGACCACCACCCGCCGTTATGGTGGCAGCGGCCTAGGACTGGCTATTAGCAAAGAACTGGTGACCATGATGGGTGGCCAAATCGGCGTACAAAGCAGCACCGGCGAAGGCACCCTGTTTACCTTTGATCTGCCAATGCAACATGATCCAGCCCGTCTTGACCCGCTGGCAACCTTACTCAATGGTCGCACCGCCCTGCTCACCTCGCTAGACGGCCAAGGCTTGGACGCCCTCGGATTACTATTTGGCCGCTGGGGGATGCGCACCGAGCGCTGCCAAACCCCAGAGCGGCTACTCAGTTGTCTGGCTGAATTTACCAGCCCACCCCTACTGGTATTGATGTCACCTTGGCCCGGCAGCATTACCGGCTGGCTTGAGCCGTTACGCGGGCATTTGCAGCTGGGCCAGCCGATTCTATTGCTCTGCCCACCGGCGCAAACCGCCCAGCAACCCAACCTCCCCGAGCTGCGCATCCAGAGCCTGCCACAACCCTTGACCGTGACCCAACTGCGGCAAACCTTGCTCGAGATGTACCAACCCACACCAGCCGCCGCGCCAATCATCAGCCAGGTAACAATGGCAACAACCAGCGCCGGCCCCTGCGTGCTGGTTGCCGAAGACAACCCGGTCAACCAATTGGTTGCTCAAGGCTTGCTGAAAAAACGTGGCTACCTGCCCCGTGTGGTCAACAACGGTGCGGCTGCCGTCGCCGAATACCGGCGCGCACCGGGAGCCATTAAGCTAATTTTGATGGATTGCGAAATGCCGGAAATGGACGGCTTCGAAGCCACACGGCAAATCCGCTTATTCGAACAACTGAATGATCTGCCGGCCGTGCCCATTATCGCCCTCACCGCCCACGTGTTTGAGCAGTATCAGCAGCTTGGCTTAGCCGCTGGCATGGATGATTTCATCGGCAAACCGCTGGACAGCCAACTGTTGTTTGAGCGCATCGAGCATTATTTACAGCCCAAGGCAGCGCACGATAGCTAGCCGAGCAACGCGGGCTGTTACCATCGCCGAGCGCTGAGGAGGCGCTCTGCATGTTAATACCGCAAGCAATGCTGGAAGCCGACACCCTGACCCGCCTAATTGAAGACTTCGTCACCCGCGACGGCAACGACAACGGCGATGAAACCCCGCTAGAAACCCGCATCGCCCGGGTGCGCATCGCGCTCAATAAGGGCAGCGCGGTGATCGCCTTCGACCCCGACAGCCAGCAATGCATGTTGTTGCTCAAGCATGAAGTGCCACGTGAGTGGCTTGAGTAACCGACAACTGCAAACCCTTTGGCTTACTTAACCGCGCAAACCCTCACGCTCCCATACACAGCGCACGCGCATCTCGCTCTCTTGCGGACTATGAAAGCCGCTGTCGGAGTCCCAGCGAAAGGTATGGCAGCCGTTTAACTCGGTTTCCAAGTGGACCACGGCGCTGGCCCAGTAGAGGTTTTGCAGCAGCGCCTCGAACTGCGCAATCCACAGACGCCATTCATACTCCAGCGCTTTATAGCTGGCGCCAAAATGAATCACCTGGGTTTGATACAGGCCTTCGCCTTCGGTAGCACAGTTAGAAAACATCTCACGGCCGAGAAACGGCCACGCCTCACCGCTGGGTAGGCTGGCTAGCACGCGGCTATTGGTTTCGCGGCGCAAGATCCGCTGCTCTAAACGATCCGACGGCCAGTCGCGAATGCAGCCGTAGACGATTGACTCAGACTCCACACTGTCACTCCAGAAAATCCGTGCTGCCTTCTAACACAGGCAGCCCTTAGCGGCCATCTCTGGATTAGCCCGCAGTGATCGACTGCACAGCGCTAAACACTGGTACAGCAAGCAAACCGGGCATAGGCCAGTTAGACCGCGGCGGCTTTCTTGCGCATTTTTTCGGCCATGCTGATCATTTCGGCATACAGCAATTGCGGATTTTTTTGCTTCAAGCCCCAAGCCATGCGGCCTTGCTCGTGAGGGAGGATCATAAACTCGCCCCGCTCGATGGCGGCGTAGATGTACTCGGCAATCTCGGCAGCGCTGATCGGCGAGTTTTCCAGCAATTTGCCAACTTGTTGCTTCATTGCCGGCGTAGGGCCACGAAAAGAGTCCATCAAGTTGGTTTGGAAAAAACTCGGACACACCACGTGCACCCCAACTTGCTGCTCAGCCAACTCGACCAACAAACTCTCCGAGAGCGCCACCACCCCCGCTTTGGCGACGTTGTAATTACTCATCGCCGGGGCCTGCATCAAGGCCGCCATCGAGGCGATATTGACGATCTTGCCGTGGCTGCGCTCCAGCAGCGGCAAGAAGGCTTTGCAGCCCTTAACCACGCCCATCAGGTTGATAGAAATCTGCCAGTCCCAATCTTCCAGCGACAGCTCGTTGAAAAATCCACCGGAGGCAACCCCGGCGTTATTGACGATCACGTCGATACCGCCGAGTCGCTCATCACATGCCTGCGCCAAGGCCGTGAGTTGGCTGTAATCGCGCACATCACAGCGCTGAGTAAAGCCGTCGCCACCGGCCGCACGCACTAACGCCAAGGTCTCGGCCAAGCCTGCATCATTGACATCACAGAGCGCGAACTGCCAACTCTCACGCGCCCAGCGCAAGGCAATTTCACGGCCAAGACCAGAACCTGCACCGGTAATCATCATGCGCTTTTGCATCGTTAG
>JAIETJ010000013.1 GCA_019745275.1 Pseudomonadaceae bacterium | reverse complement strand
ATTGAAGGCCGCGCTTTTATCCACGGTGAATACACCGACGCCGCCTCTAAGGCGACCTTCGACTGCATCAGTCCGGTTGATGGCCGCTCTTTGGGTCCGGTGGCCAGTTGCGATCTGGCCGATGCCAATCTGGCCGTCGCCGATGCCCGCGCTACCTTTGAGTCCGGCGTCTGGTCACGCTTGTCGCCGGTCAAGCGCAAGCAGGCGATGATCCGTTTTGCCAACTTGATGGACGCCAATGCCGAAGAACTGGCGTTGCTGGAAACCCTCGACATGGGCAAGCCGATTGGTGACGCCTTGAGCGTTGACGTGCCGGGCGCTTCGCGGGCGATCCGCTGGAGTGGCGAGGCGGTCGACAAGATTTACGACGAAGTGGCGGCCACCCCGCACGACGAACTGGGCCTGATTACCCGTGAGCCGATTGGTGTGGTGGCGGCGATTGTGCCGTGGAACTTCCCGCTGATCATGACCTGCTGGAAGCTCGGCCCAGCCTTGGCGACCGGCAACTCAGTAATTGTTAAGCCCTCGGAAAAATCGCCGTTGACCGCCATTCGCTTGGCTCAATTGGCACTCGAAGCGGGTATTCCCGCTGGCGTGCTGAACATCCTGCCGGGCTATGGCCACACCGTCGGCAAGGCGCTGGCCTTGCATATGGATGTCGACACCTTGGTGTTCACTGGCTCGACCAAAATCGCCAAGCAACTGATGATTTACGCCGGCGAGTCGAACATGAAGCGCGTGTGGTTGGAGGCGGGCGGCAAGAGCGCCAACATCGTGTTCGCCGACGCGCCCTGCCTGAAAGACGCTGCCGAAGCGGCCGCCGCCGCCATCTGCTTTAACCAAGGTGAGATGTGCACCGCCGGCTCGCGTTTGCTGATCGAGCGTTCGGTGAAAGAGCAATTTATGCCGCTGCTGCTGGAAGCCATGCAGGGCTGGAAGCCTGGCCACGCGCTGGACCCGGCCACCAAGGTCGGCGCTCTAGTGGATAACCAGCACCTCAACAGTGTGCTGGCCTATATCGAAGCCGGGCATGCCGACAAGGCCACGCTGCTCTGCGGCGGCAAGCGCACCTTGGAAGCCACTGGCGGTCAGTATGTCGAGCCAACGGTGTTTGATGACGTGCACAACAGCATGCGCATCGCCGCCGAAGAGATCTTCGGCCCAGTGTTGTCGGTGATTACCTTCGATACCGTCGAGGAAGCCATCCAAATCGCCAACGACAGCATCTACGGCTTGGCCGCGGCGATCTGGACCAGCAATCTGTCCAAGGCCCATCTGGCCGCCAAGGCGCTGCGGGTCGGCAGCATGTGGGTCAACCAATACGATGGCGGCGACATGACCGCACCGTTCGGCGGCTTCAAGCAGTCGGGCAACGGTCGGGACAAATCCCTGCATGCCTTCGACAAGTACACAGAGCTGAAGGCCACCTGGATCAAGCTGTAAGGATATCGGGGCGATCTGCGGGGCGTCGGCCATGCTGCGGCGCCCTTGCGTTGAATGCTCCGTATTTCAGGGGGCGTGTGGGTAGGGTGGGTTAGCGCAGCGTAACCCGCCATTGGTGTCGCCAAAGACCGACCTGCGGCAGGCTGTCGGATTACGCTGCGCTAATCCAACCTACGCTTAAAACAATACGGCCGGGCTCCTTTGAGGAGTCCGGCCGTTGTACTTTCAGGTTAGGGTGCGGGCAATCCGTTGGGGCGGCGATTGGGGCGTGGCGGTTGACGGTGCTGGCACCGTCCGTCCTTGCGCGTGGCCGGCGCCAGCGCGCCTTAATGCAGGCCCACTGCCTCTTTGGCTCGATACCAGAGCATGCCCAGCGCCAGCAGCGGCGAGCGCAGGTGTTTGCCGCCAGGGAAGGTCATGTGCGGCACCTGGGCGAACAGCTCAAAACCACGGCTGTGTTGCTGGCAGATGGCCTCGCCGAGCAGCTTGCCGGCCAAGTGAGTGGCGTTCAGGCCGTGGCCGGCATAGGCCTGGGCATAGAACACATTCGGTTGCTCTTTGAGCCGGCCAATCTGCGGCAGGCGATTGGCGCCGATGCCGATCATGCCGCCCCATTGGTAGTCGATCTTGACGTTGGCCAGTTGCGGAAACACCTGGAGCATCTTCGGTCGCATATAGGCACCGATGTCGGCCGGATCGCGCCCTGAGTAATGGCACGCGCCACCGAACAGCAAGCGGCGATCGGCCGACAAACGATAGTAATCCACGGTCACGCGCTGGTCGCAGAGCGCCATATTCTGCGGGATCAAACTGGCCGCCAGCTCGGCCGATAGCGGCTCTGTAGCAATCACATAACTGCCGGCCGCCAGCACCTTGCCGCCAAGGCTGCTGTTTAAATCGTTGAGATAGGCATTGCACGCCAGCACCAGAGTCTTCGCCCGCACCCGACCGAGGGCTGTGTGTACACAAACTTCGGGACCGTAATCGATACGGGTGACTTTTGATTCTTCAAACAGCCGCACGCCCAAACTGGCGGCGGCGGCGGCTTCGCCGAGGGCCAAGTTGAGCGGGTGCAGGTGACCAGAGCCCATGTCGATCATGCCGCCGACATAGCGCTCGGAGCCGACCACGCTGTGCATCTCATTAGGCGCGACCATCCGCAGTTCGTGCTGGTAACCGAGGCTGCGCAGTTCCTCGGCGTCTTCGGCAAAGCCGGCGTAATCGCTGGGTTTGTTGGCTAGGTCGCAGTAGCCCCAGGTCAGGTCGCAGTCGATGCTGTACTTGGCTACCCGCTGGCGGACGATCTCGACCGCCTCCAAGCCCATCAACTTAAACTCGCGCACGCCCTCGCGCCCGACTAGATTTTCAAACTGTTCTAGGCCATGGCCGACGCCACGAATCAGTTGGCCGCCGTTGCGCCCGCTGGCGCCCCAACCGATCTTGTGGGCTTCCAGCAACACCACCGAGAGGCCACGCTCGGCCATCTCAATGGCGGTGTTCAAGCCAGAGAAACCACCGCCAACAATGCACACATCGGCCTGCACCTCGCCCTGTAACACCGGGTAACTGTGCGGCTGCTTGACGCTGGCGGCGTAGTAAGAGGCCGCGTGCTGCGGGCTGTGCACGGGTTGGCGAGGGTGGGCGGGCATGGCGGTGTTCCTGCTTTTATTAGAAGAATAATGCGAGTCTGGCGGACGTGGCGCAGCCCTGGATGAAAGGCTGGAGGGTGGGGCCTTGTTTCGCTCAAGCTGGATTAGATTGCCAGTTAAGCCAACAACGCGCGCAGTCCCAGGCATTCTCGCTAGGGGGCTTCCGCGCCGGACAGACTCAGAGCCCAGCATAGGTGGCCGCGCCGTCATGACCAAGGGCGCTTGAGGCAAAAGCCTTTTGCCTGTCAGGCAAAACTGCTTGGTCGGCTGGCGGTCTGTACCGGCTGCTGCTGGGTTAAACTACGTGCCTATAACGCCGTCGTTGATCCCGGCAATCTGCACAGGAGCTGGGCCTTAATGAGCTGTAACAGAGACATTATCGCGCGCCTGCGTGAGCGCATTCCATCGTTTGCCTGTGTGCCGGGTTGTCACGATTGCTGCGGGCCGGTCACCACCTCCTCGGAGGAAATGTCGCGCCTGCCGGTGAAAACCGACGCCGAGCATGACGCGGCTTTAAATGAACTCAACTGCGTACACCTAGGCCAGCATGGCTGCGAGGTGTACGCCGAGCGCCCGCTGATCTGCCGGCTGTTCGGCACCACGCCACGCATGCCCTGCCCCAATGGCCGCCGCCCGGAAGACATGATCGAGCCGCACATCGAGCGGCAAATCCATCACTACATCGCCACCACCCGGCAGGTGTTGGTGTAGGGCGGGTGCAACCCGCATCTTGCGCTCTAATATTGCTGGGTAATACACCGCTTTATTCTTTAAGCATGCGGGTTGCACCCGCCCTACACCTGACTGTTCAATCATCCCTGGTCAGCACTTCCAACAGTTCAATCTCGAAAATCAGGTTTGAGTGAGGCTTGATGTGCTCGCCCATTTGCCGTTCGCCATAGGCCAGATGCGCCGGCACTCGTAGTTGGCGTTTGCCGCCTACACGCATACCCATCAGGCCTTGATCCCAGCCTTTAATCACGCGGCCGGTGCCGATCACGCATTGGAAGGGTTTGCCGCGCGCGTAGGAGGAGTCGAATACTGTGCCGTCTTCCAAGGTGCCGCGGTATTGGGTGGTAATCAGCGCGCCTTTGACCGCTGCTTTGCCATCACCCAGTTGGATGTCGATGATCTGTAATTCGTCGTGCATTGATCGTTCTCGTTCAGCTGTTGGGCTGCGCTTGTAGGGTTTATTCGGCGATTGGCAGGGTCAAACTTTCTTTCACTTCTTCCATGACGATATAGCTCTTTGACTCGCGCACATGCGGCAACTTCAACAGGATGTCGCCGAGCAGTTTGCGGTACGAAGCCATCTCGTTGATGCGCGCTTTGACTAGGTAGTCGAAGTCGCCGCTGACCAGATGGCACTCCAGCACATGGGGCAATTTCAGCACGGCGCGGCGGAATTCCTCGAAGGTGTCGCCGGATTTGTAATCTAGGCTGATCTCGACAAATACCAGCAAGCTGGCCTTCAATTGCTGCGGGTTGAGCCGGGCGAAGTAGCCCATGATAAAGCCGTCGCGCTCCAAGCGACGAACGCGCTCGGTGCAGGGTGTGGTCGACAGGCCGACCCGTTCGCCGAGGTCGGTGAAGCTGATGCGGCCGTCGGCTTGCAGGATGCGTAAAATATTCCGGTCAATTTTATCCAGCTCGCGACGGCTCTGGTGTTGGGTGCGCATGGGGGTTATGCCTCCGTAAACTGGGTATTTGCCGAGATTTCCCCTCGAATATAGCTGTTTAAACAGTGACTTTCACTGCCTGAGGCTTTTTATACTGAGCAGCATCTACGCTCAGAATAACAAACGCCTGCGGCCGCGCCGCAGCAATGGAGACAAACATGCGGGTCATGGTGCTTGGTAGCGGTGTGATTGGTACCGCCAGTGCTTATTATCTGGCGCGAGCCGGCTTTGAAGTGGTGGTGGTCGATCGGCAAAACGGCCCGGCGCTGGAGACCAGCTTCGCTAACGCCGGCCAAGTCTCGCCCGGTTACGCCTCGCCATGGGCCGCGCCCGGTGTGCCGCTGAAGGCTATCAAGTGGCTGCTGCAAAAGCATGCACCGCTGGCGATTAAGGCCACCGGCGACCTCGATCAGTACCTGTGGATGGCGCAAATGCTGCGCAACTGCACCGCCAGCCGTTATGCGGTGAACAAGGAGCGCATGTTGCGTTTGTCCGAGTACAGCCGCGATTGCCTAGATGAGCTGCGCGCCGAAACCGGCATCAGCTACGAAGGCCGCACCCTAGGCACCACGCAGTTATTTCGCACCCAGGCGCAGTTGGATGGCGCGGCCAAAGACATCGCCGTGTTGCGCGAATCCGGCGTGCCGTTTGAGTTGCTCGACCGCGCTGGTATCGCCCGCGTCGAGCCCGCTTTGGCGGGCGTAACGCATAAGTTAGCCGGCGCCCTGCGCTTGCCCAACGACCAAACCGGCGACTGCCAGTTGTTTACCACCCAGCTGGCGCAGATGGCCGCCGATTTAGGTGTGCAGTTCCGTTTTGGGCAGAACATCCAGCGCTTAGACTTTGCCGGTGACCGGATCAACGGCGTGTACATCGACGGCAAGCTGGAAGTGGCCGACCAGTACGTGTTGGCGCTGGGCAGCTACAGCCCGCAATTGCTCAAGCCGCTGGGCATCAAGGCGCCGGTGTATCCGCTGAAGGGTTACTCGCTGACCGTGCCGATCACCAATCCGGCCATGGCACCGACCTCGACGATTCTCGATGAGACCTACAAGGTGGCGATCACCCGTTTCGATAACCGTATCCGTGTTGGCGGCATGGCGGAAATTGCCGGTTTCGATTTGAGCTTGAATCCGCGTCGGCGCGCCACCTTGGAGATGATTACTGGCGATCTGTATCCGCAAGGCGGCGATTTAACCCGCGCCGAGTTCTGGACTGGCTTGCGTCCGGCCACCCCGGATGGCACGCCTATTGTTGGCGCGACCAAGATGCGCAACTTGTTCTTAAACACCGGGCACGGCACGCTGGGCTGGACCATGGCCTGCGGTTCGGGGCGTTTGCTGGCAGACTTAATCGCCAATAAACGCCCGCAAATCAGCGCCAATGGTTTAGATATTTCCCGTTACAGCACCTCTATCGAGAAGCACCGCCATGTCCATCCAGCGCCTGCACACTGAAAAACGCTACAGCGAAATCGTCATCCATAACGCCACTGTGTATTTGGCTGGGCAGTTGGCCGACGATTACGCCGGCGACGTCGCCGAGCAAACCCGGCAGACCCTAGCCAATATCGACCGGCTGTTAGCTGAGGCGGGCAGTGACAAGACGCAGATTTTGTCGCTGACCATTTACCTTAAAGACATGGCCGACTACGCCGCGATGAATGCGGTCTGGGACGCTTGGGTGGCCGAGGGCGCCGCGCCGGCACGGGCCTGCGTTGAAGCCAAACTTTACGACCCGCAGGTGTTGGTCGAGATGATGGTGGTTGCCGCGCAGTTGTAAGGCTGCGTAGGCAATACGGCAGAAATTGATGCCATCGCCACGCTGGCGGATTGTTCTCGGCGCACATTGGCGGACTGTTCGCTTCGCTCCTGAGTCCTCCCTACGTCCGGCATCCTTTACGTCCGACATCATTTATTAACCCGATAGAAGTCCATCGCCATGCGTCCCGCCCGCGCCTTAATCGATCTGCACGCCCTGCGTCATAACTATCAACTCGCCCGCAGTGCCAGTGGCGGTAAAGCGCTGGCGGTGATTAAGGCCGATGCCTATGGGCATGGCGCCTTACCCTGCGCGCTGGCCTTGGCCGCCGAGGCCGATGGCTTTGCCGTGGCCTGTATCGAGGAGGCGTTGGAGTTGCGCTATGGCGCTATCAGCGCGCCGATTTTGCTGCTCGAAGGCTTTTTTGAGAGCGCCGAGCTGGAGTTGATCGACCAGCATGACCTGTGGTGCGTGGTGCATTCGTTGTGGCAGGTCGAGGCGCTGGAGCGCGCGCGCTTACGTCGCCCGTTAACCGTGTGGCTGAAACTCGATTCGGGCATGCACCGGGTTGGTCTGGCGCCGGCGGACTATCAGGCGGCGTATCGGCGTTTGGCGGCCTGCGGGCAGGTCGGCAAAATCGTCTTGATGAGCCATTTCGCCCGTGCCGACGAGCCCACTTGCCCGCGTACCCTAGAGCAGGTCGCGCAGTTTAATGCGGCCCGTGAGGGCTTAACGGGTGAGATTAGCTTGCGCAACTCGCCGGCGATTCTGGCCTGGCCGCAGGCAGTATCCGCCGAGCCTGCCAGCGACTGGGTGCGTCCCGGCATCATGCTGTATGGCGCCACGCCTTTTGCCGAGGCGCACAGCTTGGCCGCGCAATTGCTGCCGGTGATGACCTTGGAGTCAAAAATTATCAGCGTGCGTGAACTGGCCGCCGGTGAGCCGGTGGGTTATGCCGGCAATTTTGTTACCAGCCAGCCAAGCCGCGTTGGTGTGGTCGCGATGGGCTATGCCGATGGCTACCCCCGGCATGCGCCGACGGGGACCCCGGTGAGTATCGACGGCGTACGTGGGCGGATCATTGGACGGGTTTCGATGGATATGCTGTGCGTTGATTTAACCAATTTACCCGGTGCCGGGCTCGGCAGCCGGGTCGAGTTATGGGGCAAGCAGGTGCTGGCCAGCGAGGTGGCAGCGTGTGCGCAGACCATCCCTTATCAGATATTTTGCAATTTACGCCGAGTGCCGCGCGTCTACGGCGGGCATTGATGCACAAGCTGGGCAAATTCGCGGCACAAGTGTTGTAAATACTGAACACTGTTGCCATGATAGCGGCACTTTCCGCCCAGTTTACAGAGGTACTCCCACATTGGACGTCGGTATTCGACTGCAGACCATTCGCAAGCTTAAGGGCCTCTCCCAGCGTGAACTCGCTAAACGGGCAGGGGTGACCAATAGCACTATTTCGATGATCGAGAAAAACAGCGTCAGCCCTTCGATCAGCTCGCTGAAGAAAGTACTCGGCGGCATTCCGATGTCGATGGTCGAGTTCTTTGCCAGTGAGTCAGACGGCGATGATGCAGTACAAATCGTCTACAAAGCCGATGAGTTGTTAGAGTTGTCCAGCGGTGCCGTGAGCATGAAGCTGGTTGGCAAGGGCCATCAAGTGCGCGCTTTGTCGTTCCTCGACGAAACCTATCCGCCGGCCGCCGATACTGGCGACGAGATGCTCAATCACATTGGTGAAGAAGCTGGGGTCTTGGTTGAGGGCCGCTTAGAACTCACCGTTGGCGGCGAAGTGTTTATTCTTGAAGCGGGCGACAGTTACTACTTCGAGAGCAGCAAGCCGCACCGTTTCCGTAATCCCTTCGATCAGCCGGCGCGGTTGATCAGTGCCACCACTCCGGCCAATTTCTAAACCGGCGATTGTGTAGCGCGCTCGTTTCGGCGGCGCGCCTGTTTTTGCCACCGATAAGCCTGCGGTCGGGCTAAATAACCCTGCGACACTTTGGGTTGTTTCGGCGCGCAGGGCTTCCCGCTATACTGCTTTTGCTCGCGCATACCGTGGTCGCGGGCCTGACTAGCCACGACGAGGTGTACGCGTGAACCTGATTAAAAAAATTCTAACTGCACAAGTTGCTGTGTTGGCCCTGCTGACAGTGAGTGGGCAGGTGTTTGCCGCCGATGCCTTACAATTGCAAGATGACGACATCGTCGAGCGCATCAAGCCGGTGGCCCAAGTGTGCATCGCTGGCGAAGAGTGTAAAGGTGTTGGCGCGGTTGCCGTTGCGGCGGCTGGCCCAGCCATGACTGGCGCTGAAGTCGTGACTAAGTACTGCGGCGCTTGCCACACCTCTGGCGTGCTTGGTGCACCGAAAATTGGCGACAGCGCCGATTGGAAAAAGCGTGCAGCTGAACAAGGTGGTCTTGACGGTATCCTGGCTAAGGCGATCAGTGGCATCAACGCCATGCCGCCTAAAGGCACCTGTGCCAGCTGCTCGGATGACGAGTTGCGGGGCGCCATCAAGCAGATGTCCGGCCTGTAAGTTAAGCCGGCAATAAAAAACCGCCTTCGGGCGGTTTTTTATTGCCGGCAGTTTTACTGCTGACTAGTCGATAAAACTCACCTGACCATTGGCCAGCGAGCTAATGCGTGCCAGTGATTCGACCCTAAAGCCCAGCGCATCGAGTTCGGCGCGACCGCGCTGGAAGGATTTTTCTATCACCACGCCGAGCCCGGCGATGCTCGCCCCGGACTGTTCGATTACGTCGATAAGGGCTTTGGCGGCGTGGCCGTTGGCCAGAAAGTCGTCGATGATCAACACGTGATCGGCCGCCGTCAGGTGCTTGGCGGAGATGGCGATGGTGCTCTCGGTTTGCTTGGTGAAGGAGAACACCGTCGAGGTCAGCAGGTTCTCACTCATGGTAATGGACTGATATTTACGTGCGAAGATTACCGGCACACCCAGTTCCAGCCCGGCCATTACCGCCGGGGCAATTCCCGAGGCTTCGATGGTGACGATCTTGGTGATGCCTTGGTCGCGAAAACGCAGGGCAAATTCATGGCCGATTTGCTGCATCAGCTGCGGGTCGATCTGGTGATTGAGAAACGCATCGACCTTGAGTACTTGCTCAGACAGCACGCTGCCTTCGTCGCGAATCTTTTGTTGCAGTGCTTGCATGGGCTGGGCCTCTGTTGGGTCGGGCGGTGGATAAGGAAATTTAGTGGTTAGGCTGGGCTCAAGTCCGGCTTACTTATTGAGCATTGCGCGAATATCAGCCAAGGCGTTATTGCCACGGGCGGCTTTGACCTCGACCGGGGCGTCCTCTTGACCTTGCCATTCCAGCTCGTCTTGCGGCAGCTCATCGAGAAAACGGCTGTGGGTACACTCGATAATCTCGCCGTATTGTTTGCGCTTGGCGGCGAAGGTCATGGCTAGGTTCTGTCGCGCACGGGTGATGCCCACATAAGCCAAGCGGCGCTCTTCCTCGACGGTGTCGGCTTCGATGCTGGAGCGGTGTGGGAGAATTTCTTCCTCCATGCCGAGGATAAACACCGAGGGAAATTCCAGCCCCTTGGAGGCGTGCAGGGTCATCATCTGCACGCCGTCGGCGCCGTCTTCTTCCTCTTGCTGGCGTTCGAGCATGTCGCGCAGCACCAGCTTGCCGATCGCATCCTCGATGGTCATGCCACCGTCTTCGTCTTTGTCGAGGGTGTTTTTCAGCGCCTCGATCAGGAACCAGACGTTGCCCATCCGGGCATCGGCGACCTTGTCGTTGGAGGCGTTCTGGCGCAGCCAATTCTCGTAGTCGATGTCCATCACCATGCTGCGTAGCACGGCAATCGGCTCGGTCTGCGCGCACTGCTGGCGGATCCCGTCCATCCAGCGTTTAAAACGTTGCAGGCGCTCGCCGTAACGGCTGTCGAGGTGTTCGCCGAGGCCGACTTCATCGCAGGCGTTATACATCGAGGTCTGCCGCGCCGTGGCGTAGTTGCCGAGCTTTTCCAAGGTGGTCGAGCCAATTTCGCGGCGCGGCACGTTGATTACCCGCAAGAAGGCGTTGTCGTCATCCGGGTTGACCAGCAGGCGAAAGTAGCCCATCAGGTCTTTAACTTCCTGGCGAGCGAAGAAGCTGGTACCGCCCGACAGGCGATAGGGAATTTGGTGGTGCTGCAGTTTCATCTCCATCAGCTTGGCTTGGTAGTTGCCGCGATAGAGGATGGCAAAGTCGTTGTAGGGGCGATCGGTTTTTAGGTGCTCAGTGAGGATTTCCATCGCCACCCGCTCGCACTCAGCGTCTTCATTGCGGCAGCGAATTACCCGAATCGGATCGCCGTGACCCATTTCGCTCCAGAGTTTCTTCTCGAAGGCGTGCGGGTTGTTGCTGATCAGGGTGTTGGCGCATTTGAGTATGCGGCTGGTGGAGCGGTAGTTTTGTTCGAGCATCACCACTTTTAGCGACGGATAGTCGTCTTTTAGCAGCATCAGGTTTTCTGGCCGCGCGCCGCGCCAGGCGTAGATCGACTGGTCATCGTCGCCGACCACGGTGAACTGATTGCGCGAGCCGACCAGCAATTTCACCAGCAAATACTGGCTGGCGTTGGTGTCTTGGTATTCGTCCACCAGCAGGTAGCGGATGCGGTTTTGCCATTTTTCCAGAATGTCGGCGTGCTCTTGGAACAGCTTCACTGGCATCAAAATCAGGTCGTCAAAATCCACCGCGTTATACGCCTTTAGCGTGCGCTGGTAGTGCAGGTAAACGATGGCGGCGGTTTGCTCTTTGGGATTGCGCGCCTGCTCTAATGCCTCGGCGGGCATGATCAAATCGTTCTTCCACGAGCCGATGATGTTCTTGATCTCATCCACACCGTCGTCGCCGGAGTACTCTTTTTGCATCAGGTCGCTGAGCAGCGCCTTGACGTCGGTCTCATCGAAAATCGAGAACCCCGGCTTATAGCCCAGCCGCGCGTACTCCTTGCGGATGATGTTCATGCCCAAGTTGTGAAAGGTCGAGACGGTCAGGCCGCGGGCCTCCGGGCCTTTGAGCAGCGTGCTGACCCGCTCTTTCATCTCGCGGGCGGCCTTGTTGGTGAAGGTCATGGCCAGAATATGCTGAGCGCGCATGCCGCAGTGCTGCACCAGATAGGCGATTTTGCGGGTGATCACACTGGTCTTGCCGGAGCCGGCACCGGCGAGCACCAACAGCGGCCCGCTGATGAAATTAACGGCTTCTTGCTGCCGTGGATTAAGGCGTGACATCGGCGAGGGGCTCTGCGGAGAAGGGCGGCCATTTTAGCAGGCTCAAGGCGTTAGCAGTGACCGCTGGGACGATCTACCGGCGGGCTGGCGATTGCGCGCTGATCGATGCTTTGCGCCGAAATAGCCCGAATTTGTGCCAAAACTAGCGCGCTAGCCTATTGCCAGCGGTTGCCGCCGCGCGCGCTTTCACGCAAGCTGTTTGCAACCGCACAAGGACGCGCAAATAAAATGACGCCGCTCACGGCGCAGGTAGCCCACGTCAGGCTCGGTGAACAGGTTGCATTGTTCATCTGGTTGGCAGTGCCACCGCTATTCTTTGACCTTTGGGTGGTTGTTTGTCCGCGCATGTTGAATCCTTACAATTAGTCTTACTGAGTGAATCCAGCGAATGGTTGCAGCCGCTGCGAGATGCTTTGGCGCAGTTGGGTAACCCGTCGGCGCTGATTACCGCACCGTCTTGGCAGGCCGCCAGTAACCTGTTTGACCAACCGCATCATGGCGTATTGCTGTGTACCCCCGAGAGTCTGCCGCCGTTGGGCCTGTGTCCGCTGCCGACGGTGCTGCTGCTGGAGTCTGAGCCGGACAGCCTGCCGAGCAATGCCACCGATTGGCTGGCGCTCAGCAGTTTCAGCCCGGCACTGTTGCGCCGCTGCATGCGTTACGCGGCCGAAAACGCCAAATTAAAGACCACCCTGCAAGGCCTCGCCGAGCAAGACCCGCTAACCGGGATTGCTAATCGGCAGGGCTTTCACACTTTGCTCAACGTACAACTCAGCGAGTTCTGCGGTACTGGGCTGGCGCTGGCACACTTAGATTTAGATAACTTTCGCCACGCCAACGATGCCCTCGGTTATCAGGCTGGCGATCGCCTGCTGCTGCAGGTGGTGGCGCGTTTGCGCGAGCACCTGGAAGGTGGCGATCAACTGGCCCGTTTGGGTGGCGACGAATTTGCCTTGTTGCTTGACGTGCGCCGTGATCCGCACCGGGCCGAGCGGCTGCTCGAACAGATCGCTCAGGCGTTAGCGGAACCCTATTGGTTGGATGGCGAAAGCTTATTGATGGGCGCCAGCATTGGTTTGGCATTTGCCAGTGCCGAGGTTAGCGCCGATGCCTTGATGTGGCATGCGCACATCGCCATGCAGCAAGCCAAGCTTAACCCCGACACTAGCGTTAGCCTGTTTGACCCGCGTAACAGTCGTAGCGAACAGAGCCGCGCCGAGCTCGAAGGGCAATTGCGCCGGGCCCTGCGCCGCGACGAGTTAGTGCTGCATTACCAGCCACGGCTGTGCCTGCATACGGGGGCGGTGCTTGGCCTGGAGGCCTTGGTGCGCTGGCAGCACAGCGAGCACGGCTTGCTCGGCCCGGATGAATTTATCCCGCTGGCGGAAGAAACCGGGCTGATTGTGCCGCTCGGGTACTGGGTGATTTCCCAAGCGCTGCGCGACATGCAGTGGCTGCTCGGGCGCGGTGTGCCGCCGCTGCACATGGCGATTAATCTGTCGTTTCGCCAGTTTCAAGACAGCCAACTGTTGCCAACCTTGACGCGACTGATCAATGAGCGCGGCGTGGCGGCGCAGTGGCTGGAGTTTGAGCTGACCGAAACGGCGGTGATGCGCAGTGTCGGTCAGGTGCAACAGACCATGCAGGCGCTCGGTGAGCTGGGTGTGCAGTTTTCCTTGGACGATTTCGGCACTGGCTTCTCCTCGTTTATGCACCTGCACAGCCTGCCGATCACCCTGCTGAAAATCGACAAAAGCTTCGTCGCTGACATGGGTGCGCCACCGCAGAGCCAGCAGTTGGTGCGGGCGATGATCAACCTTGCGCACAACCTGCATCTGCAGGTGGTGGCCGAGGGTGTGGAAACCGCCGAGCAACTGGCCTTGTTGCGCCAGTTCGGTTGCGATCAGGTGCAGGGTTACCTGATCAGCAAGCCGCTGCCATTAACTGAGCTGACGCGCTTTTTAGTGTTCGGCCAGCGCCAACCCTTGCTCGCCAAGTTGTCGTTGTAACAACCGCGCGCTGATTGCCAGGCTGATGTAGGGTGGACTCAGGAGCGCAGCGAACAGTCCGCCAGCCCTTGGTGTACTGCCTGCGGCGAGTACACCCTACGTTGTGCACGGCTGGCTCAATTGCTGCTCTGGCCGCAGCAACCGTGCGGTCTTCCATTCGAAGCTCAGGGTCAGGCCCAGCGCAGCGGTGGCTAAACCAATCGCCAAGCCCCACCACACGCCTTGCGCGCCCCAGCCGAAGGCGAATGCCAGCAGCCAGGCCGCTGGTGCGCCAATTCCCCAGTAGCAAATCAGGCCCACCAACAGCGTGGTTTTGGCGTCTTTCAGCCCACGAATAGCGCCCATAGCGATGGTTTGCAGGCCGTCGAACAGCTCAAACCAAGCGGCAATTGCCAGCAGGCTGACGGCCAGCTCGATCACCGGCAGGTTAGCGCTGTCGGCAGTGTCGAGAAATAGACCGATCACCCAATGCGGGGCCAGCCAAAACAGCAGGGCAAAGCCGAGCATGCACAGCGCGCCCAAACCTAAGGCTAAGCGTCCGGTTTGCCGGGCGGCCTGCCAGCGGCCCGCGCCATAGTGCTGGCCGATGCGCAAGCTGGCGGCATACGACAGCCCCACCGGGATCATAAACACCACATAAACCGCCTGCAGGGCGATCTGGTGGGCGGCCAGCTCGGTGCTGCCGAGCGCGCCCATGCACAGCGCGGCGATAAAAAACAAACTCGACTCGACCACATAGGTACCGCCAATCGGCAGGCCCAGCCGCAGATTCTCGCGCAGCGCCGAGAGCGGTGTGCCGAGCAAACCGCGCAGCAGCGGCCACGGCCGATAGAACGGCTGCCAGCGGATATACAGCGCTAGCAGCAGCGCCATGGCATTCATCACCACGGCGGTGACTAAACCGATGCCGGCTAGACCGATTTGCGGCAGGCCGTATAGGCCTTTGATCAGTGCGTAGTTGAGGACGAAATTGGCCAGTGCGCCGCCGATACTGATCGCCAATACCGGGCCGGGCCGGCCCAGCGCGCAGGTAAAACCGCGCAGGGCCATAAACAGCAGATAGCCGGGCAGGGCAAAAATCAGCGTCTGCAGAAAGCTCATGGCCCCAACAATATTGACCTCTTGTTGGCCGGCCAAGCGCAACCAAGGCGTGGCTTGCCACAGCAGCAGCGCGGCGAGCAGGGCCAGCATCAGCGCAATCCAGATGCCGGCTTGGGTCATGCTGCGCACGCCTTGCGCATCGCCGGCACCGTGGCGGATCGCCACCAAGTTAC
Organism: Pseudomonadaceae bacterium; assembly: GCA_019745275.1. Taxonomy (GTDB): domain Bacteria; phylum Pseudomonadota; class Gammaproteobacteria; order Pseudomonadales; family Pseudomonadaceae; genus Aquipseudomonas. The sequence continues at coordinate 3,124 of JAIETJ010000013.1, read as the reverse complement.
CGACCGCCGCCATCACCCCGACGCAAAAGATCGACACCACGTTATAACTGGCCGCGCCCAAGGCCCCGGCGGCCAACTGGGCCGGGCCGAGCAGGCCCATCATCACGGTGTCGGTAAACACCATCAAAACGTGGGCCAGCTGTGCGGCGATCAGCGGCCCGGCCAGCCGTAGCAGTGCGGAAAGTTCTTGGCGTAGATTGCTAGACATAATTACAAATCATCAGTTGTGCGCCGGCAGAGCTGTCCTGCGGCTGGCAATAGTGGCTATTCTGGCGGCTGTAAAGGCCGTGCCACAAAAGGATAAAAGCCATGCCTTCTATGAGTTTTACTCATCTATGAGCCGTCTCGCGCCGCTCTATGCCTTGCGCGCCTTTGAGGCGGCCGCCCGGCATTTGTCGTTTACCCGTGCCGCGCAGGAGTTGGCCATCACCCAGAGTGCGGTCAGTCGGCATGTGCGCACCCTAGAAGCCGATTTTGGCTGCCGTTTGTTTGAGCGCGCCGGCCGTGGTTTGCGTTTAACCGAGGCCGGGCGGTTGTTGTTGCCCGGTTTGCAGCAAGGCTTTAGCGCCCTGCAAGCGGCCTGTGCCAGTTTGCGCAGCGATGAGGGCGCGCTGCGCATGAAGGCACCCTCGACCCTGACCATGCGCTGGCTGATGGCGCGGCTGTCGCGTTTTCGCCTGCAGCAACCGGACATCGAGATCCAGCTGACTGCCGCCTGGATGGACATCGATCGGGTCGACTTTGCCCAGGAACCCTTCGACTGTGCGGTGCTGCTGAATGCCGGGGTGTTCCCGGCCGGTTGGCACAGCGTGAAGTTATTCGAGGAGTGGCTGATCCCAGTATGTGCGCCCGAGGCCGCCACCACGGGCAGTTGGGATGTGCCGCGCTTGCAGGCCGCCGAGCAATTGCACCCAACCCCGGACCGGCGCGATTGGCGCCAGTGGTTGCAGGCCATGGGCCTGAGCGAGCAGGTGCCGCTGAAAAGCGGCCAGGTGTTCGACATGCTCGAGCTGGGTATAGTCGCCGCCGCTCGGGGTTATGGCGTGTCGATTGGCGACTTACTGCTGGTCGCCGAAGACGTCGAGCAAGGCCGCCTGGCCTTGCCGTGGCCGACGGCGGTGTTTAGTGGCAGCAGTTACTACCTAGTGTGGCCGCAAGCCGCGCGCGGCCAGCAACGTTTTGAGCGGCTACGCGACTATTTGCTGGCCGACATTGCCGCGCTGCGGTTGCCGGCAGTGACCTATCTCGGCGCATAGCCGAGCGCAGTAGTTTTTCAAAGGCTATGCACCCGTTAACTGTTGAAGATGCTTTGGCTGCGTAGGGCGCTGGTGAGCCTGCGAACCGCACCCTTTTTGCCGCAAGAATCTCGCCGTGTCCGTTGCTGCGTTACGCAGCGAAGCGACTAATACACCCGACACAAGCGAAGCCAACCACTAACGGATACATAGCCTTTTTAAAGGCCGGTTAACGGACCAGATGGAGGAAGTGCAGATGCCGTTCATACTGGTCGAGGATATCGCCGATCACCTCCTCGCGCGCCCAGCCCATCAGGTCGTAGTCCTGTCCACCCTCGCTTAAGTGCACCTCGGCGCGGAAGTATTTGCGTGCCTCTAGCGGCTCTGCGCTGCTGTCGTGCAGGTTGAAGTTCGGCTGGTTCAGCGCGCGTGGGCGCACCTCGTAGCGAAAATCCACCTCGGCGCCATGCGCCACTGCCAGCCATGCGCGGCCATCTTCGCCGCTGTGTACGCTGGCCTGCAGGCCTTGCTTGTGCAGCTCGCCACACACCTCATGACAGGCCGGCAGCACCACTTCGCTGATAAAGCGCTTCACGTGGCTACGCCGTGGCAGCATGGCGATATTGCGCAAGCGCCGCTGCCAGCCGCCCTGACTGGCGTTAACCGCCCCGGAGTTGCGTGGGTATTGCTGCAGTCCGCGTTTGGCAGCGTCCAGTCGCAGCGCCTTAAACAGCCCCCAAATCGCCGCCAGCAACACGCAGGCGAAGGGCAGGGCGCTGGCGATGGTGGCGGTTTGCAGGGCCTTGAGCCCGTCGGTTAGCAGCAGGGTGGCGGCCACCACGCCAATCAAAATCGACCAGAACAGTCGTTGCCACAGCGGCGCTGGCCCGTTCTCATTGCTGCGGGAGGCGAGCATGTCGAGCACCAGGGCGCCGGAGTCGGCGGAGGTGACGAAAAACACGATAACCATGGCCACCGCCAGCAACGACAGCAGGTTGGACCACGGCAACTGTTCGAACATGGCAAACAGCGCCAGCGAACTGTCCGCCTTGACCGTGGCGGCCAAACTGTCGATGCCTTGGTACAGCACCATGTGAATCGCCGTGTCGCCAAATACCGTCATCCACAACAGGGTGAAGGCAGCCGGCACCAAGAGTGCGCCGCAGATAAATTCACGGATGGTCCGCCCGCGCGAAATCCGCGCAATAAACAGCCCAACAAAGGGCGACCACGACAGCCACCAGCCCCAATACAGCAGGGTCCAGCCGCCGATCCAGTCGGTTGGCTCATAGGCGTACAGATTGAAGGTTTTGCTGACGATCTCGGACAAATAGGCCCCGGTGTTTTGCAGCAGGGCCTTGAGCAGAAACGAGGTCGGGCCGACCACCAGCACAAACAGCAATAGCAGCACGGCCAGCCCTAGGTTCAACTCGGAAAGAATCCGAATGCCTTTATTCAGGCCGCTGGCCACCGAGAGTGTGGCCAGGCAGCAAATCACCGCGATCATGCCGACTTGGATAGGTGCGCTGATGGGCAGGCCGAACAGATGATGAAAGCCGCTGTTGATTTGCAGCACGCCGTAACCGAGGGTGGTGGCGATGCCAAACACCGTGCCGAGGATCGCGAAAATATCCACCGCATGGCCAATCGGGCCGTAAATCCGTTCGCCGATCAGTGGATAAAGCGCCGAGCGCAGGCTCAGTGGCAAGTCATGGCGATAGCAAAAATAGGCCAAAATCAGCGCCACTATCGCGTAGATCGCCCAAGCATGCAGGCCCCAATGGAAGAAGGTCAGCTTCATCGCCTCGCGCGCCGCCTCTACCGTGCCGCCAGTGCCCACGGGCGGGCTGGCAAAGTGCATCAGCGGCTCGGCCACGCCGAAAAACATC
>JAIETJ010000105.1 GCA_019745275.1 Pseudomonadaceae bacterium | reverse complement strand
CCGCGAGTTGGACGCTTGGGTCGAGGGCGTGCATCAGGGCGTGGTGGCTGAGGTTAGTCCGAGTCAGGTGTGGGGTGAGGCGATGCTCGAGGAGTTGCTCGATCGCGCCGAAGGCCCGCCGTTGTTGTTGGTGCTGGACGGTGTTACCGACCCGCATAACCTCGGTGCTTGCTTGCGTTCCGCCGATGCGGCCGGTGCGCTGGCGGTGATTGTGCCCAAAGACAAGTCAGCGACCCTTACGCCCGCCGTGCGCAAAGTGGCCTGCGGCGCTGCTGAGGTGATCCCCTTGGTGGCCGTGACCAACTTGGCGCGCACCCTGGAGAAGCTCCAGCAGCGCGGTTTGTGGATCGTCGGCACGGCCGGCGAGGCCGAGGTGGAGATCTATCAGCAAGATATGACCGGGCCGACCGTGCTGGTGATGGGCGCTGAAGGCAAGGGCATGCGGCGCCTGACCCGCGAACACTGTGACTATCTGGTGCACTTGCCGATGGTCGGCAGCGTGAGCAGTCTTAACGTTTCTGTGGCCACCGGTGTTTGTCTGTTTGAAGTGCTGCGCCAGCGTCGCGGCAAAACCTCGAAGTAACTCTGCTAGTGACTGGGCGGGCGCGACTGCGTTTTGCCCAGTTCATCCTCGATTGGTCAAATAATCACCAATTGCCTTGCGCATGCGCAGCGGCTTCTCTAGAATTGCCGGCCTTGTCGTCGGGCTAGGTGCTTTGGCATCTTCCTGTTTGGCAAGACTCACAGTGTTATTCACTCCTTGTCTGACCGCTCTGGCGGCAGGCTAAACCCGTAAGGAGCATTTATGCGTCATTACGAAATCATCTTTTTGGTTCACCCGGACCAAAGCGAGCAAGTCGGCGGCATGGTTGAGCGTTATACCAAGCTGATCGAAGAAGACGGCGGCAAAATTCACCGCCTGGAAGATTGGGGCCGTCGTCAACTGGCCTATGCAATCAACAATGTTCACAAGGCTCACTACGTGATGCTGAACGTTGAGTGCACTGGCAAAGCCTTGGCTGAGCTGGAAGACAACTTCCGTTACAACGATGCCGTGATCCGTAACCTAGTAATTCGTCGCGACGAGGCCGTTATCGACCAGTCCGAGATGCTCAAGGCTGAGGAAAATCGTAGCGAGCGCCGCGAACGTCGTGACCGTCCTGAAGGCTCTGAATCCGCCCATGGCGATGACAGTGATGACAGTGACAGCGACCACGCTGACGAGTAATCCACGGATCTATTGAGGAGCCACTCTCATGGCACGTTTCTTCCGTCGTCGTAAGTTCTGCCGTTTCACTGCTGAAGAAGTGAAAGAGATCGATTACAAAGATCTCAACACCCTGAAAGCATATGTATCTGAAACCGGCAAAATCGTTCCTAGCCGTATCACCGGTACTAAGGCTCGTTATCAGCGTCAGCTGGCTACCGCTATCAAGCGCGCCCGCTTCCTGGCCCTGTTGCCTTACACCGACAGCCACGGCCGCTAAGACCGGGCAGTTGATTCGCAGTAAAGGATAGATCGTATGCGTGCCCTAGCAGAATTCATTATGCGCGGCCGCATGCAGGCCACCTTAACGGTGGTGGGTTCGGCGGCTTTGCCGTTGTTGTTCTGGTTAAGTGCTGCAGCGGGCAGTCTGGTACTGCTCAGGCGTGGCATGAATGACGCTTTGCCGATTGTTATCTGGGCGTTGTTGCCGGCGGTGGTGTGGTGGTATCTCGGTGATCCGAGCATCCTCCTTATCCTGCTTGGCACTCTGACTTTGGCGCAGGTGTTGCGCGCCACTGACTCCTGGACTTGGGTGTTGTTGAGCAGTGTTGTACTGGGCGTGCTGTTTGCGCTGGTGCTCTGGGCTACTTCTGCGGAACTGATTGCGGCACTGGCGGACGCTGTTCGCCAAGTACTGCAACAGTTCGCAACTGAAGCTAAGGTGCCGGCTGAGCAAGTAGCAGGTCTGCAAGAATCGTTGAATGCAACCGTGACCGGTTTGCTCGCCTCATCTTTGCAGGTGACGAGCTTACTTTGTCTGGTGCTGGCGCGGTTCTGGCAGGCAGCGCTGTACAACCCTGGCGGCTTCGGTCAAGAGTTTCGTGCGGTGCGTTTACCTACAACAGTGGCCTTGCCCCTGCTGGCTGGAGTCTTAGTGACGCCGCAGTTGGGAGTGCCAGCCGCCGTATTGGCACCGATCTGCATGGTGCCGCTGTTTTTCGCCGGGCTAGCCTTAGGGCACGGTCTGATCGAAATGAAGCGGCTTTCCAGTTTCTGGAAAATAGGCCTGTATATCGCCGTGTTAATGCTCGGTAACTTGATCTGTCTTTTGGCTGTGGTTGACAGTCTGTTTGATTTTCGTGGTCGTCTGGCGCGCAAAAATGGCGCCGGGTCTGCGAACGGTGAAGGTTAAAAGTTAAAGAGGTTTACACCAAATGGAAATTATCCTGCTGGAAAAAATCGCCAACCTGGGCAACCTGGGCGATAAAGTAAATGTTAAGGCCGGTTACGGTCGTAACTACTTGCTGCCACAACGCAAGGCTACCGCTGCAACTGCCGCCAACGTGGCTGCGTTTGAAGTGCGCCGCGCTGAGTTGGAAAAAGCTGCCGCTGAGAAGATTGCTTGTGCAGAATCTCGCGCTGCTCAACTGGCTGAGCTGGAAGTAACCATCACCGCTACCGCTGGTGATGAAGGCAAGCTGTTCGGTTCCATCGGTACTCACGACATTGCTGACGCTCTGACCGCCTCTGGCGTTGCAGTAGCTAAGAGTGAAGTGCGTCTGCCGAATGGCACTATTCGCGCTACTGGCGAATACGATGTTGCTGTGCACCTGCACACCGACGTTGAAGCTACTGTCCGTGTGATCGTAGTAGCCGGCTAAGCGACGCCGTGGGCTTGCGCGAAAGCGCCGGCTCGCTAACATTGGGCACGTCATTGTGAGAACGATGACGTGCCTTTTGTCTTTGTGCTGTACCAGAATTTGCGGGAAACCATGAACACTATCGCCGCCCCAGAGCAGTACGATCTGCAAACAGCCGCACTTAAGGTGCCACCGCACTCCATTGAGGCCGAACAGGCCGTGTTGGGCGGTTTGATGCTGGATAACGATGCCTGGGAGCGGGTGCTGGATCAGGTTTCCGATGGCGACTTTTATCGCCATGACCATCGCCTGATCTTTCGGGCGATTGCCAAGCTGGCCGACCATAACCAGCCGTTCGACGTCGTAACGCTTTCGGAGATGCTCGACAAGGAAGGGCAGACCGCGCAAACCGGCGGCTTGGCCTATCTGGGCGAATTGGCGAAAAACACCCCGTCGGTGGCCAACATCAAGGCCTATGCGCAGATCGTTCGCGAGCGCGCCACCTTGCGCCAGTTGATTGGTATCAGCAGTGAAGTGGCCGATAGCGCCTTCAATCCGCAAGGCCGCAATGCTGCCGAGATACTCGACGAGGCCGAGCGCAAGATTTTCCAGATCGCCGAGGCCCGGCCAAAAACCGGCGGCCCGGTATCGGTGAATAACTTGCTGACCAAGGCCATCGATCGCATTGATACGCTGTTTAACACTGGCGGCGGCATTACTGGGCTGTCCACCGGCTATACCGATTTGGATGAAATGACCAGCGGCCTGCAACCGGCCGACTTGATTATCGTTGCCGGCCGTCCCTCGATGGGTAAAACCACCTTCGCGATGAACCTAGTCGAGAACGCGGTGCTGCGCAGCGATAAAGCCGTGCTGGTCTACTCGCTGGAAATGCCCGGTGATTCGCTGATCATGCGGATGCTCTCCTCCTTGGGGCGCATCGATCAAACCAAGGTGCGTGCAGGTCGTTTGGATGACGACGATTGGCCACGCCTGACCTCGGCGGTCAATCTGCTCAATGACCGCAAGTTGTTTATCGACGATACCGCCGGCATCAGCCCCTCGGAGATGCGTGCGCGGACCCGGCGCTTGGTGCGTGAGCACGGCGAGCTGGCGTTGATCATGATCGATTACCTGCAATTGATGCAGATTGCCGGCTCCAGTGGCGACAACCGCACTAACGAAATTTCGGAGATTTCGCGTTCCTTGAAGGCGCTGGCGAAAGAATTCAATTGCCCGGTGGTGGCGCTGTCGCAGCTTAACCGCTCGCTGGAGCAGCGGCCAAACAAGCGCCCGATCAACTCCGATTTGCGTGAATCCGGCGCTATCGAGCAGGACGCCGACGTGATCATGTTCGTCTACCGCGACGAGGTGTATCACCCGGAGACCGAGTACAAAGGCATCGCCGAAATCATCATCGGTAAGCAGCGGAACGGCCCAATCGGCACCACGCGGCTGGCCTTTTTGGGCAAGTACACACGCTTTGAAAACCTGGCGCCGGGCAGTTATCAGTTCGACGACGAGTAGGTTGTTACCCGGCAAACCTACTGCGCGTCGCGCGTATTCGCATGAGCAAATGTTCACTGCGGATGCTGTGCTCAGAGTTTTTTGCCTGCGCAACGCTCGCTACGGCTTGCCAAGTAACAACGCGCCGATTTAGATCATTAATTTTGTTTTAGGGCTGTGTCCATGCGTCCGCTTGTTGCCACTATCGATCTTGCTGCTATCCGCCATAACTATGCTTTTGCCCAGCGCTGTGCGCCGGGCCGGCATGCCTTTGCGGTGGTCAAGGCGAATGCCTACGGGCATGGCGTGCGCGAAGTGGTCGAGGCGTTGGCGGCGCAGGCCGATGGTTTTGCTGTGGCTAGCCTTGAGGAAGCCCGGGTGGTGCGCGAGGTAAATGCCGGTGCGCGGATTTTACTTTTGCAAGGCTGCTTTGAGCCCAGCGAATACGCCGTGGCAGCGCAGCTAGACTTGGATGTGGTGGTGCAGGGCGCTGAGCAAGCGCAGCAGTTGCTGGCGAGTAGTTTGCCCGTACCCTTACGGGTGTGGCTCAAGCTCGACAGCGGTATGCACCGTTTAGGTTTCAGCCCCGAGCAGTTGCGCGAATGGTATGCGCGCTTGCAGGGCGCGGCGCCGGTGGCGGAGTTGAACTTACTTAGTCACTTTGCCTGCGCCGATGAGCGCGGTCATCCTTTGACCGAACAGCAAGTGGAAGTGTTTCTCGATCTGCTCGACTTGGATTTCGCCCGGCGCTCTTTGGCCAACTCGGCGGCTATCCTGACCATCCCAGCGGCGCATATGGACTGGCTGCGGCCCGGCATTATGCTCTACGGTGCTACGCCCTTTGCTGGCTTGAGCGTGGCCGAGTTGGGCTTGCAGGCGGCGATGAGCCTGACCGCGCAGATCATCGCGGTGCGCGAGGTGCCGGCCGGCGACACGGTCGGTTATGGCGCCAGTTGGACGGCCGCGCGCGATTCGCGCATAGCGACCGTTAGCTGTGGCTATGCCGATGGCTATCCACGACATGCCCAGCCAGGCACGCCAGTGCTGATTGCCGGCCAGCGTGTGCCTTTGGTCGGCCGGGTGTCGATGGACATGCTGACTGTCGATATTACCGATCTGCCGCAAGCGCAACTGGGCGCGGCGGTGGAGTTGTGGGGCGCACAGTTGCCGGTCGATGAAATCGCTCAAGCCTGCGGCACTATTGGTTATGAGCTGCTAAGTAAGGTCACTGCGCGGGTACCGCGCCGTTACCGGAACGCTTAGCGCTGTTGCGGGTGCCGCTTGGCGGTCACGTTTGTCCGGACTTAAACCTAGCGTTATAGTCGGGATTGATCATTTTTTGTGCTATATTGCGCGCCGCATTTTGTTCTCTTAAATTCTCTCGGTCCTCGCCATGCAAACAGCCAAGCCGTTATTTGACTATCCCAAGTACTGGGCCGAGTGTTTCGGTCCTGCACCTTTCCTGCCTATGAGCCGGGAAGAGATGGATCAGCTTGGCTGGGACTCGTGCGACATCATCATCGTTACCGGTGATGCCTATGTCGACCATCCCTCGTTTGGCATGGCGATCATTGGCCGCTTGCTCGAGTCGCAGGGTTTTCGCGTGGGCATCATCGCTCAGCCTAACTGGCAGTCGAAAGATGATTTCATGAAGCTCGGCGAGCCGAACCTGTTTTTCGGGGTTGCGGCTGGCAACATGGATTCGATGATTAACCGCTACACCGCCGACAAAAAAATTCGCTCCGATGATGCTTATACGCCCGGTGGTTTGGCTGGCAAGCGGCCTGATCGGGCCAGTTTGATCTACACCCAGCGCTGCAAAGAAGCCTACAAAAACGTGCCGATCGTGCTCGGTGGCATCGAGGCCTCGTTACGCCGGATTGCCCATTACGATTACTGGCAAGACCGGGTGCGCAACTCGATTTTGATCGACTCCTGCGCCGATATTTTGCTTTATGGCAACGCCGAGCGGGCGATTGTTGAAGTGGCGCAGCGTTTGTCTTTCGGGCATAAAATCGAAGACATCACCGATGTGCGTGGCACCGCCTTTGTGCGTCGCGATACGCCGAAAGACTGGTTTGAAATCGACTCCTCGCGCATCGACCGGCCGGGCAAGGTCGATAAGATCATCAACCCGTACGTAAATACCCAAGACACTCAAGCCTGCGCTATTGAACAAGAGAAGGGCCCGCAGGAAGACCCGAATGAAGCCAAGGTGGTGCAGTTGTTGCCGCACCCCAAGCTGACCCGCGACAAGACCGTTATCCGCTTGCCATCGGCAGAAAAAGTGCGCAGCGACGCGGTGCTGTACGCCCATGCCAACCGCGTGTTGCACCTCGAGACTAATCCGGGCAACGCCCGCGCGCTGGTGCAAAAGCATGCGGATGTGGACGTGTGGTTCACCCCACCGCCGATCCCGATGACCACCGAAGAAATGGACTACGTGTTCGGCATGCCCTACGCGCGCATTCCGCACCCGGCGTATGGCAAGGAGAAAATCCCGGCCTACGAGATGATTCGCTTCTCGGTGAATATCATGCGTGGCTGCTTCGGTGGTTGCACCTTCTGTTCGATCACCGAGCATGAAGGGCGGATTATTCAGAATCGCTCGGAGGAGTCGATCATTCGCGAGATCGAAGAGATCCGCGACAAGGTGCCGGGCTTTACCGGGGTGATTTCCGACCTCGGCGGGCCGACCGCCAACATGTACCGGATTGCCTGCAAAAGCCCGGAAATCGAATCGGCGTGCCGCAAGCCGTCCTGCGTATTCCCGGGAATCTGCGAGAACCTGAATACCGACCATTCGGCGCTGATTAAGCTGTACCGCAGTGCCCGCGCCTTGCCGGGGGTGAAAAAGATTCTGATCGCCTCAGGGCTGCGCTACGACCTGGCGGTCGAGTCGCCGGAATACGTCAAAGAGTTGGTCACCCATCACGTTGGTGGCTACCTGAAGATTGCCCCGGAGCACACCGAAGAAGGTCCGCTGACCAAGATGATGAAGCCGGGCATCGGCAGCTACGACAAGTTCAAGCGGATGTTCGAGAAGTACAGCAAGGAGGCGGGCAAGGAGCAGTACCTGATCCCGTACTTTATCGCCGCCCACCCCGGCACCACCGATGAAGACATGATGAACCTGGCGCTGTGGCTGAAAAGCAGCGGTTTCCGTGCCGATCAGGTACAGGCTTTCTACCCTTCGCCGATGGCCACCGCAACGGCGATGTATCACTCGGGCAAAAACCCGCTGCGCAAGGTTGGCTACAAGAGCGATAACGTCGAAATCGTCAAGAGCGAAGAGCAGCGTCGCCTGCACAAGGCCTTCCTGCGCTATCACGACCCGAAAGGTTGGCCAATGTTGCGCGAAGCCCTGACCCGTATGGGCCGTGCCGATTTAATCGGGCCGGGCAAGAACCAGCTAATTCCGCTGCATCAGCCGGCCACCGAAGGCTACCAAAGCGCGCGCCGCAAGAACTCCACGCCGGCCGGTAGCCCTAAAGTCGGCAAGCCAATGCTAACCCAGCACACCGGATTGCCGCCGCGTGCCACTGAGGCCACCGGTAACCCGTGGGACAAGCGCGAGCAAGCCAAGGCCGCCGCCATGCAGCGCAATAAAGAGGCGAGCAAGGCGCGTCTGGATGCCAGCAAAGGTAAAGGCCCGAAGTTTGTTAAACCACCGGCGGTGCCGCGCTAAGCGATTCGTAGCAATGCAAAACGCCAGCCATCGAGCTGGCGTTTTGCATTCTGTTAACGCTGCTGAGTGAGGCGTTTTGTCGGCGTGGGGCGCCGCTGTGGCGTGCAGTATTGAAGCGCTAAACGCCTTAACTCTCGCCGCCATCGTGGAAGGTGTAGGTGTTGCGCCCGCTGTTTTTTGAGCTGTACATGGCGCTGTCGGCGTATTGCAGCAGTTGTTCGGCGCTAATGCCATCGCGTGGGTACAGGCTGACGCCGATGCTGGCGTGTAGGTCGAGTTCGTGGCCGTCAATTAACAGGCTGGTTTGGAAGCGCTCGTGGAGTTTTTGTACGATCTGCAGGATGTCGCTGGTGTGTTCAAAATGCTCGAGTAAGATCACAAACTCATCGCCGCCCAAGCGCGCCACGGTATCGATTTCACGTGTGATCGAGCTGAGTTGGCGTGCTACCGCGAGCAGTACTTGATCGCCCACTGCATGCCCGAAACGGTCATTGATTTGCTTGAAGTGGTCGAGGTCGACGAACAGCACGGCGAGGGGGTTGCCGCTGCGCCGGGCAATGGCGATGGCGCGCTCTAAACGCTCAAAAAAGCACCGGCGGTTGGCTAGGCCGGTCATCGGGTCGTGCTGGGCGAGGTGGCTGAGTGCCGCGCGGCTGCTTTGTAATTCGTCCAACTGAGCGAGAATTTCTAGCTGCAAAGCATGGAAGCTCCGCGCCAGTAAGCCGAGTTCGTCGCTGCGCAATAGTGGCAGTGGCTCGATGCTGCGATCTGTAGCGAATTGTTTGACTGCACCGAGCATTTCTTGCACCGGGCGAGTAATTGCATACGCCGCCAAGGCGGCCAATAAGATGGTCAGCAGACTGACCACGGCGACTACTTTGGCCATGCTCCAAGCCAATTCTCTAGCGCTGCTGAGGATGTATTCGGCCGGTTGCGCCAGGCCTAATACTACGAAGCGTTGCGGGTCTTGCGGGTCCAGTTGCAGGCGCACAAAGCTGGCGACCAGCTCGCCATGTTGCTGTGACTGGAGGTTAATTTGGCCATTACTGGTCAGCAGTTGGTTCACGGCGGGGAAGCTGTCTTGCAGCAAAATACGCCGGCCGCGATCAAAGCCAAAGGTTTGGCTAGGATCGGGATGCACCAAGATATCGCCGGCGGCATTGCTGAGGAATACTTGGTAATGTTCGGGCAGGTCGCTTTTGAGTTGTTCAAACAGTTGATTAAGGCCGATATTCAGCACCATCACTGCGTTTGGATGCTCGCCGTTGGCGATCGGGCTGGACAAGATCAAGGTTGGCTGACGTAGGCTGGATTGCGCAGAAAACTCATGGTTGATCGCAATCGGCGAGATATATACAGATCCAGGTGTGAGGGTTAGCGCCTGATACACATAGGGGAAGTAGGCTTTTTCTTGCAGTTGGGCGGTCGCCGCGCGAATTATGTGCTGACCATCACGCTCAACTCGCACGCGCTCCAAGCCATGCTCGGCGGCACCGATTAGACGTACTTGTAAATACGCCGAGTGAATTTTCAATATATTAGAGAAGATTTCCGCCAGCTCGTTATGTTCGTCCCGCAGACTTGTCACGGCCGACGAGTTAGAGGCCGTCAGCATTCGGGTTTCCGGCAAACTACTGAGTAGGCGTAAATCTTCTGTGGCATTGCTTATACCGCTTTGTAGGTTGCGGCCCAGCACTTGAGTGGCGGTTAGCAGGTCGCGCTCGGCCGCGCTGAGTAGAATGCTCCGGCTGCTGGCGTAGGCGTAGTAACCGATCGCGACTGTGACCAATATGCCGAACAAGGCGAAGGCGCTACTGAGTTTGAACCTTAAACTGTAATTCATCGGCTAACCGTCATGGGTTGGCGGGCGCAGGCGCGGGCATATTGATGTTGGGGTTGCGCTCGCCGGCGCGTATTTGCGCCCAAATGAAACCTCGGCGTGGCTCATCTTCGACCGGTTCGAGCCAGATAATTTTGTCGCCATTGTTGTTGTCAGTGCTGCCCTCAAGGGTATTAGACAGCCCTTGGCGGCGGCTCAGTTCTTGGCTGATACGCGGCTCTAAGGTGAAGTTGATCCAGTCCTCGGCCAGTCGTGGATTTTTTGTCGCGCGGCTGATGGCCCAGCAGTCGAGCCACGACAACGCCCCCTCGCTGGGGATGACGTAGCCCACATCGGCGCCGGCGTCTTGCAGCAGCTTAAATTGCTGGCGGCCATAGTTGGCATATAGCAGTGCGACCTTGTGCTGGCGAAACAACTCGACTGACTCTTGTGGTTGATTGTAAAAAGTCAGCACATTGCGGCGTAACGCCAGCAGCTTAGCGCTGACCGCGGCGAACTCTTGGTCTTTAATTTGAAAGGGTGCGCCGCCGAGCAGCAGGCTGGTAATGGAAAAGTTATGGGTGCCACCGTCATAGGCCAGTACCCGTCCTTGGTAGCGCGGGTCCCACAGGCTGGCCATCGAGGTGGGCGGATTGCTGAATTGGCTGCGGTCGTAAATGAGGCCCATCTCAGCGTAGGTGTAGGGCACCGCGTAGAGAGCCCCTGCGCGGCTGATGCTCGGAATGCTTTGCAAATTACGAAATCGCCACAGCTGCCGCTTGCTGTTGGGAATGTTGCCGATTTGCACTGGTTGGATCAGTTTCGCGTCGATGTAATAGCGCATTTCTGCGGTGTTGGCGGCAAACACGTCGAAGTCGGCGCCTTGCTCGTGACTCATTTTGGCGCGCAACACGTCGTCGTTATCGATCAAGGTAACCTCTACATTGACTTGATAACGCTGAGCAAACTCAGCCACCAGGTCGTCGTCGGCGTAGCCGGGCCAGGTCAGGATGCGCAGGGTTTCTTTGGCCTGCAGCGGCGCTGCGGCGAGCACGCAGCAGAGCAGCAAGGGCGTTAAACGCAAACAATCCATGAGTAACTACCGGATACGCGGAGATAGGTTGAGTGTAGGCGCTGTTGGTGCGTTTGTCGGATGCGTGCCAGTGTTGCCGATGGTGTTGTAGGAATGCGGGTGCTGGTTACTAGCCTAACGCCATCAGGGCGTTAGGCGATAGAGCTTGGCGCCTGAGGCGTGATAGCTTTAACTGCTCACCCTCCCACTCAAGGAATACAGTTATGGATCAAACAGCACTGCTTACGGAAGGCACTGAAAAGGCTAATGCCTTATTGGCGTTAGTCATTCAGTACGCCACCCAATTTGGTCTGAAAATTGTGGCGGCAATTGTTTTTTTGTTGATCGGCCGTTGGCTGATTCGCGTCTCGGTGGGCGTAGTGCAGACCTCGCTGAGTCGGCAGAGCATTGATCCAACCGTGCTGCGTTATGTTGGTTCGGTGATTAGCGTGACCCTGAATGTTTTGTTGGTGATCGGCTTGCTAGGTTATCTCGGCGTGCAGACCACCACGTTTGCTGCGTTATTGGCAGCGGTAGGTCTGGCGATTGGTATGGCGTGGTCGGGCTTGTTGGCAAACTTGGCGGCCGGCGGTTTTATTATCGCCCTGCGCCCGTTCAAAGTTGGTGACGTGATTAGCGCCGGTGGCGTGACCGGCACCGTGATGGAGATTGGCCTGTTTGTGACCGCGATTAATACCCCGGACAACATCCTGACCTTGGTCGGTAACAACAAGATTTTCGCCGACAATATCCAGAACCTCAGCCATAACCCGTTTCGCCGGGTGGATTTGCAGGCGCAGTTGTCTGGCGCGGCCGATTATCAGGCAGCCATTGATCAGCTCAAGGCGCGCTTGGCCTTGGTGCCGAATGTGCTGGCGACGCCTGCGGTGGATGTGGAAATTCTCAGCTTTACCGTGCTAGGCCCGGTATTGGCGGTGCGCCCTTACTGCCACCCGAGCAATTACGGGCAGGTCATGTTTGCCAGTAATAAGGTGATTAAGGATGTCTTGGCAGATGCTGCTTTCCCGGCGCCAATGCCAACGCAAACGGTCATTATGCAGCAGCAAGTTTAATCAGAGCCTGGGCTGGCGGGTTTGCCAGCCCAGGTAATGTGGTTTAAAACTTCTCAGCAATGATCCGGAACGGGTAATTGCTGGTGCTTGCTTTAACGCGGCGTTTGGGCAGTTTAATCGGCTTTTGCGCGGGCAGTTCCTCGTAGGGAATGTGCTCAAGTAAATGGCTGATCAGGTTCAAGCGCACGCGCTTTTTGTCTTCCGAATGGGCCATATACCACGGCGCCCAGGACGTATCCGAGGCAGCGAACATGTCGTCGCGGGCTTGGGTGTAGTCGTCCCAGCGGTTGTACGATTTGATGTCCATCGGCGACAGCTTCCAGGTCTTGCGACCGTCGCTAATGCGTCCCTCAAGACGGCGGCTTTGCTCCTCAGGGCTAACTTCCAGCCAGTATTTGAGCAAGATAATCCCAGATTCGACGATGCTGCGTTCGAATGTAGGTGCGGCTTCTAAGAATTTATGGCTTTGCTCTGGGGTACAAAAGCCCATCACGCGCTCAACGCCGGCGCGGTTGTACCAACTGCGATCGAAGATTACCACCTCGCCTGCGGCCGGCAGATGGCGTACATAACGCTGCATGTACATTTGGGTTTTTTCCCGGTCGGTGGGTGCCGGCAGGGCGACCACGCGAAACACACGGGGGCTAACGCGCTCGGTCAGGGCTTTGATGGTGCCGCCTTTGCCAGCGCCGTCGCGACCTTCAAACACCACGATAACCTTCAAGCCTTTGGCCACTACCCATTGCTGCAGCTTGACCAGTTCAATGTGCAGCTTTTCGAGCTGCGCGTCGTATTCTTTGCGCCCCAGTTTGCCCGCGCATTCGGTGGTTTTGGCCGGGTTTTTTTTAGTTTTACTCATCATGGCTCCTTGGGTTTGGCTCGCACGCTAGTTAGTGTGACGCCGCCTCGCGGCATGTGCAGCTATCAGTTGAGCAAATCACAGATTAGAACGTTGAAGATTGATCTTGGGCAATCCTTAGTCAGCTTGACTGGCGTTACTGCCGCGCCTAAATGGCCGGTTTGCCCAGACCTTGCCAGTGCTTGCCGCCGATCATGATAAAGCGTAGCTGCTCGGTGATCTTCGCTTCGGCGGTTAGGTGCGTCGGCAGCGAGGCTGGCGGCGGATCGATTAGTTCAGGCAGGGTGGCAAATACGGTTTTCACCACTAAGTCGGCGAGTACATCCATGGCCGCATCATCCAATTGGGGCATTTTGCTCATCAGCTTGAGGTCGCTGGCCAGGTCGTCGGTAATCCGCTGGCGCAAGCGGGTGAGTACCTGACGTACCGCTTGGGAGCCACCGTATTGCTCGCGGGCGAGAAACAGAAATTGGGCACGATTAGCGGTCACCGCATCGATAAAAATCCGCGCACTGGCCTCAATTATGCCGCCCAGTTCAAACTCGTTACGCCGCACTGCGCGCAAGGTGTCGCGAAAGGTCTCGCCGACTTCGGCTACCAGCGCCAAGCCCAGTTCGTCCATGTCGTGGAAGTGCCGGTAGAAACCGGTGGGCACTATGCCGGCTAAACGGGTGACCTCGCGCAGACTTAAGCTGCCAAAGCCTCGGCCACCATCCATCAGACTCCGCGCAGCGGCCATTAAGGCTTGGCGGGTTTGCAGTTTTTGTTCGGCGCGCGGTGACGACATGGTTGGCGAGCTTCCTTAAAGCCTCTTTGGTCAGCGGGCCACTCTAACAAAAGCGCGTCGCCGGCGTCGAACCGATACATGGCCGTTCGGCGGATTGAGTGTACAGGTGTTGACTGAGATGGTTGCTTTCTGGCACTTTAGTGAACAGTTGTTCACTGAGATGGTTGCTTTCTGGCACTTTAGTGAACAGTTGTTCACTGAGGCGGTGCTGATGACTCTCATTCCTTTTGCTTGGCTGCGCGCGTTGTCGCCGTGGTTGCGACCATTGCGCGCCTTGGTGGCGCGCGCTTGGCTGCGCGAGGCAGACGTTGATCAAGTGTTGCAATGGCTGCATCCCGCGTGGCGGCTCAATCGTGTGATGGCACTGGTGTGCGCTCGCGAATGGGTGGCCGAGGACATGCTGGCGTTGACCTTGCGCGGTAACGGCAATGCACGCAATTGGCAGCCTGGCCAGCATGTGCAGTTATTCGTCGAGCAGGCCGGCGTTCGCCTAAGTCGCAGCTACAGCTTAATAGCGGTTCACGCGGATGGCCGCATCGAGCTGGCGATTAAACGTCACGCCGGTGGGCGCCTATCCAATTATCTGCTCGACCATTTGGCGGTCGGTGAGGTGCTTGAGTTGGGCCAGGCCAGTGGCACCTTGCACTGGCCGCAACAGGCCAGCTCAGGCGTGCTCTTGTTGGCCGCCGGAAGTGGTCTAACGCCGCTGCTGGGTTTGCTCCGGCAAGCTTTGGCTGGGGGTTTTAACGCTCCGGTAACCCTGTTGCATTACGTGCGCAAACGCAGCCAGCGGGCGTTTAGTCTCGAGTTGCAAGGGTTGTTGGCGCAGTACCCGAACCTGCAGGTGCGCTGGGCTATCAGTGGCGAGGAGGCGGCCGGCGACGAATTGAGTGGGCGTTTTCAGGCCAGTCATTTACAGGGGCTAACCGGCAGTAGTTTGTTGTTGTGTGGCCCGCATGGTTTTGTCGCCAGCGTGCGCGAGCACTGGGCCGGCGAACTGCAGGCCGAGACCTTCAGCTTGCCGCTCGCGGTGTCGGCGGCCAGCGCCAGTGCGACGCCCCTGCAACTGCAGTTCAAGCGCAGCCAACTGCAGTTCAGCGGTGACAACCTCAGCAGCTTACTGGAACAAGCCGAGCAGCATGGGCTACGTCCCGCGCACGGCTGTCGGCAAGGGATTTGCGCCAGCTGTACCTGCACCTTGCTCAGTGGCGTGGTGCGTGATGTGCGCAGCGGAGCGTTGTTTAACGAGCCCGGGCAGGCTATTCGAATCTGCGTCAGCGTGCCCCAGGGTGATGTGCTGGTGGACCTATGAAGGAGTTACTGATGCGCCAAGACCGACAGTTATCCGCGGCCGAACAGGATGCCTTTGGCGCCGAACTGGACGCCCTGCGTGCCGCCACCCTAGCCGACCTAGGGGCGGCCGATGCACGCTATATTCGGCGCATTCGCAGCGTCACTCGCGGCTGTGCGCTGGCTGGGCGGCTGTTGCTGTTGGCCGGCTGGTTTCCGCCCACTTGGTTGCTTGGCAGCTTATTGTTGGGCTTGGCGAAAATTCTCGAGAACATGGAGCTGGGCCACAACGTCATGCACGGTCAGTACGACTGGATGAATGACCCGGAGCTGGCTGGGCGCAGTTATGAATGGGATATCGCCGGATCTGGCGACTTCTGGCGGCATACTCACAACCATATCCACCACACCTACACCAACGTACTGGGCATGGATGACGACATCGGCTACGGCGTGGTGCGACTGTTCCCCGAGCAGCGCTGGAAGCCGTATTACCGCTGGCAGCCGCTGTGGGTGACGCTTCAGGCTTTGCTGTTTCAGTATTCGGTGGCGGTGCAGCACCTGCAACTGGATCAGTATTTCAAGGGCCGACTGAGCTGGGACGAACTGCGTCCACGGCTCAAACAGTTCAACGGCAAAATCGGCCGTCAGTGGGCCAAGGATTACCTGTTTTTCCCGCTGCTGGCGCTGGTGCTGGGGGCAAATGCGCTGGCCGTGTTGGCCGGTAACGTGGTGGCCAATTTGATTCGCAATCTGTGGACCTTCTCGATCATCTTCTGCGGGCATTTTACCGAGCAGGCGGCGGTGTTTGATCGCCGTGAACTACAGTGTGAAAGCCGTGGCCATTGGTACCTGCGGCAGATGCGCGGTTCGAGCAATCTTGAGGGGGGACGACTGTTTCATATTCTCAGCGGCAACCTCAGCCATCAAATCGAGCACCATCTGTTCCCCGACTTGCCGGCGCGTCGCTATGCCCAGCTGGCCGTACAGGTACGTGAGATCGCTCAGCGTTATGGTCAGACTTACAACAGCGGCAGCTTCGCCGCCCAGTTCGGGACTGTACTGAAACGCATCTGGATTTATCGCCTGCCCAACGCGTCAGTAGCAGCGGTTTAGCCCTTGTAGACTTTCGGTACGGCCATCAGCGCTAAGCCAATCGCCCAAAGCTGCCACGACTGGCTGATAAAGTACGGATAGGCGATCAGCGCGATGCCGCTGTAGAAGGCGGCTTGGCGTTGTTGTTTTTTACCGTAGATCAGGTAGCCGACGCCGATCGAGGCAAACAGCAGGCCGCTGAGCAGGGTGGCAGTGCTGTCCATAGGCTGGCCTTATTGCTGTGCTTTTTCGAGATTTTGCAGGCGTTGCTCGTTGACGGCGTTGGCTTGTTCGATTTGCTGTTTAAGCTGCGCGGCCTGTTGTTGAAGTTGCTCGGCCTGCTTGGCTTCAAGGCTGGCTACCGCAGCAGTTTCGCCCAAGCCGCAGGCGCTGAGGCTGGTGATGGTTAATAAGCAAAGGGCAAGGCGCAAAGGGTGCATGGCAAGCTCCAGCGTGGGATGGCTAATCACCTATTGTAGGGTGGCCTAGGCACAATCCGCCGGGCATTTTTGCGCGCGTTTGCCGAGCTGTGACTCATCGCTGATTAACGCTGCCCGATAGGGCGCTTACATTCGCCAAATCAGCAGCTGCGAGGCGCGCCAGTCATGCAGTTCGATTTGCTCGCTCGGCGTAACGCCGGGGATGGCGAAGCTGTTGCTGATTAGCACGGCGTTCGGCTGCATCTCGGCGCGGGCTTTAGCCCATAAGCGCGGCATCGGTGCCGGCGACAGAAAGCAGTAAACCACGTCATAGCCGGCCAGCGGTTGCTGCCACAAATTACGGTAGCGAATCTGACAGTTAGGTCGCAGCAGGCAACGTATCCACGCCAAGGCAAAGACCAGCGGCGCGGTCTCGACGCCGACAAACTGCGCCTGCGGGTAGCGCCGCGACAGCTGATAAAGGCTGCCGGCCAAGCCACTGCCGAGATCTATATAGCGAAAATTGGCCGGTAGCGGTTGTAATAGCGCGTCTAGCGCGGCGATGGTTTTCTGTC
Organism: Pseudomonadaceae bacterium; assembly: GCA_019745275.1. Classification (GTDB taxonomy): domain Bacteria; phylum Pseudomonadota; class Gammaproteobacteria; order Pseudomonadales; family Pseudomonadaceae; genus Aquipseudomonas. Next base: position 1,810 of record JAIETJ010000105.1, on the reverse strand, counting down.
CGCTTAGGTACAGCGGCACCCGCTCGCGAAAGCTGTTCCAGTTCAGCAGCAATAACAACACAAAGGCCCCGAGCAGGGCGTTGGGCGGCAGTTGCTGGCCATTTAGCAGTAACAGTGCCGGTACGAACAGGGCGTTGATTGGCAGCCACCACGCCGGCAAACCTAAACGTCGGCCGAGCAGCGCCGCCAGTCCACCGTGCAGCAGGCCCGCAGCCATTTGGCTGGGGCGATAAGCCAGCAGGCTGCTACTGATAACCAGCAACAGCACGACCAACAGCGCCGCCGCCAACTGCGCGCAGAGCGCGCGCAGTGCCGGGTGCTGCCAGAGGGTCGGGTGGCTAGGAGCGGTCATCGGGCAGTCCGTGATTGATTTGCGCACTCTAGCATTCGGCTGTGGATCGAGGGTATTGGCTCGTTTGGCAGGGCGCTGGCAAGCTTGGCGAGCGCAAGCTTTGCGGCGAACCGCTAGCCGTAGCGCTTCTTGGCTTCAATCGCCAAGCCACTGCCGATGCTGCCAAACACGTTGCCTTCCACATGCTGGGCATTCGGTAGCAGGGCGGCGATCTGCTGGCGCAGGGCCGGGATGCCGCTGGAGCCGCCGGTGAAGAACACCGTATCGACTTGCGCCACGCCCACCCCGGCCTTATTGAGCAATTGCGCGACGCTGTCACGCACCCGCTCGAGCAGGCCGTCGATGGCGTTATTGAGATCGTTGCGGGTCAGGGTCACGGCTAATTCAGCTTCGATGCGCTGCAACGACAAATGATGCTGTTCGACGCTGCTGAGGGCGATTTTGCTCTCTTCCATCTGCATCGCCAGCCAATGTCCGGCGCGCAGTTCGATCAGTTTCAGCAGACGGTCGACGCCCGTGGTGTCTTGGCAGTCGTAACGCATGCTTTTTAACGCCAGCTGGGATTTTTGCGCGTACACCGCATTGATGGTGTGCCAGGTGGCTAGGTTCAGGTGGGTGCTGGTGGGCATGGGCGCGGCGCTTTTCATTCGGCTGCCGTAGCCGAATAACGGCATCACCGTGTGCAGGCTGAGTTGTTTGTCGAAGTCGGTACCGCCGATATGCACGCCGCCGGTGGCCAAGATGTCGGCGTGCCGGTCGGCCTGCATATGCCGCTCGGGGGCTAAGCGAATCAAGGAAAAGTCCGAGGTGCCGCCGCCGATGTCGACAATCAGTACCAGCTCCTCGCGGGTGATGGTGCTTTCGTAGTCGAAGGCCGCCGCAATCGGCTCGAACTGAAAGGACACCTCTTTGAAACCGATGGTCTTGGCCACGGTGCTTAATGTGTCGGCAGCCTCGGCGTCGGCTTTTTCGTCGTCATCGACAAAAAATACCGGACGGCCCAGTACCACTTGTTCAAACGGGCGCTCGGCAATCGCTTCGGCGCGATGCTTAAGTTCGGCGAGAAACAGGCCGAGAATTTGCTTAAACGGCATGGCGCTGCCGAGCACGGTGGTTTCGCTTTTGAGCAGCTTGGAACCCAGCAGGCTTTTTAGCGAGCGCATCAGCCGGCCTTCGTAGCCCTCTAGGTATTCGTGCAGGGCCAAACGGCCGTAAACCGGGCGGCGTTCTTCGAAGTTGAAGAACAGCACCGAGGGCAGGGTGATCTTGCCGTCTTCGAGGGCCAGTAAGGTGCTGGCGTCTGGCTGCAACCAGCCCACTGTGGAGTTGGAGGTGCCAAAATCGATACCGAGGGCGTTGGCGGGAAGACTAAGACTCATGCGGCGCGGGTTCCGGGAAAAAACGGCCGCGCAGTGTATGCGAGTGCGCTTGCGGATGCGCGGGGAAATACACGCCAGA
>JAIETJ010000104.1 GCA_019745275.1 Pseudomonadaceae bacterium | reverse complement strand
CGAAGAGCCAGTTATCCTTAAGCCAACCCCCAGCCCAGAGACACGCGTGAGCACACTGTCAAACAGCGTCATACCTCTGAGCCGCTTTAAGCAACTGTGGCTGTGCGAGGCCATTCGCCTGCGTGAAGCCAGCGCTGAGCGTTTAGATGACCGCACCGCCAATCGTCTCGCGCGTACCCGTGGCGGCGACCTCAGCCAGCGGATTGCCAGCCGCGCGCTGTGCTTAGCTGAACGCGATGGGCAGTTGTCCGCGCTAGGGCATTACCAACAAGGCGCACGCGTGGCCTTGGCGATTCTCTTGCTGCTGGCCAGCCTCAGCGGCGCGGCATTGGCCAGTGCCGCACTCGGCGACGGCCAACGGCCCGTTAACTTGCTCTGGGCGCTAGGCAGTTTGCTGGGGTTAAACCTGTTGCTGCTGGTCGCGTGGCTGGCCAGTTGGCTGCTGCCCAATCTCAGCGGCGGCGCACTCGCCCGACTGTGGCTTTGGCTGAGTGGAAAATTGGCCCGCGACGCACAAGCGGCGCAACTGACCCCAGCGCTGATGTTGCTGTTGCAACGCCAGCACCTCAACCGCTGGGCCTTGGGCCTACTCAGCCACGGCCTGTGGCTGCTGACCCTAAGCAGTGCAGGGGTCGGCTTACTGCTCTTGCTGGCCAGCCGACACTATGCGTTTGTCTGGGAAACCACCTTGCTGTCCAGCGACAGTTTCGTGCGCCTCACCGAGACCCTCGGCGCACTACCGGCCTTACTCGGCTTTGGCCTGCCCGACAGCGCCATGATCAGCGCCAGCAGCCAGGCCCTATTTGACGATCACAGCCGGCAAACCTGGGCCAGTTGGCTACTCGGCGTGCTAATGGTGTTTGGCCTGCTGCCGCGCTTGGCGCTGCTGCTAGTGTGTTTAGCTGGCTGGCAGCGCGGCAAACGCCGTTTAGCCTTAGATTTAAGCCTGCCCGCCTACCAACTGCTGCGCGCCGAGTTACAACCGAGCAGTGAACGCCTGGGCGTGACTGACGCCGCGCCGCCGGTGCCGCTCAGCACGGCGCCGGCGGCCAGCGCACAAGCCAGCAGCGGCGCACTCTTGGTGGCGATCGAGCTGGACCCACAACGGCCCTGGCCACCGGCGCTGCCAGCCTCGGTCGCCGACGCCGGGGTGCTCGACAGCCGCGAGCAACGCCAACACTTACTCGAACAACTGGGCCGCTTCCCAGTGGAGCGGTTGGCCATTGCTTGCGACCCGCGCCGCTCACCCGATCGCGGCACCCTCGCACTGCTCGGCGAACTGGCGCGCAGCGCCGGCGCCACACGCATCTGGCTACTGCCCGCAGCACCCGGCGAGGCACTCGACAGCCAACGGTTAGGCGACTGGCAGCACGCACTTAGCCAACTGCAATTGATCTATGCCGACAGCGCGCCGTTTAACTGGCTGGAGACCGGCCATGACTAAACCCAGCAGCCCGGATCGCAACCCGTCAGACGCGAACAAGCCGCTGAAACTGGCCGTGGTCGGGCACACCAATGTCGGCAAAACCTCACTGCTGCGCACCCTGACCCGCGACGTCGAGTTTGGCCAGGTGTCGCATCGGCCCAGCACCACTCGCCACGTCGAAGGCGCGCGCTTAGCGGTAGACGGCCAGCCATTGCTGGAGCTGTACGACACGCCAGGGCTGGAAGACGCCATCGCCTTATTGGATTACCTCGAGCGTTTGGAGCGCCCCGGCGAACGCCTCGATGGCCCGGCCCGGCTCAGCCGCTTTCTCGCCAGCAGCGAGGCGCGCCAGCGTTTCGAACAAGAAGCCAAGGTGCTCCGGCAGTTGCTCGACAGTCACGCTGGGCTGTACTTGATCGACGCCCGGGAGCCGGTACTGGCCAAGTACCGCGACGAATTGGCGGTGCTGGCCAGTTGCGGCAAGCCGTTGCTGCCGGTGCTGAATTTTGCCGCCGCCAGTGCGCAGCAAGTTGCCGCCTGGCGCACCGCACTGGCCCGCCTAGGCCTGCACGCTTTAGTGCGTTTCGATACGCAGGCACCGCCGCTAGACGGCGAACGACTGCTGTATGAAAGCCTAGCGCTGCTGCTAGAAAGCCATAAAGGACCGCTACAGCGCTTAATCGCCGACCAGCACAGCCAAGCACAGGCGCGCGCGCACAGTGCCCGACTATTAATTGCCGAGCTACTGCTCGACTGCGCGGCATGTCGGCGCAGCGTCAGCAACGCAACCGGGCAAATTCCGCCAGCAGTACAAGCCCTGCGCGAAAGTGTGCGCCAACGTGAGCAGCGCTGCGTCGAGGCCTTGTTGCGGCTGTATGCGTTTCGCCCGGAAGACGCCGTCGCCGGCCAATTGCCCTTGCTGGACGGCCGCTGGGGTGATGACTTATTCAACCCAGAAACCCTCAAGCAGCTCGGCATCAAGCTCGGCAGCGGCGTGGCGGCCGGAGCGGCGGCTGGCGCGGGGGTCGACTTACTGGTCGGTGGCCTCAGCTTAGGCGCCGCCACCCTGCTCGGCGCCATCGCCGGCGGCGGCCTGCAGACCGCGCGCAATTACGGCGCGCGCCTGCTCGGCAAACTGCAAGGCCGGCGCGAATTGAGTGTCGATGACGGCGTGCTGCAACTGCTCGCGGTGCGCCAACTGCAACTGCTCAACGCCCTCGGCCAGCGCGGTCACGCCGCGCAACACGTCATCCAGCTGGAGACCGACACAGGCAACAAGAGTAACCATGCAGCGCTACTCAGCACCCTGCGCAAAGCCCGCGCCCATCCCGAATGGTCAACGCTCAACCCCGAGGCCACGCTGACGCAAGCCGAACGGCAAACACTAATCGACCAGCTCGCCAGCACCCTGAATCCAACCTAGGGCGGCCTCGGAGCGTCGTTTCGGATGGGTTAGCAGCGCCACGCGGTCGCAAAATCTCACCTCGCTGCCAGCGCGCGCGTAACCCACCGAGCGGTTTCAAACGCTCCAGAATTAGCGCGGCATATATCTATGTCGGGTTACACGGCGGCTTAAACCACGGTGCTATTTAGGTCTCGCCACCGCCGCTAACCCAACCTACGAACTGCGCACTCACTGACAACGACATCACACCGCCACCGGTGCCTTGATATGCGGATGGGCCTGATAGCCGATCAACTCGAAGTCTTCGAACTTAAACGCCAGCAGATCGGTGACCGCCGGGTTAAGTTGCATCACTGGCAGCGGTAACGGCTCGCGGCTCAATTGCAGATCGGTTTGTTCGAGATGGTTGGCGTACAGGTGGCAGTCGCCGCCGGTCCAGATGAACTCGCCGGGCTGCAGGCCGCAGACCTGCGCGACCATCAGGGTCAGCAAGGCGTAGCTGGCGATGTTGAAGGGCACACCGAGGAAGATATCCGCCGAACGCTGGTACAGCTGGCAACTGAGTTTGCCGTCGGCCACGTAAAACTGAAACAGCGCATGGCACGGCGGTAGCGCCATTTGTTCGACCAGCGCAGGGTTCCACGCACTGACGATCAACCGGCGCGAATCCGGATTGCTTTTGATCATCGCAATCAAATTGCTGATCTGGTCGATCGAGCCGCCATTCGGCGCCGGCCATGAGCGCCACTGATAGCCGTAAACCGGGCCGAGATTGCCGTCGGCGTCGGCCCACTCGTCCCAGATGCGCACACCGTTATCTTGCAGGTACTTGATATTGGTATCGCCCTGCAGAAACCACAGCAACTCATGGATGATTGATTTCAGGTGGCACTTCTTGGTGGTCACCAGCGGGAAACCATCGGCCAAGTTAAAGCGCATTTGCTGGGCAAACAGGCTGTAAGTGCCGGTGCCGGTGCGGTCATTCTTGAAGGTTCCGGTGTCACGCACCAAGCGCATCAGGTCGAGATACTGTTTCATGGCGCGACTCCTTAAGCGGTTTTGCCGGCGACGGGGGCATGACGATAGGCGAGCACGATCAGCGTAATGCCGACGGCCAGCATCGGCAGACACAACACCTGGCCCATGGTCAGCCAACCGCCGGCCAAGTAGCCAAGCTGGGCATCCGGCACACGGACGAACTCGACGATAAAACGGAAGATCCCGTAGCTCAGGGCAAACACCCCAGACACCGCCATGGTCGGCCGTGGTTTGCGGGTGTACAGCCAGAGGATGGCGAACAGCGCCACGCCCTCTAGGGCAAACTGATACAGCTGCGAGGGGTGGCGGGCCAACTGCTGCGGATCACTCCAGACCGGAAACAGCATCGCCCACGGCAAATCGCTGGCCTTGCCCCACAACTCGGCATTAATAAAGTTACCAATGCGCCCAGCCGCCAAGCCAATCGGCACCACTGGAGCGATAAAATCCATCAGCTGGAAGAAGCTCTTGCCGTTGCGTTTACCGAACCACAGGTTGGCCAGCATCACCCCGATAAAACCGCCGTGGAACGACATGCCGCCCTTCCACACTTGCAGAATCAGCAGCGGATCGCGCAGGTAGGCGGCCAGATCGTAAAACAGCACATAGCCCAAGCGGCCGCCGAGAATCACCCCCATGGATGACCAGAAAATCAGGTCCGAAAGCTGCTCCTTGCTCCAGTTCGGATCAAAGGCCTTCAGGCGGCGCGACAACAGCAGCCATGCGCCGCCGATGCCGACCAGATACATCAGGCCATACCAGTGAATTTTCAGCGGCCCTAGGGCCAAGGCGACCGGGTCGATTTGCGGAAAAACCAGCATTCGTACTCCTTAACAACTCAAGTTAAAGCAAAAAATTTAAGCCCACGCAAAACAGCAGCAAGGCGAACAAACGCTTCAATAAACGTGGCGATAATTTATGCGCCAAGCGCGCACCGAAGCGTGCGAAAAACATACTAGTGATGGCAATTCCGAGCATCGCCGGCAAATAAATAAAGCCCAACGACCACTCGGGCAGCTGCGGATTGTCCCAACCCAACAGCATAAAACTCAGCGCGCTGGCGGCGGCGATCGGCAAACCGCAGGCCGAGGAAGTTGCCACGGCGTGCTGCATCGGCACGCTGCGCCAGGTTAAAAACGGCACGCTGAGCGAGCCACCACCGATACCAAAAATTGCCGAAGCCCAGCCGATCACCAACCCGGCCAAGGTCAAGCCGGGCTTGCCCGGCACCCCGGCGCTGGCCTTAGGTTTTAGCTCCAAGGCCATTTGCACGGCGATCAGCAAGGCAAAGATGCCGATGATTTGTTGCAACTGCGGGCCTTTGATGGCGGCGGCGGTGAGTGCGCCAAAACCGGCACCGAGCAGAATCCCCAAGGTCATCCAGCGCACCAACTCCCAGCGCACCGCACCTTTGCGCTGGTGCTCGAGCACCGCATTGATCGAGGTAAAAATAATCGTCGCCAACGAGGTGCCGACCGCCAAATGGGTTAGCACCTCTGGGGCAAAGCCTTGGGCGCCAAAGCTAAACACCAGCACCGGCACTATGACGATACCGCCGCCAACCCCGAACAGCCCGGCCAACACTCCGGCGCAACCGCCCAGCAGTAAATACAGCAGCAGATAGTGCAAAACGTCCATCGAGCCTCCAAAACGAGCACGCATGGTAACGGATGGCGGCGGTCGCCTCCACCACAGCCAGATGGAACAACCGCCGCGCATTCCGTAGAGTGGCGTAAGTCCTCGTCGGAATACCCACATGCGCGATACCTACTACCTAAAACTGAGCTGCGACCATCTGCACCTGCGCCATCTGGAAAGCGGCCGAGAATTTGAGTTGCAGGCAGTGCCCGCATTCAGCAATGTCCGACTGTTGGTGGCCGATTTTTCCGCCGCTCAGCAGGTTCTAAAACAGGCGCTAAGCAGGCTACAACCACGCCGCTGGTTAACCCTCCCGCCGAGCCTGCTGATCCAGCCCTTGGAGCGATTGGAAGGAGGTCTAAGCATGATCGAGGAACGTATTCTGCTGGAACTGGGGATGGGCTGCGGTGCCCGTCGAGTTCGCCTGCATGTCGGCGCAGAACTCGATGATGTGGGTGTACGTGCACGGCTAAGCAGCTAACAGCATGTGCCTAATCGTATTTGCTTGGCGCCCCGGCCATGCGTTGCCCTTGCTGGTAGCGGCGAACCGCGATGAATTTTACCCGCGGCCAAGCTTGCCGCTAGCACATTGGGACGATCAGCCGGGCATCTATGCCGGACGCGACCTGCTGGCCGGCGGCACTTGGCTGGGCGTGGGGCCACAGGGGCGCTTCGCCGCGCTGACCAATTTGCGCGACCCAACGCAAGCCGAGGGCGCTCGCTCGCGGGGTGAGCTGCCAGCAGGCTTTCTGCGCAGTCAATTGTCGCCGGCCGAGTTTCTCGCCGAGCTGCAAGGCCACGCCAAGCAATTCAGCGGCTTTAATCTGCTGCTGGGTAACGCCGAGCAACTCTGGCACTACAACCCGCGCAGCGGCGCACCACAACAACTGGCGCCCGGCGTCTACGGCATGTCTAACGCCAGCCTCGACACGCCCTGGCCCAAGCTGTTACGAGCCAAAAACGCACTGGCCGAGGCGCTCGCCAGCGAGCACGAAGAGGCCTTATTTAGCCTGCTGACCGACCGGCACATCGCCGCCGATGCCGACCTGCCGCAAACCGGCATCGCGCTGGAGTTCGAGCGCTTGCTGTCGAGCGCGTTTATCTCCAGCAACGCATATGGCACCCGCGCCAGCACCGTGCTGAAAGTACAGGCCAATGGTGCACGCCTGTTGATTGAACGTAGCTTTGGCCCCAACGGGGTGGCGCTGGGTGAGACGCGCTTAGTGCTGGATGCGCCTAAATAGGCAGTTCAAGGCGATACAGCGTTGACTGGGCGCTGCGATCATCCGGGTCATTAACCAGCCGCAAGCTGCCATCGGCAAGCATGCACAGGCCTTCGATTTTTGCCTGCCCGGCCAGCGGCCACAGCGCCTGCACCTGACCATCGACCAAGCAACCTAGGACGCTGCCGGCGCAGGCGCCATCGAAGTAACTGGAGTCGGTATCTTCGGCGGCGGCGCTAAACAGCAGACGACCATCGTTGGCCACGCACAAATCGGTAAAGCTCAGCGGCACGCCCCGCAATGCACCCAAATCGATCGGTGTGATACTGCGCAGACTCTCCGGCCCAAGACTAGCCGCGGCAAGCTGGCTAAGCACGCAGGCCAGATCGAGGCTAATCAGCGCATTCACGCTACCGGCGTGATTGCCGCGCTGGGCCAGCAATAATTGCTCACCCTGCACCACCGCGCCCTCCAAATTAAGGCCCGTGAGCCGCGCCTCGATCGCCAGGTACAAGCTACTGAGATCAATCAACTGGGCGCTGCCGGCCTGGCACAGCACGCCGCGCCGACGCTCGGCAGTGGAGCCCGAGCCCAGCGCCAACAAACGCCCATCGGCTAACTGGCAGAGCATTTCGAAATCGGGCTTTTGTTGCTTGCGGGCGGCGGGATCGGCTGGCAAGGTGCCAGCCAGCAAGACCTGCTGGCCAAGGTAGCGACCATCGTCAGAGTAACGCTGCAGCACCAGCTCATCGTCGGCCAGCACCAGCAACTCATCGCCACGGCACACCAGCGCACTGGCGGCGGCTAAGCGCAGTTGCGCCAGCGCTTGCAGCGGCAAACTCACGACTGAATAGTCGCCGCCGGATTGATCACTCGGCCCAGGCCTAAGTTACGCAAGGTCAGGTCGAGGGTGCTGTGAATCACGTGCGGATTATCGATGCGCATGATTTGCGCCAGCAACTCGCGGGCCTTGCTGAGGCTGATCTGGCGTAGCAACCACTTCACTTTCGGCAAGTTGGTGGCGTTCATCGACAGGCTGTCAAAGCCCAGCGCCATCAGCAGTACCGCCGCCGACGGATCGCCGGCCATCTCGCCGCAGATGCTCACCGGCTTGCCTTCGGCATGGGCGCCATCGACCACCAGCTTTAGTGCGTGCAGCACGGCGGGATGGAGGAAGTCATAGAGGTCGGCCACCCGGGGATTGTTACGGTCCACGGCCAGCAGGTATTGCGTTAGGTCATTCGAACCGACCGACAAGAAATCCACCTGCCGGGCCAATTCGCGCACCTGATAAACCGCCGCCGGCACTTCGATCATCACCCCAATAGGCGGCAAGGGAATATCCACGCCCTCATCACGCACCTCGCCCCAAGCGCGGTGGATCAGGTGCAGGGCCTCTTCCAGCTCATGAGTGCCGGAAATCATCGGCAGCAAAATACGCAGGTTATTCAGGCCTTCACTGGCTTTAAGCATGGCCCGCGTCTGCACCAGGAAAATCTCCGGGTGGTCGAGGGTCACCCGAATGCCGCGCCAGCCAAGGAAGGGGTTTTCTTCCTTGATCGGGAAATACGGCAGGGCTTTGTCGCCGCCAATATCCAGACTGCGCATGGTCACCGGCAGTGGATGAAAGGCGAGCAGTTGCTCACGGTAAATTTTTAGCTGTTCTTTTTCGCTGGGGAAGCGCTCGTTCATCATAAACGGCACTTCGCTGCGATACAGGCCAACGCCCTCGGCGCCGCGCTCTTGGGCGCGTGCCACGTCGGCGAGCAAGCCGGTATTGACCCACAACGGCATACGATGGCCGTCGAGGGTTTCACACGGTAAGCTGCGCAACGCCTCGAGACCTTTAAACAGCTGCCGTTCTTCTTCGACTACCGCACGGTACTGCGCGCACAAATCGGCCGACGGGTTAGTAAAGACCTCGCCGTGATAGCCATCGACCACCAGCTGAATGCCGTCGATCTTCGAGTAAGGTAGATCGACCACCCCCATTACGGTCGGGATACCCATGGCACGGGCGAAAATCGCCACGTGCGAGTTACCCGAGCCGAGTACCGAGACCAACCCAACCAGCTTGCCTTCTGGCACTTCGCCGAGCATGGCTGGGGTCAGCTCTTCACTGACCAGAATGGTGTTATCCGGGTACACCCGGGCTTCTTCGCGAGCCTCTTGCAGATAGGCCAACAAGCGCCGGCCGAGGTCCTTAACGTCCGACGCCCGCTCACGCAGATAGGCGTCGTCCATCAATTCAAAGCGCTTAACGTGCTCGCTCACGACCTGACGCAAGGCGCCTTGCGCCCATTGCCCGGTGGCGATCACCCGGGTGATCTCACCGGCCAGCGCGGCGTCTTCGAGCATCATCAGATAGACATCAAAGAGGGCCAGCTCTTCCGGCCGCAATTGGGTCGCCAGCTTGCTCGACAGCGCGCGCATATCAGCCCGCACAGCCTCTAGCGCGACTTGAAACAGTGCCTGCTCGGCGTCGATATCGGCAATTTGTTTGTCCGGCACCACCTCCAGATCAGCCGGAGGTAAACGCACCAGCGCGGTACCCACCGCCACCCCGGACGAGCCCTGCACGCCAACGAACCGGGCTTCTTGAACGCCCTTACCTTGCTTACCCAGACCACGAATCGAACCAGTAGCCTCGGCGTGGGCAATAACCCCAGCCAACTGCGCACTCATGGTCACGAGGAAGGCTTCCTCGCCCTCATCGAATTGGCGATTTTCTTTCTGCTGAATCACCAGCACGCCCATCACCCGCCGGTGGTGGATGATCGGCGCGCCAAGAAAGGAGGCGTAACGTTCCTCGCCGGTTTCGGCAAAGTAGCGATAACGCGGGTGATCGGCGGCGTTTTGCAGATTGAGCGGTTCTTCACGGGTGCCGACCAGACCGACCAAACCCTCATTGGCGGCCATGCTGACCTTGCCAATCGAGCGCTTATTCAAGCCGTCGGTGGCCATCAACACGAAACGGTTGGTTTCCGGATCGAGCAAATACACCGAGCAAACATGGCTGCCCATGGCTTCTTTGACACGCTGGACGATGATCGTCAGCGCCGCTTTAAGATCCTTAGCGGCGTTAACTTCCTGGACGATCCGGCGCAGCGTACCGAGCATGCTCAAAGCGGTTCTCCGTGCTTAGTCGCGCGCCAACAAGCGCGGCGCTAATTCCTTAAGGGCGCGACGGTAAACCTCGCGCTTAAATGTCACTACTTGATCCAACGGATACCAATAACTAACCCAACGCCAACCGTCGAACTCCGGCTTGGGGGTCAGGTCCATGCGCACCCGCTGCTCATTAGAGAGTAAGCGCAACATAAACCACTTTTGTTTCTGGCCGATGCACAGCGGTTGACTATGGGTGCGCACCAACCGCTGAGGTAGACGATAACGCAACCAGCCCCGCGTGCAGGCGATAATTTTCACATCCTGCTCTTCGAGTCCAACTTCTTCATTTAATTCACGAAAAAGTGCCTGTTCGGGCGTTTCACCGTCATTAATTCCGCCTTGCGGAAACTGCCAAGCGTCTTGATTAACCCGCCGAGCCCAGAGCACCTGACCCACATCATTAGTCAGAATAATGCCGACATTAGGCCGATAACCATCGCAATCAATCACGGCACGCAACCTTATAAACACATGTTTTGGCATTGTTCCACAAAGGCTGCAACGGCGGCAAACGCGGGGCGTGCAACATTGGGCAGAGAGCACAAAAGTGGTTATTCTGGACGGCATTTTTTGGCCTTAACAAGGTAGCGCCCGTGCGTTTAGCTCTGTTCGATCTCGATAACACGCTTCTGGCTGGCGACAGCGATCACGCCTGGGGTGATTACCTGTGCGAACGCGGGATTCTCGACGGCGTGGCGTACAAAGCCCGCAACGATGACTTTTACCAAGATTACTTAGCCGGCCGCCTGAACATCAGCGACTACCTGAACTTCAGCTTGGAAATTCTCGGCCGCAGTCAGATGGCCCAGCTTGAGCAGTGGCACCGCGAGTTTATGCGCGACTGCATCGAGCCGATCATCCTCGCCAAGGGCGAAGCGCTGCTGGCCGAGCACCGTGAAGCGGGTGACAAACTGCTCATCATCACCGCTACCAACCGCTTCGTCACCGGGCCGATTGCCGAGCGCTTGGGGGTTGAGACCCTGCTGGCCACCGAATGTGAAATGAGCGCCGGCCGCTACACCGGGCGCACCACCGACGTGCCGTGCTTTAAAGAAGGCAAGGTCACCCGCTTAAATCGCTGGTTGGGCGAGACCGGCCTGTCGCTGGACGGCAGTAGCTTCTACAGCGACTCGATGAATGACCTGCCGCTACTCGAGCAAGTCAGCCGGCCCATCGCGGTAGACCCCGACCCACGCCTGCAGGCCGAAGCTGAACTACGCGGCTGGCCGGTTATTTCCCTGCGTTAAGGCGGTGCGCCGCGGCGTTAAAGCAACTTGGGCGCACAGCTATAGACGCACACTACTGCATCGGCTTGGCCACCATCAGCCAGAAAATAGCAATAAAGGCGATAAAGGCCGGGCAGCCGAGGGCGAACCAATAGCGCATATAACGGCTGGCCAGCGCCGGCATTGGCGTACCTGTGGCCAGCGCCTGCACAGCCATGTCGCGCACGCGAATTTGCAGCCAGAGCACCGGCAACCAACACAGCCCGGCCAGCACAAACAGGCCCATAGCCCACACCAACCACAACTGATTCAGCGGCCAGCCGGCCACATAGGCTAAGGCCACACCCGTAATCGGCTGCAACAGCGCGGTGCTGGCGATAAACAGCCAATCCGCCGTGACTAAATGGCGAAAAGTCGTGGCAATCACCAACAGTTCGCCACTGCGCCAAGCCCGCAACGCGTAATACGCCGAGCCTAAGCCGGTGCCAAATAGCAGCGTGGAGGAAAGGATATGCAGGGTTTTTAGCAGCAAATACCAGCTCACCGGTGCGCACCTGAGGTGATCGCCACACTCAGCAACCGCTCGATCATGCCGGCTTAGCGCCCATCAGGCCGAGAATTGCCAGCAACAGCAGCACCAGCAATGCACCATAAACAGCGGTGAAACGCAGCAGCCGGACCGGCGCAGGGGTGGCGCCAAGAGCCTGCCAGGCGCTCAGCCGGCCCGCCAACAACAGGCCGACCAGCATCAGCAACACATACAAACCGGAACTAAGCAGCAACCACAGCTGCCCGAGCGGCCAGCCGACGCCATTCACCAAACACCAGCCGGTGACTGGCAAAGTCAGGGCGAGCACGCCGAGCAACGGTAAACTGATCATTCGGGTGCGCCGCAGCTTGCGCTGCAGCACAACGGCATCGCCACTGCGGGCGGCCTTCCAGAGCATCAAAACATGCACCAGCACACCGACGAAGACCAGAATGGCCGGCAGGCTGTGGGCGATTTTTAGTAGCTGATAATTTTCCATGGGCTAGGTTCCAGTTCGGTGCTGCATGAGGTGTAAAGATGTAGGCCGGGCAACCGCGCAGCGTTGCCCGCCATGTGTGTGTCAGCCAAGAAACAGCCGATAAGCCAGGTTATTGCTTTCATCCCAATAGGGATAACCGATGGCATCTAGCGCCGCCGGGATCAGATGCCGCTCGTGCTCCGGCACCTGCAACGCCGCCAGCACCCGACCATCGGCCGCGCCGTGGTTACGGTAGTGGAACATCGAGATATTCCAGCGCCCGCCAAGTTTGTGCAGGAAGTTAAACAGCGCGCCCGGCCGCTCGGGGAACTCGAAGCGAAACACCACTTCATCCGGCACCGCCGCCGCGTGACCGCCGACCATATGCCGAATGTGCAATTTGGCCAGCTCGTTATCGGTTAAATCCAACACCGGAAAACCCTGCTCGCGCAGGCCGCTGACCAGCGCCGCACGCGGATCGGTATCCGGATGAGTTTGCACGCCAACGAAAATGTGCGCCTCGCTGTTGGTGTTAAAGCGATAGTTGAACTCGGTGATCTGCCGCTTGCCCAGCGCCTCGCAAAAGGTCTTGAAACTGCCCGGCCGCTCGGGAATGGTCACCGCGATGATCGCCTCGCGCTTCTCGCCCAGCTCGGCGCGCTCAGCAACGTGCCGCAAACGGTCAAAGTTGACGTTGGCACCCGAGTCGATACCAACCAGCACCTTGCCGCTGCAGCCCTCGCGCTCGACGTACTTCTTGATTCCGGCCACGCTCAGGGCGCCAGCGGGCTCAGTGATCGAGCGGGTGTCGTCGTAGATGTCTTTGATCGCCGCGCAGATTTCATCGGTGCTAACGGTGATCACCTCATCCACATAGTCTTTGCAGATGTCGAAGGTGTACTTGCCAATTTGCGCCACCGCCACGCCGTCGGCGAACAAGCCCACTTGGCTCAAGACCACCCGCTCACCGGCGAGCATGGCCGCTTGCAGGCAATTGGAGTCATCCGGTTCGACGCCGATGACCTTGATCTCCGGGCGCAGGTATTTGACGTAAGCGGCGATGCCGGCAATCAGTCCGCCGCCACCGACCGGCACGAAGATCGCGTCCAACTGGCCGGGCTGCTGACGGAGAATCTCCATGGCCACCGTACCTTGGCCGGCGATGGTGTCGGGGTCGTCATACGGGTGCACATACACGTAGCCCTTTTCGTCCACCAGTTTCAGTGAATGGGCCAGCGCCTCTGGGAAGCTGTCGCCGTGCAGCACGACCTTACCGCCGCGTGAGCGTACGCCATTGACCTTGATTTCCGGGGTGGTCTTGGGCATCACGATGGTGGCTTTCACCCCCAAATGCTTAGCCGCCAGCGCCAGCCCTTGCGCATGGTTACCGGCCGAAGCGGTGACCACGCCACGCGCCAACTCCTCAGCCGAGAGCTGCGCCAACTTGTTGTACGCGCCGCGAATTTTGAACGAGTACACCGGCTGCAAGTCTTCACGCTTGAGCAAAATCTGATTGCCGGTGCGCTCGGAGAGCTGCCGCGCAGGCTGCAACGGGGTTTCTGCCGCCACGTCGTAGACGCGCGAGGTGAGGATCTTTTTCACGTACTGTTCGAGCATCGGCTTGGCTCTGGCTGATATTGACGATTAAGGCCTGCGAGTCTAACGCAGGTCACGCCCAGCGCGGCAGCCTGTGGCCGTTATTCAACCGAGTTAGGCGCAGCAACCCGCACGCCTAGCGGCTATAATCGCGACCCTGCCCTCATTTTTCGCACACGGTGCCGCATGACTCAAGACCAACTCAAGCAAGCCGTGGCGCAAGCGGCGATGGATTTTATCCGGCCACAACTGGATCAAAAAAGCATCATCGGCGTTGGCACTGGCTCCACCGCCAACTGTTTTATCGACGCGCTAGCCCTGCACAAAATGGACTTTGACGGTGCCGTGGCCAGCTCGGATGCCACCGCCGCCCGCCTGAAAGCCCACGGCATTCCAGTGTATGACCTGAACAGCACCAGCGATCTGGAGTTTTATGTCGACGGCTGCGATGAAAGCGACGAGCACCTGAACCTGATCAAAGGCGGCGGCGCAGCCCTGACCCGCGAGAAAATCGTCGCGGCAGTGGCCAAGACTTTTATCTGCATTGCCGACGCCAGCAAGCTGGTGCCGGTGCTGGGCGAGTTCCCGCTGCCGGTGGAAGTGATCCCGATGGCCCGCAGCCATGTGGCCCGCCAGTTAGTGAAACTCGGTGGCGACCCGGTGTACCGCGACGGCGTGGTGACCGACAACGGCAATATCATCATTGACGTGTTTAATCTGTCGATCGTTAACCCGGCGGAACTTGAGCAGCAAATCAACGCCATCGTCGGCGTAGTTTGCAACGGTCTGTTCGCCGCCCGCCCAGCGGATTTACTGCTGCTGGGCACCAGCGATGGGGTTAAAACCCTTAAGCGCTAAACGCTGGAAGCGCCTGCGCGTTGATCGGCCATAGGCGAGCGGCGACTAAGGCTGAGCGGGTTTTTTGAAGCGATAAAACAAGTTGGGCTCGCTGACGATATACAGGCCGCCCTGATCATCCAGCGCCAGCCCCTCCGCTTGCGGCACGCTGCGTTGAAGACCGTGCATACCGGCCAGCAGCGACAAGCTGCTGATCGGCTTGCCATCTTTATCCAGCTCCAACACCAGCCGCGACTCATCCGACAGCAGCAACAAATGACCGTTGCGCTGATCGAACTCCAGGCTGGATAAGTCGGTCACGAACAAGCCTCGATCACGCGCCGGATTCCCCTGCACATGCATGGCGAACGGCTGGGCAGTGTTCTGCTGGGCAAAGCCCGAGACTTGTAGAATCCGTAAGGGCTTGCGCTCTTTGGCGACAAATAAGCGCTGCCCTGCGCGGTCGTAAGCCAAGCCTTCAAAACCCTTGTTATCGCCCCCGCCAATACTCAGCGACAGTTGTTCACTGTCGGCCGCATCCAACCAGCGGGTATTGCTGTCCACATGCACTTTAAACAAACGCAGGGCGCGCTCATCGCTGATCACATAGAGGCCTGGGCTGATGTATTCCACCGCCTCGGCATCGCCAAAGCCGGTCAATGGAATACGCCGCAGCAACACACCGTCCAGCGACAGTTCGAGCAACTCGGCGTTCTTATTGGTTACCGCAAACAACGTGCGCCGGTCTGGGTCAAAGCTCAGCGCCGAGAGGTTGTCACCTAAGCCGACAATCGGCAGCGCTTCGATATCGACGCGGTAGTCGGGCAGCCACAACGAGCGCTCGCGCCACTGCGCAGCGTGCCGCCACTCTTGCAGGTTAAACCAACCACGCTCGAACAAGCGCAGGTACTGCGCGCCGGCCAAGGTCATGGCCGTCAGCAACAGCAGCATTAGAGCGAGAAAAAGGCGTTTTTTAGAGCCACCGAACATGCTGAAATTCCACCGCTAAAGTCGGCAGTAATAACACAGCACAGCCGCGTATAGATCAAGCCGCGGCTAACGGCCTAGCCAAGGCGCCTGCTTAATGGGCCGCTACTGGGACTGCGACGGACGCTGAAAGACATAAAACAAGTTGTGCTCGCTGACCATATAGAGATTACCCAGCGCATCCATAGCCACACCTTCGGCCTGCGGGATGTAATGCTCCAAACCGTTCAGACCACGCAGTAAGGCGATAAAATTGCGCGGCTGGTACTGACCGTTCAGTGCCAGCAACAAGTGCGACTGCTGCGACAACGCCAAAATTTGACCACTGCGCGGATCAACGCTCAAACCTGATAGATCGCCAATGATATTGCCTAAATCAGCCAGCGCCTGGAGTTCACCCGTAACCTTATGGCCATCCGCAGCCAGGCTGAACAGTTGCGGCGGATACTTCTCTTTGCCCAGCAATAAACGCTGATTAGGTTTGTCCCAGGCCAAGCCTTCATAGCCTTTATTAGCGTCTTGCGTGGGTGGCAGCGCAATTTGCTGTGCGGCCTGCGCCGTATTCAGCGTACGGGTGCTGCTATCCACGTGAAAAATCGTCAGGTTTTGCTGACGCTCATCCGTCAAGGCTAGATAACCATCTTCCATCACCGCCACGCCTTCTAAATTAGCGGCACCGATAACTGGAATACTGCGTAACAGCTTGCCCTCAACCGACAGTTCGATCAGCAACGGCTGCTTGCCGCTAACGGTGAACAGGGTATTACTGGCCGGGTTATAGCTGAGGTCAGAAAACTCTTCTTGCTCAAAGCCCGGCACGGCAACCTGCAGCACCGCACGATAACCGGGCAACCACAATTCGTCCGCTCGCTGCTCGGCACTAACACTCGACTCTTGCAGCCAGAGCAGCGCACGAGTGTCTAGACGCAGCAAATGCACACAGGCAGCCGCCAACAACAGAACAACAATAACGAGGTTACGCAGACGTAATATTAGGGACATAAAAGGCTCATGTGCAGCGCTACATGGCCATTCCATAGCCAACCACAGTAGTAAATACGCGGCAAAATAACCTACCGTCTGTGAAAAAAGGGTTAATGCACAGACTAACCGCGCAAGAAACCCAGTAACAACAACTACAGCACCCGACTGGTAAAGCCGGGGTGACCGACCAACTCCAGCAGCAGCTGATCACCGCTTTTAAGCGGGCCGACGCCAACCGGGGTGCCGGTGAGAATCACATCGCCCGCCTGCAGGCTGAAATGCCCGCAGATATGCTGAATCAGCGGCACTATCGGGTTAAGCATGTCGCGGCTGTTGCCGTCTTGGCGCAACTGACCATTGAGGCTCAGGCGAATACCCAGATCGGTCAAATCGTCCACTGCACCAGCCGGCACAAAAGGCGCCAGCACACAGGCACCGTCAAACGACTTAGCGGTTTCCCACGGATAGGCCTTGGCCTTGAGCTTGTCTTGCAACTCACGCAGGGTCAGATCAAGCGACGGCGCAAAGCCAGAGATCGCATCCAGCACCTCCTCGACGCTCGGTTTGCGCGACAGTGGTTTGCCGATCAGCACGGCAATTTCCGCCTCGTAATGCACCGCGCCGCGTTCATCATTAGGGATGCTGAAACTGCCATCCATCGGCACCACGCAGCTGCCCGGTTTGATAAACAGCAGCGGCTCGGTCGGCACAGGATTATTCAGCTCTTTGGCGTGTTCGGCGTAGTTACGCCCCACGCACACCACCTTGCCCAGCGGAAAGTGAATGCGCGTGCCGTCGATATAGTGGTGTTGGTAGCTCATAGGGCAATCCGTAATTTCGTAGGCCGGGTGCAACCCGGTGGGCGGTAAATAGACGGTAAAGGTGTGCTGCGCCGGAGAGTGCAACGGCGGGTTGCACCCGCCCTACCAATCTCCATTACGAAGCACCTTTAAAGCGTCGCGAGCGAAGGCCTGGCTAGGCGGCGGAACCGGGAAAAAGCGGAGTTGGCTCTAGCCAATGAGCATTTTTCACGGTTCCGCCAACAACGCCAGGGCGAGCGCAGCAGCTTTAAACCGGGAAGATTTTGCCGGGATTCATAATGTTGTTCGGGTCAAACACCGCCTTGATCGCCTTCATATAACCGATCTCGGCTTCCGAGCGGCTGTAGTGCAGGTAGTCGCGCTTGGTCATGCCCACGCCGTGTTCGGCGGAGATCGAGCCGTTGTACTTCTGTACCGTCTCAAACACCCACTTATTCACCGTGGCGCATTTGGCGAAGAACTCATCTTTGCTGAGGTTCTCGGGTTTGAGGATATTCAGGTGCAGATTGCCGTCGCCGATATGGCCGAACCAGATCACTTCAAAATCCGGGTAGTTGGCTTCGACAATGGCGTCGATGTCATGCAGGAACGCCGGCACTTGGCTAACGGTGACCGAGATGTCGTTTTTGTACGGCGTCCAGTGGCTGATGGTTTCGGAGATGTACTCGCGCAGCTTCCACAAGTTTTGCAGCTGCTGCTCGCTTTGGCTCATCACCCCGTCGACCACCCAACCCTGCTCGACGCAATGCTCAAAGAGCGCCAGCGCTTCATTAGCCACTTCTTCAGTGCTGGCTTCAAACTCCAGCAGTGCATAGAACGGGCACTCCGACTCAAACGGTGCAGGCACATCACCTCGGGCGAGAATTTTTGCCAACGCTTTGTCGGAGAAAAACTCAAAAGCAGTCAGGTCGAGCTTGCCTTGAAAAGCGTGCAGCACCGGCATGATCGAGTCGAAGTCCGGGGTGCCAAGCACCATCGCGGTGAGGTTCTTCGGCGTACGTTCGAGGCGCATGGTCGCCTCAACCACGAAACCTAGGGTGCCTTCGGCGCCGATAAACAGCTGGCGCATGTCGTAGCCGGTGGCGTTTTTGATCAGGTCCTTGTTCAGCTCCAGAATATCGCCGGCGCCGGTCACCACCTTCATACCAGCCACCCAGTTACGGGTCATACCGTAGCGAATTACTTTGATACCGCCGGCATTGGTGCCGATATTGCCGCCAATTTGGCTGGAACCGCTGGAGGCGAAATCCACCGGGTAATACAGGCCTTGCTCTTCGGCGAAGGCTTGTAACTGCTGGGTGATAACCCCAGCTTGGCACACCACAGTGCGGTCAAATTCGTTGAAGGTGAGAATTTGATTCATGTAGTCGAACGACACCACCACTTCGCCATTGGCCGCCACGGCACCGGCGGATAACCCAGTGCGCCCGCCAGAGGGCACCAGCGCGACCTTATGCTGATTGGCCCAACGGACGATCGCCTGCACCTGCTCAGTGGTCTTCGGAAAGACGATGGCCAGCGGTGCTGGGGCAAAGTGCTTGGTCCAGTCTTTACCGTAGGTGGCAAGGGAGTCGGCGTCGGTCAACACTTTGCCGGGTTCAACCAGGGTCTGCAGCGCTTCGATCAAGGCGGTATGGCTCAT
>JAIETJ010000082.1 GCA_019745275.1 Pseudomonadaceae bacterium | reverse complement strand
TGAGAAACTGGTGGGTGATGACGGGATCGAACCGCCGACCCGCTGCTTGTAAGGCAGCTGCTCTCCCAGCTGAGCTAATCACCCAGTGTCTCGCGAGGTGTGCAATTTACCCATAGGGCGATGCTAAGTCAATACCCTGCTTGAAGTTTTTCTAAAAACAGAGAAATTCTCAAACCACCCACAAGGCTCTTACCGATGCCTTATGAGCAAAATCCAAGACGTTATGACTTGGATCGAACCGTGTGCAGCAATAACTCAAACGAATTTACAGGGCCGCTAAACCACGAGCCAGATCAGCCTGCAGATCAACCACATCTTCCAGGCCAATGGCCAAACGAATCAGGCTGTCACGAATACCTGCAGCGGCACGATCCTCCACCGATAAACGTCCGTGCGTAGTCGTCGCTGGATGGGTAATGGTGGTTTTGCTGTCGCCCAGATTGGCAGTGATCGAAATCAGCCGCGTGGCATCAATAAAACGCCAGGCTGCCTCTTTACCGCCAGCCACTTCAAAGCTCACCACCGCGCCGAAACCGCTTTGCTGGCGCTTGGCTAACTCGTGCTGCGGATGACTTGGCAAGCCAGCGTAATACACCTTGGTCACCTGCGACTGCTGCTCAAGCCACTCAGCCAGCGCTTGCGCGCTGGCGCAATGAGCCTGCATGCGCAAGCGCAGAGTCTCTAACCCCTTAAGGAACACCCACGCATTAAACGGGCTCAAGGTTGGACCAGCCGTGCGCAAAAAACCCACCACGTCAGCCATCTGCGCAGCTCGACCCGCTACCACACCACCCAGGCAACGCCCTTGGCCGTCGATAAACTTGGTCGCCGAGTGGATAACGATATCCGCACCCAAGGCCAAAGGCTTTTGCAGCACTGGCGTGCAGAAACAGTTGTCGACAATCAACTGCGCAGAGTGTGCATGAGCAATATCGGCCAATGCCGCAATATCCACCAACTCAGCCAGCGGATTGGACGGCGACTCGACAAACAGCAATTTTGTATTGGGCTTAAACGCCTTCTGCCAGGCATTAAGATCGGTCAGCGGCACATAATCAACCTGAATACCGAAACGCTTGAAGTACTTTTCAAACAGCGTAACGGTGGCGCCAAACACGCTGCGCGACACCAGAATATGATCACCAGTACTGCACAGGCTCATCACGCATGCGAGTATCGCCGCCATCCCGGAGGCGGTGGCAACCGCCTGTTCGGCACCCTCGAGCGCAGCAATGCGCTGCTCAAAGGTGCGCACGGTAGGATTGGTGTAGCGCGAGTAGACATTCCCCGGCACCTCGCCAGAAAACCGCGCCGCCGCTTCTGCGGCAGACCGGTAGACGTAACTTGAGGTCAAGAACAGCGCATCACCATGCTCACCTTCCGGCGAGCGATGCTGCCCAGCGCGGACCGCCAAGGTATCGAAGGCTACGCCCTCAAGATCGCTGTCTAATCTGCCAGCATCCCAATCTTGCGTCATGCCCTGCCCCTCAGTTTCTCAGTCGATTAATTGTTGTACAGGTCAATGATGGCGCTAACCGCACTGGACTTGACCTTGGATACGTCGTTACGCGCCTGCTCGATTTTCTGCAGATAGGCCGCATCAATATCGCCAGTGACGTACTCACCATTGAATACCGAGTTATCAAAGCCTTGCAGGGCCGGATTACTTTCACTCACGGACACCACCAAGTCAGCCAGATCCTGATAGACCAGCCAATCAGCACCAATCAACTCAGCCACTTCTTCGGTGCTACGGTTGTGCGCGATTAACTCGTGCGCGCTCGGCATATCGATGCCGTAAACGTTCGGGTAACGCACCGCCGGCGCGGCAGAGCAGAAGTAGACATTCTTCGCACCCGCCTCGCGGGCCATCTGAATGATCTGCTTGCAGGTGGTGCCGCGCACAATCGAGTCATCCACCAGCATCACGTTTTTACCGCGAAACTCTTGCTCAATGGCGTTCAGCTTTTGCCGTACCGACTTCTTACGGGCCGCTTGGCCGGGCATGATAAAGGTGCGTCCGATATAGCGATTTTTAACAAAACCTTCGCGAAACTTCACACCTAGATGATTAGCCAACTCCAGTGCCGAGGTGCGGCTGGTATCGGGAATCGGAATCACCACGTCGATATCATGCTCCGGGCGCTCGCGGAGAATCTTCTCGGCTAGTTTCTCGCCCATGCGCAAACGCGCGTTGTAGACCGAAACGCCGTCCATGATCGAGTCAGGGCGAGCCAGGTAGACGTATTCGAAAATGCAGGGCGAATAGAAGGTTTTTTCCGCGCACTGACGGGTCGTTAACTTGCCGTCGTTGGTGATATACACCGCCTCACCCGGAGCCAGATCGCGGATCAAGGTAAAGCCGAGTACGTCCAGCGAGACGCTTTCGGAGGCGATCATGTATTCAACGCCTTCGTCAGTGTGACGCTGACCGAACACAATCGGGCGAATACCATTCGGGTCGCGAAAACCGACAATGCCGTATCCGGTAATCATCGCGACCACGGCATAGCCACCAATACAGCGCTGATGCACATCAGCCACGGCGGCAAACACATCATCTTCGGTCGGCTGCAACTTACCGCGCTGCGCCAACTCGTGGGCAAACACGTTGAGCAACACTTCGGAGTCTGAGTTGGTGTTGACGTGACGCAGGTCGGATTCGTAGATCTCCTTAGCCAACTGTTCAACATTGGTCAGGTTACCGTTGTGCGCCAACGTAATGCCGTAAGGCGAGTTGACGTAAAACGGTTGAGCTTCGGCCGAGCTTGAACTGCCGGCAGTTGGATAGCGCACATGGCCAATGCCCATATGACCAACCAAGCGTTGCATATGACGCTGATGAAACACGTCACGCACCAAGCCGTTGTCCTTACGCAAAAACAACCGGCCGCCATGGCTAGTCACGATCCCGGCAGCATCCTGGCCGCGGTGTTGGAGCACGGTAAGCGCGTCATACAGCGCCTGATTGACGTTCGACTTACCGACGATACCGACGATGCCACACATGTGACGAAACCCCTGCTAGTAGTACTGACTAATTCTTGGCATCGCTAAGCAATGCCGGCTAAAAACGCTGTTAACTCGGCACGGGCAAACCACTCACGAGCCATTGGCCGGCCAAACCTACAATGAGGTTTTTCGACCAGTCGGCCACTATCAGAAAATGCGGGATCAAGCTCGACTGCTGCCACCAAGGATCTTGCTGTACCGGTGCCAAGCTCAATAAGCCGGTCAGTACCACTATCAACAAAGCACCCCGGGCGCCGCCAAAAACCATCCCTAAAAATCGATCGGTGCCAGACAAGCCGGTGACACGGACCAATTCACTAATGAGGAAATTCACCAATGCGCCAACCAACAAGGTGGCCACAAATAAGATGGCGCAGCCGGCAATAATGCGTACCGAGGGTACTTCGATAAATTCGGTGAGGTGCTGTGCAAGCGCGCCACCGAACATCCAGGCGACCATGCCGGCGATAATCCAGGTAACCAGCGACAGGGCCTCTTTAACGAAGCCACGCTTGAGGCTGATCAAGCAGGAGATAACGATTATGGCGATAATCGCCCAATCAACCCAAGTAAGTAGCACTGCAAAGCCTGCATGCGGGAACGGGCGACGATTTTAACAGAGCGCTGGCCTCACGGTAAGCCGCGCGTTAGCCTCGTTCCGGCTGAAAACGCACCACAAAGCCATTTAGCTTTTGCTGACGGGTTAATTGATCACGCAACCGATCCGCTTCGGCGCGCTCAATTACCGGACCGACAAACACCCGATTCATACCCTCTACATTGCGCACATAGGCATTATAGCCAGCCGCACGCAGGGTATTTTGCAGGCTTTCTGCGCCACTTCGACTAGACAAGCTAGCCAGTTGGATCGACCAACTGATCGGCAAACTATTCGCATCTAAACGACTCACCGGCGCGACCACTTCAGCGACGGGCGGCTTAACCGCCACGGCAGGCGTCACTCCAGCGGTGGGTTTTAACGGTTTTACTGGCGCAGTCACTGCTGGCGCGGCCGCCGCCAACTCAGTATCGGTCATTGGCACCGGCTCCTCCGGCAATTGCTGCGCTTGCGGCACACTGATCGACTCAAGCTCCACCTGCGGCATGCTCGGCGTCTGCGGCATGGCTGGAGCGTCGACAACCACCCGCTGCAAGTCATCCTGGCGAGACAGTAGCATCGGGATAAAAATCACCATTAATGCCAACAGCACTAAGGCGCCGACAATTCGCTGCTTGAGCCCACTATCCAGCAAAGCCATTACCTGCCTCCAGCGTCGAACTACTAGCCAACCATTCAAGGGCTTGTGCAACGCAATAAAAAGATCCAAACACGACAATTTCGTCTTCAGCCGTGGCCTGCGTGCATTGTGCCTGCAACGCCACCGTAACGTCCGGGTAAGACTCGACTTGCGCACCCAAGTTCAACAGCGCCGCTTTTAGCTCACACGCCGACCGCGAGCGTTCGCTGGGTAAATTAGCCACTGCCCAATCGCTAATTTCATTCTGCAGCGCCTTAAGCACACCGGTTAAGTCTTTGTCCGCCAACAAGCCAAACACAGCCAAACGTTTACCACCTAACGGGCGCGCCGCCAGCAACTGAGCCAAATACTCGGCGGCATGCGGATTATGCCCAACATCCAGCAATAGCGTCAGAGGTTTACCCTGCCATGTCAGCTGCCGGCGATCCAAACGACCCACCACACGTGTGGCTGCGAGGGCTTGAGCAATGCGTTCAGGCTGCCAAGGCAAATCGAGCAAGGCGTAGGCCTGCACCGCTAACGAGGCATTCTCCAGCGGCAAGTCGAGCAGCGGCAAATTATCTAACTGCAACACTGCACCCGCTGCATTCAAGCCACGCCAGTGCCATACCTGCCCATCAACCGTTAGATCATAGTCACGAGCACGTAAAAAGAACGGGCAATCGAGCTCCGCCACGCGCTGCAACAACGGCATTGGCGGATCCAGATCACCACATAAAGCGGGCCTACCCGCCCGTAAAATACCGGCCTTTTCGAAGGCCACTGACTCACGGGTATCACCCAGCCAGTCGGTATGATCCAGACCAATGCTGGTGATTAGCGACAAATCTGCATCAATCAAATTGACCGCATCTAAGCGACCACCCAAACCAACCTCAAGAACCACCACATCCAGAGCGGCACGTTCAAACAACCAAAAGGCCGCCAAGGTACCCATCTCAAAATAGGTCAAAGAAATCTCGGCGCGCGCCCGCTCAAGCTCAGCAAAGGCCTCGCACAGTTGCTCATCATTGGCATCAACACCGGCAATGCGCACTCGCTCGTTATAGCGCAACAGATGCGGCGAGCTATAAACCCCAACACTGAGGCCCTGCGCCAGCAATAAAGACTCTAAAAAGGCGCAGGTAGAGCCCTTACCATTAGTACCTGTAACGGTAATTACCAAGGGCGCGGGGCGCCCCAAGCCAAGCTGAGTAGCTACTTGCTGAACGCGCTGCAAGCCCATATCAATGGCCGATGGATGCAACTGCTCCAGATAGCACAGCCAATCGGCCAGCGAGCGCTGCGTCATACCTGGGCTGTCGCTGCCGTTAGCGCTACCGTGCCCAGCGCAGCCGTAGGGCTGGGCAAGTGCTGCATTTGCGCCAGCAAACGCGCCAAGCGTGGACGTAGTTCTTCGCGATGAATAATCATGTCGATAGCGCCATGCTCGAGTAAAAACTCACTGCGCTGAAAACCTTCCGGAAGCTTTTCCCGCACCGTTTGTTCGATTACTCGCGGCCCAGCAAAGCCAATTAATGCGCGCGGTTCGGCGACAATAACGTCGCCCAGCATGGCCAAACTGGCCGAAACCCCGCCATACACAGGGTCAGTCAACACCGAGATAAATGGCACACCCTCTTCGCGCAAACGTGCCAGCACCGCCGAGGTCTTGGCCATTTGCATCAGTGAGATCAGCGCCTCTTGCATGCGTGCGCCACCAGAGGCGGCAAAACAGATCAACGGACAGCCCTTTTCCAGCGCCACATTAGCCGCTCGGACAAAGCGCTCGCCCACAATCGCGCCCATTGAGCCACCCATAAAACCAAACTCAAAGGCGCAAGCCACCACCGGCACACCGAGCAACTGGCCACGCATGGCGATCAATGCGTCTTTTTCGCCGGTCTGTTTTTGTGCCGCAACTAAACGATCTTTGTATTTTTTGCTATCGCGAAACTTCAACCGATCCACCGGCTCAAGCTCCGCAGCGATCTCTTCACGGCCATCAGCATCTAGGAAAATATCCAAGCGCGCACGAGCACCAATACGCATGTGGTGATTGCATTTCGGGCAGACATCCAAGGTCTTTTGCAGTTCAGGACGATAGAGCACGGCCTCACATGACGGGCACTTGTGCCACAAACCTTCGGGCACTGAGCTTTTTTGCACCTCAGAACGCATGATGGTGGGAATCAGCTTGTCGACCAACCAGTTACTCATGCTCACTCTCTCCAGCGTTTAACCTAAATAATCTGTCATTTAAGCCACCTTAAGCATTAACGTCATGGCGACCGAAACGAATACGTTTGCAGCTTGATGGACGGCCAAGCATCACTGGCGGTCACATGGAGTCCCGACTAGAGCGCCGGGGCCAAGCCTTGCAACTTAAAAATCATCCACAAGCGCGGCGCACCTCGCGCAGAAAAGCCGCGACCTTTAGACCATCCTTGATACCTTTACCGGCCTCAACACCACCGCTAACGTCCACCGCATAAGGCTGTACTTGCTCGATTGCAGCGAAAACATTTTGCTCGGTCAAACCACCCGCAAGAATTATTGGCTTGGCGAAATGACGTGGCACCAACGACCAATCGAAGGCGGCTCCTGTCCCACCTGGAACGCCAAGCACAAAAGTGTCGAGCAATATTCCCGACGCCTGAGCGTACGGTGCCGCCAGTTGCGCGACATCATCACCGGGTTTAACTCGTAACGCTTTGATGTAAGGACGTGAATAGCCAGCGCAGTCTGCCGGTGATTCATCGCCATGAAACTGCAACAAGTCCAGCGGCACTACGTTAAGAAGCTCACTCAATTCACGTCGATCAGCATTAACGAATAATCCAACCGTAGTCACAAACGGTGGCAAGGCGGCAATAATCGCCTGCGCCTGAGCAATAGTTACCGCACGCGGGCTCGGCGGATAAAACACAAAGCCCAAGGCATCGGCGCCGGCGGCGATAGCCAGCAGCGCATCTTCAATACGCGTAATGCCACAAATCTTGCTGCGCACGACTGCCACTTTATTAAGACCTCACACTAGCGCTGCTATCGACGCTTACTGAGTCACTATCGGCCATTACATCGACCAGCCCAGATAGAAAATGCGGACCAAGATAGCGCTGCGGCAAGCCAAACTCTGCCGCATAGTCGACCTGCACCAAGTACAAGCCAAAAGGGTGTGCCGTCACTCCGCCGGTGCGGCGCACACGGCCATCCAACACCTCGCGCGCCCACTCAACCGGCCGCTCACCGGCACCAATTGTCATTAACACTCCAGCAAGATTGCGCACCATATGATGCAGAAACGCGTTGGCGCGAATATCCAGCACAATCAGCTTGCCAATGGTTTGCAACTGTAAATGATGAATAGTCTTGATCGGAGATTTAGCCTGACACTGGCGCGCCCGGAACGCACTAAAATCGTGGGTTCCGACAAATTCCTCGGCGGCGCGGCGCATCAAATCAACGTCCAGCGGGCGATGATTCCAAGTAACCTCTTCGGCCATATGCGCGGGACGAATTTGATCGTTATAAATCACATAGCGATAGCGCCGCGCTTTGGCACTAAAGCGCGCGTCAAAATGCGCCGGCATAAACTGCGCCCAAGCGACGCTGATATCCGCCGGTAAGTTCATATTGGCACCCATGACCCAAGCATGCAGGCTGCGCACCACCGACGTATCGAAATGCACCACCTGGCCACTGGCATGCACCGAGGCATCTGTGCGTCCGGCACAACTGAGCGTAACCGGCGCACCACCCGCGACTTTCGACAGCGCTTTCTCTAGGCTTTCTTGAACGGTCGGCACGCCAGCACGCTGACGCTGAAAGCCACGGTAGCGTGAGCCCTTGTATTCGATCCCAAGGGCCACTCTGAAAACGCCAGTGGCAGCCATTGCGGCTGCCACTGGTGATGCTGCATCAGTCATGGATCAAGCGAGACCGGCGATCAAATCTCGCGCTTCCTGTTGTTGGCTATCACTGCCTTCGGCAACCACCTCATCGAGAATGTCGCGCGCACCTTCAGTGTCACCCATGTCGATATAAGCGCGAGCCAAGTCCAGCTTGGTTGCCGACTCATCCGTACCGGACAAGAAGTCAAAATCATCGTCGCCATCCAAGTCATCAGTTGCCGCCACATCGAGCAAAGGCGCATCCAATTCTGCCAAGTCGTCTGGCTGATCCAGACTGCTTGCCAGCTGCTCAAGCTCTGCAGTCACATCATCAAGATGAGCAGCAAAACTATCCGCACTAACCGGTGCCGGTGCCGGTGCATCCTCAGCCAAAGACAGATCGAAGTCGGCCGGTAATTCAAGATCACCCGTCAACTCATCCGCCGGGATGTCTAAACCTAAACCTGTGAAATCGTCAGCCGCAGACGCCGCAGGCGCGTCATCTAAACTCAGCAAGAAATCTTCATCAGCAACAACGGTAGCGGTCGCCGGCCCGTCGGTTTCCATTTCCAAGCTAAAATCAGCCAGATCAAAGTCTTCATCAGCAGCCGCTACTGGAGCGTCCAGCTCAAGATCGAAACTTAATTCTTGGTTAGCAGCAGGCTTACCCACTTCATCGCTTAGATCGAAATCACCGTCCAGACTCAACTCGGCAAAATCAGTATTTGAGTTACCGGCATTACTGGCGAGCAAATCGCTTTCCATCTCAGCTTCTAAGTCATCCAAGCTGAGATCAAAAGCATCATCCATGTCAGCCGAAGCGAGCGCTGGAGCTGGCGATGGCTCGTCTAATTCCAGATCATCAAGACTGAACGCATCTAAATCGGCATCCAAGCTTGTCGCGGCAGCGGTCATTGCGACTGCAGCAACAGCCATGTTTGGATATTTAGCTTTAATTTGATCCACATCGGCATTTACTCCGCCGATTTCACGTAACTCACTCTCCTGCCGCGCGAAGCCATCACGATCGCCAAGTTCAGCCTGCACTTCGAGCAATTTCAAGCGTAAGTCACTGCGCTGCGGCTCATCATTAATAGCGTTTTGCAACAGTTCTGCGGCCTGATTAAAACGACCGTAGGCGATATAGATATCAGCTTCACCTAAAGGATCAGCTGTTTGTGCCGTGACGCGCTCAGCGGCGCTGTCATGCTCAGCGGCATCAGCGTCAGCCATTGGGCTGTCCAGCTCATCAAAACTACTCTCAGACAAATCCAGATCAGCATCTAGATCATTTGCATCATCGGCTTGCAGACCTTCAAGCAATTCAGCTTCTTTCTGGGCATTACGCTTGGACAGCACCATTAAACCCATCAGCAATGCCAGCAAACCACCACCGCCGGCAATTGCCAACAGCATCGGGTTGGCCATCAGCCCGGCGAAGAAGCTCGGTTCTTCAACCGGCGCTACAGGTGCAACAGCCGGTGCAGTGGGCACAACAGGTTTAGGCGCAACCGGAGCTGTATCTTTCGGTTTAACAACCTCAGCTGGCACTACAGGAACTGCCGCAGCTGGCTTAGGCGCTTCTTCACTGTAGTTAAAGTCGGTTGCAGGCGGCACGCTTACCGCAGGTTTAACCGGCTCAGCCACAGGCGTTGCCGCCACTGGGGCGGCTACCGGTGTTACAACAGGAGCTACTGTTGGCTCCTTGGCAGCAGGCTCTTTAGCAGGTACTGCAGGCACTACCGCAGCAGGCGTTTTAGCCGCGGGAGTTACTGCTGCAGGCGTGGCTGCGACTTTATCTTTGTTAGCCAAGTCGGCTTGAAGCTTGGCCAACTGATCATCTTTAAGCTGGATCAGGCGTTGCAACTTGTCTAACTGACTTTGCAGGTCAGTCATCCGACCTTTCAACTCACCATTCTCACGACGGGTCGAATCCAAGCTTTCTTTAGTTACCAGCAACTTGTCGTTAAGCGCCTTGCTGTCGCCATTACCGCCTTTATCGCTACCGGCACTGGCTTTGCCGGTTTCGGCGGCAACCAGTTGCAAACTGTCTTTCACTTCGGTTTTCGCCGGAGCCGCGCCTGCTGCATTGCGCTTAGTGGCATCTAACTGACGATTTTCACTGCTTGCGATACTACGGCCTTCACGCCACGCGGCTGTTTGCTCGTTAACTTGAGCGATTGCCTCACTTGGCGAGCGGCTGTTGATTTGTTGTTGATCAGGCAATCGCAACACCTGACCGCTTTTCATGCGGTTGATATTGCCGCCCACAAAGGCCTCTGGATTGAGGTCTTGAATCGCCAACATCGTTTGATGCGCAGTGCCACCCGGGACACGACGAGCAATATCCCAAAGGATGTCGCTGGAGGTAGTTTTATATTCTTTACCGCTGAGTTTATTACTGCTGCTGACCGGCGCAGTTGCCGGCGACGGACGACTGACCGGCGCAGGCGCAGAAGCTGCCACCGGGGCCGACGCCGCAGGCCGCACGGCAGGTCGAGCGATTGGCGCAGCAACTGGCATTCTTGGTGCTACCGCAGCAGTCGTTTGCGGCGAATACAGTGGTGGATCGAGCAGCAAGGTGTACTCACGCAGCAAGCGACCGCTTGGCCACAGCACTTCAACCAAGAAATTTAGGTAAGGCTCGCGAATCGGCTTATTCGAGGTGACGCGGATAAAGCTTTTACCGTTGGCCTTAATCACCGGGGTGAACTTAAGGTCATTGAGTAAAAACTGCCGGTCAATCCCGGCGCGAGTGAAGTCTTCTGGCGAGGCCAAGTTTGGAATCAACTCGCCAGTGGCGAGGTCGCGCACTTCCAGCAATTCAATCTCTGCCACCAACGGCTGGTCCAGCGAGGACTTCAGGGAAACCTCCCCAAGACCTAACGCCTGTGCCATACCAGAGGTCAGTGCCGAAGCAGCTGCAATTGCCAGTACCAGTTTGCGAACCTGAACCATAGCGTAATCCCTTGTTTTATCTTTTTTTTCTCGACGTACGCGAGGGTCTCGAGCCACTGCCTGAATTGCTTTGTAGCAAATTCTTTTCAGCATTCATTCTAGCCAGTATCGCTAAGCTAGAAAGATTCTTCAAATCTAACGCTAAGTATCTTTTACAGATAGTGTTTTATCAACAACTCGGCGATTTGCACAGCATTCAGTGAAGCACCTTTTCGCACGTTATCAGACGCAATCGACAAATTCAGTTCAGTCAAATCGTCCACACCGGTACGCAAGCGGCCGACATAGACTTCATCTTGGCCGACGGCATCGGCAACGGCAGTTGGGAAGTCACCATCAGCAACCAACTCCACGCCGACCGAACCGGCCAAAGCTATCGTTATAGCTGGCAAATCCAACTCAGCTGCGGTTTGCAGCGAAACACTCAAGGTGTCACCAAAAAATACCGGAACCAACACGCAGGTAGCCGCTACCCGTAGAGCCGGTAAACCCAGTACCTGTTTGAGTTCTTCAACCAAACGCAATTCAAGCAAAGCATGCCCAGCGGCATCCAGAGCACCGACTTGCGGGAACAGGTTAAAAGCAATTTGCCGGTCAAAAAAACGCGGCTCGAGCGGTCTGGCGTTAAGCAACTCAGCCGTTTGCCGAGCCAACTCTTTTACCCCGTCACGTCCCATGCTTGAGACGGCTAGACACGCCGTTAGGCTTATCCGCTGCAGTTGTAAAAACCGACGAATGGGCGCCAAGACGGCCGCCAAGACGGCCACCGATGGACTCGGACTGGTTAATTGATAAGGCTTGCGTAAGGACTTGAGCAGATCTGCGTTGGCCTCTGGCACTAGCCGTGGCGCTTGCTCCAGCGACAAGCCGCCACTCAGATCGATCAAATTGCAGCCCGCGGCTTGCAGCTTGGCAGCAACACCGCCGGCAACCTGCGGTTCGCCAGCGAAAAACGCGATTTGCACCTGAGTAAAGTCGAAACCATCGAGCTCACGCACCCGTAGATTTTTACCTTTAAACGGCAGCGAATGCCCAGCCGAATCGGCATCACTGAGCAAATGCAAAATAGAGACTGGAAAATCGCGATCTTCCAGTAGTTGCAGCAGTGTTTCGCCAACAGTGCTGGTAGCGCCAATAATGGCGATCGTAAAAGTTTGGCTCACAGTAAGACCTCAGGCGAAACAGGGAGCGGCACTGTAACTGCCGCCCCGCGCCCAAGCAATTTTAACCGCCTGCGCGCAAGCCATAGATTGCGCACTGACGGCGCTGCGACTAACGCTCGAGCAAAATCCGCAACATGCGCCGCAACGGCTCGGCCGCGCCCCACAACAATTGATCGCCGACAGTGAAGGCTCCGAGGTACTGCGAACCCATATTCATCTTGCGCAAGCGCCCTACCGGCACATTCAAGGTGCCGGTCACGGCGGTTGGCGACAACTCACGCATGCTCGCCTCACGCTGATTGGGCACCAACTTGACCCACGGATTGTGCTGACTGATCAGACTTTCGATGTCGGCCATGGGTACGTCTTTGTTCAATTTGATGGTCAGTGCTTGGCTGTGGCAACGCATGGCACCGATGCGCACACAGAAACCATCAATCGGGATCGGACTCTTGAAGCGACCGAGAATCTTGTTGGTTTCTGCTTGGCCCTTCCACTCTTCGCGGCTCTGACCGTTAGGCAGTTCTTTGTCGATCCACGGAATCAAGCTACCCGCCAAGGGCACGCCGAAGTTATCGGTCGGGTAGGCGTCGCTGCGCATCGCCTCGGCCACCTTGCGGTCGATATCCAGAATGGCGCTGGCCGGGTTAGCCAAATCGTCGGCCACCGCCGCATGGGTGGCGCCCATTTGCTTGATCAGCTCACGCATATTCTGCGCACCCGCACCGCTGGCCGCTTGATAGGTCATGGCACTCATCCACTCGACCAAGCCGGCCTCGTACAAGCCGCCCAAGGCCATCAGCATCAAGCTCACGGTGCAGTTACCACCGATGTAATCCTTGACGCCAGCATCCAACGACTGATCTATCACTTTGCGGTTGACTGGGTCCAGCACAATCACCGACTCATCGGCCATCCGCAGGGTCGAAGCGGCGTCGATCCAGTAGCCCTTCCAGCCGGCTTCGCGCAGCTTTGGAAACACTTCGCTGGTGTAATCGCCACCTTGACAGGTGAGGATCACATCAAGGCTTTTCAGCTCATCGATACTGTAAGCATCTTTCAGCGGGGCAATGTCCTTGCCCACGGCCGGGCCTTGGCCGCCAACATTAGAGGTGGTGAAGAACACCGGCTCGATCACGTCGAAGTCCCGCTCTTCTAACATTCGCTGCATCAGCACCGAACCCACCATGCCCCGCCAACCGATTAGACCTACACGTTTCATAGTCGCCTACCTTGCAAATACATCAGTAAAGAGTGCGCGCAGCCTGAACTGCGCGGCAAAAAATCACAAATTGCGCAGGGCCGCGACCACCGCATCGCCCATTGCCGCAGTGCCAACCTTGGTCATGCCCGGCGAATAAATATCGCCAGTGCGCAGACCTTGATCGAGCACCAAGCTCACCGCTTGTTCGATGGCAGTTGCAGCTTCGCTCAGATTGAAGCTGTAACGCAGCAGCATCGACACCGACAAAATAGTCGCCAGCGGGTTAGCGATGCCCTGCCCGGCAATATCCGGCGCCGAGCCGTGACATGGCTCGTACATGCCTTTGTTATTGGCATCCAAGGAGGCCGATGGCAGCATACCGATCGAGCCGGTGAGCATCGACGCCTCGTCCGACAAAATATCCCCGAACAAATTGTCCGTCACCATCACATCGAACTGCTTAGGCGCGCGCACCAATTGCATGGCGGCGTTATCGACGTACATGTGGCTGAGTTCGACGTCCGGATAATCCTTGGCCACTTCCATTACCACGGTGCGCCACAACTGACTGGAGGCCAGCACATTGGCCTTGTCCACCGAGCAAAGTTTCTTGCCGCGTACTCGGGCCATATCAAAACCAACGCGAGCGATCCGGCTGATCTCGCTTTCGCTGTATGGCAGGGTGTCGTAGGCCATGCGCTGGCCATCTTCCAGCACCAGGGTTTCACGCGGCTGGCCGAAATAGATGCCGCCAGTCAGCTCACGGACGATGAGGATATCCAGCCCCGCCACCACTTCCGGCTTAAGCGACGAAGCATCCGCCAGTTGCGGATAGAGAATCGCCGGACGCAGGTTCGCGAACAGCCCCAATTGCGAACGGATTTTCAGCAGGCCGCGCTCTGGGCGCAGGGCTGGCTCGATTTTGTCCCACTGCGGGCCACCCACCGCACCGAGCAGAATCGCATCGGCGGCGCGGGCGCGCTCGAGGGTCTCGTCGGCCAGCGGCACGCCGTATTTCTCGTAGGCGGCGCCACCCAATTCGTCGAACGACAGCTCAAAACCAAGACTGTATTTGTCGTTAGCCAGCTCCAGCACCTTGACTGCTTCGGCCATGATTTCCGGACCAATACCGTCGCCGGGGAGAATCAGAATCTGCTTGCTCATTACGTCTCTCTCTCAATTCGTTTAGTGGCGCCGCCGATTATTTGCGGCGCCACGAGGCGGCTTTACAGCGCGCCAAATAACCACGGCTGACTCTGCCGATGCTTGGCTTCGAAGGCGGCGATCGCTTGATCTTCCTGCAGGGTCAGGCCGATATCGTCCAGGCCGTTGAGCAGGCAGTGCTTGCGAAAGGCATCGACCTCAAAGTGATACACCTTGCCGTCCGGACGGGTCACGGTTTGTGCAGCCAGATCGACGCTCAGTTGATAGCCCTCGGTGGCCTCGCACTGCTGGAACAGTTCATCCACTTCGGCTTCAGTCAGAATGATCGGCAACATGCCGTTCTTGAAGCTGTTGTTAAAGAAGATGTCGGCGTAGCTCGGCGCGATTACGCTGCGAAAGCCGTACTCTTCCAGCGCCCAAGGCGCATGCTCGCGACTCGAGCCACAACCAAAGTTCTCCCGCGCCAAGAGCACGCTGGCGCCTTGGAAGCGGGCGAAATTCAGGACGAAATCCTTGTTCAGCGGGCGATTGCTGCAGTCTTGCCCCGGCTGCCCAACGTCCAGATAACGCCACTCATCAAACAGGTTCTGGCCAAAACCGGAACGCTTGATCGACTTCAAAAATTGCTTGGGAATGATCTGATCGGTGTCGACATTGGCGCGATCAAGCGGCGCGACCAAGCCGCTGTGCTGGGTAAACGCTTTCATTGGCCTGCTCCTGCGTTGTTCAGTTCGCGCACATCAATAAAGCGTCCGGTGACTGCGGCGGCGGCGGCCATGGCTGGGCTGACCAAGTGGGTACGCCCGCCAGTGCCTTGTCGGCCTTCGAAGTTGCGATTGGACGTCGAGGCGCAATGCTCGCCATTACCGAGTTTGTCTGGGTTCATCGCCAAACACATCGAGCAACCCGGCTCGCGCCACTCAAAGCCTGCTTCGATAAAAATCTTATCCAGCCCTTCTAGTTCAGCCTGCGCCTTGACCAAGCCAGAGCCTGGTACCACCAGCGCTTGCTTGACAGTGCTGGCCACTTTACGACCCTTAGCCACCAGCGCAGCGGCGCGTAAATCTTCGATCCGCGAGTTGGTGCAAGAACCGATAAACACCCGATCCAATTGGATCGAAGTGATCGCCTGATTAGCGCTCAGGCCCATGTACTTAAGTGCCCGCTCTATCGAGTCACGCTTGACCGGATCGCTCTCGGCGGCGGGGTCCGGCACCTGCGCATCAACCGGCAGGACCATCTCGGGCGAGGTGCCCCAGGTGACTTGCGGCTTGATCAGCGCGGCGTCCAACTCAACCACGGTATCAAAGTGCGCATTGGCATCCGAAACCAAATCAGCCCAAGCTACGACTGCCGCGTCCCAATCGGCGCCCTTCGGTGCATATGGACGGCCTTTTACGTAAGCGATGGTTTTCTCATCCGCCGCCACTACACCCACCCGCGCACCGGCCTCAATGGCCATGTTGCAGATGGTCATGCGGCCTTCCATCGACAGCTCGCGAATCGCGCTACCGGCGAACTCCAGCGCATGGCCGTTGCCGCCGGCGGTGCCGATTTTGCCGATAATCGCCAGCACTATGTCTTTGGCGGTGACGCCGAACGGCACCTGGCCTTCGACCAACACCTGCATGTTCTTCATCTTCTTGGCCACTAAGCACTGGGTCGCGAGCACGTGCTCAACTTCCGAGGTGCCGATGCCGTGCGCCAGCGCGCCGAATGCGCCATGGGTCGAGGTGTGCGAATCGCCGCAAACCACGGTCATGCCCGGCAAGGTGGCGCCCTGCTCCGGGCCGACCACGTGGACTATGCCTTGACGGTGATCGTTCATCTTGAATTCGAGAATGCCGAAATCGTCGCAGTTCTCATCCAGCGTCTGCACCTGCAGGCGCGACACTTCGTCAGCGATCGACTCCAGCCCGCCTTGGCGCTCGGCCTTGGTGGTCGGCACGTTATGGTCGGGGGTGGCGATGTTAGCGTCGATCCGCCACGGCTTGCGGCCAGCCAAACGCAGCCCTTCAAAGGCCTGCGGCGAGGTCACTTCGTGGAGGATATGCCGGTCGATATAGATCAGCGACGAACCATCATCGCGACGCTTAACTTCGTGCGCATCCCAGAGCTTGTCGTACAGCGTTTTGCCGGCCATCGGTCAGTCCTCATCAGGCGTGGTGCTGCAAATCGCTCTCAGTGGCAACTTAACAGCAGGTGCAGCAATGCTAGGGCTTGCGTATAAATAACTCAAATTCACATTTTTTATCCAAAGCATTCCTATACGGAATAGCGGTAAGCTGCAGCAAAGCTCGCGGCGTTACCTCTTGCCGCTTATGACTTGCCGCTTGCAGCTATTTATAACTTTCCGCTTGGAGCTATGTTCATGGATCTCGCCAGCCTTAACGCCTTTATCGCCATCGCCGAAACCGGCAGTTTTTCGCTGGCGGGCGAGCGCTTGTTTCTCACCCAGCCGGCCATCAGCAAGCGCATCGCGGGGCTGGAGCAGCAACTCAAGGTGCGTTTATTTGACCGCTTAGGCCGCGCCGTCAGCCTCACCGAAGCCGGGCGCGCACTGTTGCCACGGGCCTATCAAATTCACGGGGTACTGGATGATACCCGCCGCGCCCTGAGCAACCTGAATGGCGAGATCAGCGGTCGGCTGACCCTGGCCACCAGCCACCACATTGGTCTGCATCGCCTGCCACCCTTGCTGCGCGCCTTCACCCGCGCCTATCCGCAGGTGGCCTTGGATATTCAGTTTCTCGACTCTGAAGTGGCCTACGAGGAAGTGCTGCATGGCCGCGCCGAATTGGCCGTGATTACCCTCGCACCGCAAACCCGCGAGCCGGTGCGCGCGGTACCCGTGTGGGATGACCTGCTGGATTTTGTCGCCGCCCCCGAACATCCACTGGCGGCTAACGGGCCCATTACCCTTAGCGATGTGGCTAAACACCCGGCGGTATTCCCCGGCGGCAACACCTTTACCCATCACATCGTGCGGCGGCTATTTGAGGCTCAGGGGCTAACGCCGAACATCGGCATGAGCACCAATTACCTAGAAACCATCAAGATGATGGTGGCCATCGGCCTGGCCTGGAGCGTATTACCGCGCACCATGCTCGATGAGCAGGTAACCCGCCTGCCATTAACCGGCATTCAACTGCATCGTCAGCTAGGCTATATCGTGCACAGCGAGCGCACTCTATCCAACGCGGCCAGAGCCTTTATGGCGTTGCTTGAGGCGCACGCCGACCTTGCATCCAGTACTGGCCAACCGCTACCTTGAGCGCACTTCAAAATAATAAAAAGTTGGGGCCAAGCGCCGCGTCACCTAACGTGCGTCCGCCACCATCGCCACCTTAGGCACCTTAGATGCTCAAATTGCCGTCGTTACGCTCCACCCTGATTCACCCCGATGCGGGCGAGGATGACCTGCAACTGCAACAATTGGCCGCCAACCTGCTTGGCTTACTTGAGCAGGAGCAGCTAGGGCTGTGGTGCTGGCCGCTGGAGCAAAATCGCTTATACCTGTCCACCGCCGCACGCCAACTGCTTGGCCTGCACGGTAACCAAGGCAGCGCCGCATGCGCCTACCTTGAGTTAGTCCATATTGACGATCAAGCACGCGTCGAACTGGCGATTAATCAGTTAATCGCGGGCGCACCATTGAATGAACCCGTGCAGCACCGCGTCACACCTACTAACGACCAAGTACGCTGGCTACAATTAAGCGGGCAACGCCAGCATCTGGCTAATGGCAGCGTGCAACTGAGCGGGCTGCTGCGCGAAAGTCACACCCCCAGCGCACCAGCCACTAGCGAGCAACACCAAGAACACTGGCCCAGCCACGCCGAGTCTCGCGCCAGCGAGCTGAAATTTGCTGCATCGTTTCGCAGCACCCCCGACAGCATGGTTGTTACCCAACGCGACAGCGGCATCCTTATCCAGGTCAATCCAGCTTTTGAACGGCAATTTGGCTGGAATGCGGCGCAAGTTATTGGCCGCAGCACCCTGGCAGTAGGGCTGTGGCGCAATCCTGCCGAGCGCCTAACAATGCTCGCCGCGCTGGCCGACGATGGCCGCCTAGAGCACCTCGAAGTGCTGCTCGGGCATAGTGACGGCAGTAGCAGCATCAACTTACTGTATGGCGCCGAATGCATGATCGACGGGCAAGTCTGCCTGGCCTTAACCCTGCGCGACATCAGCCAGCAGCGCCAACAAGAGCAAGCCCTGCGCGACAGCCAAGAACGCCTGCAACTGGCATTAGAGGGGGCCGAACTAGGCCTGTGGGACTGGCATCTGCCCAGCGCAAAAATCTTCGCCTCGGCCCGCGCCAGCAGCCTGCACGGCCTGAGTGAAAGTCCTTATGACGGCCCGCTTGAGCAGTTTTTCACCTACATACCACTAGACGATCAACGCATCGCGCTAGCTGCTTACCAATACTTGCGCGACGGCCACCCCGGCAGCACCCGCGCCGCCTACTGCGCCGTGCATGCCGATGGCAGCCGGCACTATCTGGAAGGCA
>JAIETJ010000127.1 GCA_019745275.1 Pseudomonadaceae bacterium | reverse complement strand
CTTGATGGTCTCGTCGGTCTCGTAAACGTAGAACTCCATCTTGTCGAGTTCTTGCAGCAGGTCGTTAGGGAACTCGATGTCGGCCTTGTCGATTTCGTCGATCAGCAGAATCACTCGCTCTTCAGACTCGAACGCCTCCCAGAGCTTGCCCTTCTTGATGTAGTTGCGCACATCGTCAACTTTGTCCGAATCCAACTGCGAGTCGCGCAGGCGGCTGACCGCGTCGTACTCGTACAGACCTTGGTGGGCCTTGGTGGTCGACTTGATGTGCCAAGTAATCAGGCGGGCGCCAAAGGATTCGGCCAGTTGCTCGGCGAGCATGGTTTTGCCGGTGCCGGGTTCGCCTTTAACCAACAGCGGACGCTCAAGGGTGATAGCCGCGTTAACCGCCAGCTTGAGGTCGTCGGTGGCGACGTATGATTGGGTACCTTGAAATTTCATCAAAAACATCCTCAAGCGACAGGCCGCGAGCACGAAACTCATCGGTGCAGTAATTACAGAGGGCAACTATACCGTGCAAGCCTTGGGCTGTGAACGCACAAGCGCCATTCAGTGACTGAATGACAACTGCCGTTTTAGGCGTTTCTGCGCTGGACTAGCACCGCTCGTCCCCCTAGGCTTAGGCAACTAAAGGCTCCGTAGTGGAGCGCTTATAAAGAGGATCGTTTATGAGCCGCATTTTTACCGATAACGCCCAGAGCATCGGTAACACGCCATTAGTGCGTATTAATCGCCTAGGGCCGGCCGGTGTGACTATTTTGGCCAAAATTGAGGGCCGTAATCCGGCCTATTCGGTTAAATGCCGGATCGGCGCCAACATGATCTGGGACGCCGAGCAGCGCGGCGTACTTAAGCCGGGCATGACCATCGTTGAGCCCACCTCGGGCAATACCGGTATTGGCTTGGCCTTTGTGGCGGCGGCCAAGGGTTACAAATTGCTGCTGACCATGCCGGCGTCGATGAGCTTAGAGCGCCGCAAAGTACTTAAAGGCTTGGGCGCTGAGTTAGTCCTGACGGAGCCGCCGAAAGGCATGAAGGGCGCAATCGAGAAGGCCACAGAAATCGCCAACAGCGATCCGGCCACGTATTTTTTGCCCCAGCAGTTTGAAAATCCGGCCAATCCGGCGATTCATGAGAGCACCACCGGCCCAGAAATTTGGCAGGACACCGATGGCGCAGTCGATGTGCTGGTGTCGGGCGTCGGCACGGGCGGCACTCTCACCGGTATTTCGCGCTATATCAAAGGCACCCAGGGCAAGGCGATTATTTCGGTGGCGGTTGAGCCGGTAAACTCGCCGGTGATTACCCAAGCCTTGGCCGGTGCCGAGATCAAACCCGCGCCGCACAAAATTCAGGGTATCGGTGCCGGCTTTGTGCCGAAGAACCTCGATCTGTCGATGGTTGATCGGGTTGAGCTGGTGACCGATGACGAATCCAAGGCCATGGCGTTACGTTTGATGCGTGAAGAGGGAATTCTCTGCGGGATTTCCTGTGGCGCGGCCATGGCGGCAGCGGTGCGGATTGCTGCAGAGCCGGCCATGCAGGGTAAAACCATCGTGGTGATTTTGCCGGACTCCGGCGAGCGTTACCTGTCGAGCATGCTGTTCGATGGGCTGTTTAGCGAACAGGAATTGGTCCAGTGAAAAATGCAGTTATTTGTGCTTTGGCCTTAAGCCTTAGCGGTGCGGTGCACGCGGCTGCAACCGATGATTATTTGGCCGGTTTAAAAGCCTTGGATAAAGGCCAGCAGGCCGAGGCGCAGTATTTGCTGGAGCAGGCGGCGGTGGCCGGCATGCCCGAGGCGCAGTTTCGTTTAGGCGAGTTGTTGCCCGGTCAAGATGGCGAACGCTGGCTACGTGCTGCGGTGCGTCAGGGTTCGATAGTGGCGGCCAACTCCTTGGCGCAGCGCTATTACGACGACACCCGCTACCGGCGTGCGGCGCAGTGCTGGTTGTTCTCGGCCAAACAAGGCAATAGCCAAGCGCAGTCGCGGCTGGGGGCGTTGCAAGTAATTGGCTACGGCCTGCCGAAAGACCCAGTCCAGGCCTACGCTTGGCTGAATCTGGCGGCCAGCGCTGGCGATGCCGACGTGGTCGAACTGCGCGATACCCTTACCGAACAGCTGGGCAAAGACCGGCAAATGGCCGGCGAAGCCTTGTCACGCAACCTACTCAAACACCCACCGATACTGCCCGGCGAGCCGGCCTGCGGCGAGTAAGGCGCCGCGGCCCGTAGCACTGATACGCCGCAGGCGTAATTGGGGTTATGGGTTTAACCAGCAGGCGTTAGTGCTTGCTGGTTATGCCTCACGGCTCCAGCGCAACGCTGGGCTTAAGCCCCCAATAATCCGCCAACACTATCAGCGAACCACCGGATAAATGGCCTGTGCGTGTCTGTTAGGTGCACGCGGCGTAACGCGGCAGCCGATAGGGCCAACTCTACGCGTGGCCTACGAGCCCCAAGCCCCCTCAAGCACTCGCGCAGCACAGCCAATAAAAAACTGGCGAGGTGGCCTGGAGGCTTACCAGGTGCAGGCAACTGCTGGCGTTCAGCGGGCAGACTGGCAAGCGGGCTGGGCTTGCTGCGCCTTTGCTGGTTGGGCTTAAAAGCCTGCTATTCATGGTTTTTCAGGCCTATTCAGGGTTCCAGAGCGCACTGTTCAGGGCTTTTCAGCGCTCGATCCCGGTGGTTATGCCCTAATTGCTCTAACGCCATGCTCCGCTCTTAGCGCTTGACGCCAGCGGGTCAATTGAACGTTTTATCGAGCACGGGAGCCGCGCATGCGCCTTAATTATTTGAGCAAATTGATCTCCACG
The DNA here is from genome assembly GCA_019745275.1 of Pseudomonadaceae bacterium. Taxonomy (GTDB): domain Bacteria; phylum Pseudomonadota; class Gammaproteobacteria; order Pseudomonadales; family Pseudomonadaceae; genus Aquipseudomonas. Next base: position 16,611 of record JAIETJ010000127.1, on the reverse strand, counting down.
GGCATCGTTTTGCTCTGCACCTGCGGCTTAGTGACGTCGTTGACCGCCGCCCATTACTACGGCCTCGCTCTGCAAGAAGAGAAGGGTCGAAATCTTGTAGCCGACATTACAGGCGAGCTGTTCGCCGCCAACAAGTCATTAACTCGTCTGGCGCGGCAGTATGTAGCCAGCGGTGATGAGCGCTTTCGCCAGCAGTATTTGGCCGACTTTCTGCAAAATAAGGCCTTTGAGCAGGCCTTTAGCGCCTCGCAAGCCCTAGCATTCAACGCCACTGAAACCGCGCAACTGCTGAACGTTAAGCGTCTGCACGAGGAGCAAGCGCAGGTTGAGCAGTATTCGATGCAATTACGCCAGCAAGGCAGCCTTGAGCAGCCGATCAATCAACTGGCTTATATCGAGATGGAGCAGCACCTACATGACCTTTTAACCGACGTACGCAAAAGCAGCTACGCCCGTGCGGATCAACTTGTGCACGTCGCCAGAAGCAAAGCGCAGATCGCTCAGCGACTGGCCGTTGGCGTACAGATACTCGGCATGCTGTTTATGTTTTCCGTATTAATTTTTTACGTGCAGCGCAAATTGATCAGCCCGCTCTTGCGCCTGACCGAGCAAACCCGTCAATTACAGGTTGGCGAGCTGGCGACATGCTTTGCTCAGCAGCATAACCCGACAGAAATTGGCGACTTGGCCAGGGCGCTGGACGCCTATCGGCAAGCCAATGAACTGGCCAGGCAAGAAGGCTGGGTCAAGGAATGCATCAGCGATCTGGGTTTGACCTTGCAGGGCAGCAGCAGCTTAACCTGCTTCGAAACCGACCTGCGGCAAGCCCTTGAAGGCTTGCTGAGCTTTGCCGAGATGCAACTGGTCAGCAGCGAAAATCAACGGCAAAACTGCCGCTCACCGGTGCATTTCAGCTTGCCGTTGCTACACGATGGTCAGCAGTTGGCCACGCTCGAACTGGGTTTTGCGCAAAAACCGCAAACGACCCAGCTGTTGTTGCTCGATAGCCTCAGTGAACCCTTAGGCGTGTTCTTGGGCATGCTGGCGCAACGCACTCAGAATCAGCAGTTGCTGAGCGAATTGGAAGACCGGCAAGTGACGTTGGCCGCTACCGAGAGCTGGTATCGCGGCATTATTCAAGCGGCCCCCGATGGTTTGCTGGTGTTCGATGAGCAAGGCCAGGTGGTGCTGGCCAATCCTGAGTGTGAACAGATATTTGGCTATGCCCAGGGCGCTTTGCTGGGTCAGCACTTCAAGGTGCTGGTACCAGACGGCCAGCGTGAAGTGCTGAACCAGATCATGCGGGATTTCTTCAGCGGGGCTAAGGACAAGCGTGGCGAAGGCATGGCGCGGCGCCAAGACGGTAGCGTGATCCCGCTAGAGGTGCGTCTATCGGATCTGCCCTCACTGGATGGTTTGCGGGTATTTTTGTGTGTGGCCGTGCGTGATCTGAGCGTGCGCAAGCTGCATGAGCGGCGCTTGTTGCAGGCCCACGAGCAACAACACGCCATTTTTACCGCAGCTCCCTACGGCATTGCCTTGGTGCGCAATGGTGTGATTGTTCAGGCCAACCCGCGCGTGCATGAGTTGTTTGGTTATGCCGACGGTGAGTTGCTCCAGCACAGCCCGACAATCTGGGTCTCCAGTGCCCTGCGAGCCGGTGCGGAGGGTCGCATTCGCCAGCAGTTGAGTGGCGGCGAAACCTTTCGCAGTGAATTACAGCTGAGCCGTAAAGATGCTTCGCCTTTTTGGGGCAGTATCAGTGCCCGCGCCGTGCAGGCCGGGGATTTGAGCGCTGGATCGATCTGGATTTTTGACGACATCAGCCAGCAACAGGCGGCGGTCAATGACATGCGTGAGGCGCGCAAGCTGGCTGAAGACGCCGCGCAGATGAAGTCGGAATTTCTCGCCAATATGAGCCATGAAATCCGCACCCCGATGAACGCGATCATCGGCATGAGTCATCTGCTTGGTCAGACCCAATTGGATTGGCAGCAGCAGGACTATCTGGGCAAAGTGCGTGGGGCCAGTAGCCACTTGCTGGGCGTGATCAATGACATCCTGGACTTTTCTAAGGTTGAGTCCGGCAAGCTTGAGTTGGACGTGCAGGACTTCAGCCTTGAGCAGTTACTCCGTGAGGTGGCCGATCAGGTCCGTCCAAGGATCGAAGCCAAGGGCTTGGATTTGCTGTTTGAGGTTGACGACAACCTGCCCAGATGTTTTTCCGGTGACCCGCTGCGCCTGCGCCAGGTGCTGCTCAACTACTTGAGCAATGCGGAGAAATTTACCGAGCAGGGGCAGATTTTGGTCCGTGTCAGTGCGCAACCAACCGATGCCGAACCCTGGTTGGTCGAGTTTGCCGTCACCGATAGCGGTATCGGCATGGACGAAACCCAATGCGCACGCTTGTTCCAGAGCTTCCAGCAAGCCGATGCTTCAATCACCCGGCGTTATGGCGGCACCGGTCTGGGGCTGGCGATCGCCAAGCAACTCAGCGAACTAATGGGTGGCGCCGTTACGGTGCAGAGCCAGCCAGGGGTTGGCAGTTGCTTCAGTTTCAGTGCGCGCCTGCATGCGGCCGAGCAACAGCTTGAGCCGGTGATTGCGAGCCATAGCCCACAAAGCATGCCGCGCTTCCTGGGGGCGCGGGTCTTGCTGGTGGAAGACAACGAGCTCAATCAGCAAGTAGCTGCCGAATTATTGCGCGCCACAGCTTGCCAGGTGGACGTGGCGGGTGATGGCCAGCAAGCACTCGACATGCTTGCCCAGCGTCACTACGACCTGGTGCTGATGGATATGCAGATGCCGGTGCTGGACGGTCTGGCGACCACCACGCAGATCCGCCTGCACCCTGAGTGGGCCGACTTACCGGTGATCGCCATGACCGCCAATGCGCTTAAACGTGATCGCGATAGCTGCTTGGCCGTTGGCATGAACGATTTCATCAGTAAGCCATTTGAACCACAGGTGCTGTTCAATTTGCTTCGCCACTGGTTGCAAGAGCGCTTGGCACCCTCGTTAGAGGTCGTGCCGCTGGCAGCCAGCGCAAGTGCAGCGCTGAATGTCACTGCACTGCAGCAGGCCGGCCTGAATGTACCCGCCGGGCTCAAACGCGTGCTGGGCAAGCAGGAGCTGTACCTGAGCCTGCTGCGTAAATATGCCGGTGGCCAAGGCGAGCTGCTGGATGCTCTGCAGGACGCGTTGGCCCGCCAGGACATCAGCACTGTTGAGCACTTGGCGCATGCCTGCAAGGGCGTTTCCGCCACCATCGGCGCTGAATGGATAGCCACGGCCGCCGGCACGCTGGAGCAAGCGGCGTCGGATGGCGTTGCTATCGCGTGTTTGCGTGAGCATATCGAGGCGCTGGACTTGCCGTTGCGGCGCTTATTGCAAACCTTGCAGGAGCAGTTGCCGGTCGAGCAGCCACAAACACTCAGCCATATTGATCGGCCTTTATTGCAGTCGGTGGGGGTGCGTCTGCACGAACTGCTTAGCGATAACGATGCCGCCGCGGCCAATCTGTTTCAGCCGCACGCCAGCTTGTTGCGCGCCGTCTGCCCGCGCCGCTGCCAAACACTGGACGATGCGCTGGCACGTTTCGACTTTGAATCGGCCTTGGTTGCACTTGAGCAACTCTTGCAACGGGCCGGCGAAGCGGCTTAGAGCCGCCCTTGTTGGCCGCGCTGGCGCTGGCATTTAAAAGGCTCTGTACCCGTTACGTGTTGCGACCGTTGGTAACGGTGAGAAGTAAACCTGTAGGAGCGAGCTTGCTCGCGATGCTTGTGCCCTCGGGTCTCGAGGGTGGCAATCTGATGAGTCACTGACTCAATCCAGATCGCCAGCAAGCTGGCTCCTACACAGGGCTGCGCGCATCGACAACACATAACCAGGACATAGTCATTTACAGCACTGCCGTGCGCGGCCTAGCCCGCTGAAACGCCCGAAAAGTGGCGGCTTCATGGTTTTTCATAGCTTTTCAGCAGCGCTCAGCGAAGCACTCAGGGCTTTTCAGCGCTTGCTGCAAAGTGCTGTGTATTAATTGATCCCAGGCCACCCCTACTGCCCATGAGCGTTATCAGTGCGGGCTGCAGGACATCTTTGTCGCACTCACAGGTCGGTTGCAGTCAGGCCGTCTACGGAGCAAAACATGCACAGCACATTGCACAAAGCCACCTTGTTGGTGGTTGACGATACCCCAGCCAACCTCACGCTGATCAGCGAGTTGCTCGCCGAGCAATATCATGTGCGAGTCGCCACATCCGGTGAGAAAGCCCTGAGCCTTGCCCAGCGCAGCCTGCCGGATTTGATCCTGCTGGATGTGATGATGCCCGACATGGATGGCTATGAGGTGTGCCGCCGACTAAAGAGCGATGAGCGCACCTGCGCTATCCCAGTCCTATTTCTGACTGCCAAGCATCAGCCAGAAGACGAGCGAAATGGTTTGGAGCTGGGCGCTAATGATTTTCTCAGTAAGCCCATTAACCCACCGGTGTTGCTGGCCCGGGTGCAGAACCAGCTACGCCTGAAAGCCGCCACCGATTTATTGCGCAACCAGAACGATCATCTGGATCAACAAGTGCTCATTCGCACCCGTGAATTACAGGCGGTACACGATGTCACCGTGCTGGCCTTGGCCTCACTGGCGGAAACCCGCGACAACGAAACCGGCAATCACCTGCTGCGCACCCAGCATTATGTGCGGGTGCTGGCTGAGCGCCTGAGCCAGCATCCGCGTTTTGCTCAGCACCTGGATGCCGCCAGTATCGAGTTGCTATTTAAGTCGGCACCGCTGCATGACATTGGCAAGGTCGGTATTCCGGACCGCATCCTGCTTAAGCCTGGGCGCTTTGAACCGCAGGAGTTCGAGATCATGAAGCGTCACGCCCGCTTGGGTTATCAGGCCTTGGTGAAGGCCGAAGAACTGCTTGGGCAAGAAGTGCCCTTCCTGCGGGTAGCCAAGGAAATTGCCCTGTGTCATCACGAAAAATGGGATGGCAATGGTTATCCACAAGGCTTGGTGGGTGAAGAAATACCGGTCAGCGCCCGTTTGATGGCGGTGGCCGATGTCTACGACGCAGTCATTAGTCGGCGCGTGTACAAACCGGAAATGCCCCACGAGAAAGCCGCCGCGATTATTCGCGAGGGCAGCGGCTCGCATTTCGACCCAGCGGTGGTCGTTGCCTTCTTTGAGCTGGAAGACACCTTCAAAGAAATCGCCAAGCGTTACGCCGACGATGATGAGTCGTTGCGCTGCAAGGTTGATTACCAAGAACTGGTTGGCATAAGCAGCGACGCTGCGGCGTAAGCGAAAAATTATTTGAGGGCTAGTCAATGACGCTCGTCGTTAAATACGGATCAACCATCCGCCGCTTGAGCAGCTTAGCGCTGGTGGCCTTTGTCGGTGCCGCCGCCGTCGTCGGTGTGCAGCAGTATTGGCAACAGCGCAATAGCTTTGTCGAAACTCAAACGCGTGGGCTGCAACGCCAGTTCGCAGCGATTCAAAGTCGTTTGCATATGCACCTTGAAGAACATGATGTGCAACGGCAGATGATGGCGCTGCGTGTGTCTAAACTGCCAAACTGCGTGAGCCCGCAACAGCAAGCTGAACTGCAGCAGTTGCAAGCGATTAGAAGCGCAGGCCTGAATGACGCCACGGTACAGTTGCAACGGTTGTCGGCCGCACAGTGGGCCACGTTTGACCTCGCTTCTTTCGAGGCGCCACGGGCCAGTGTAGAGCCAGACGGTTTGGCGTTGACCAGCATGCAGCTGTATGGCCAGGCCTGCGGCAGTGACGCGATGTTGCTGCAAGTCACTCGCACGCTGCTGGGCGCCGGTCTGGCCCGCGCGTTGTGGGATAACAGTGGGGTAACCGAGTTCAGTCTGGCGCTGCTGCACAAGCAGACTGCTCTGTTGCATGCCAACGTCAACCTCAACCCGCAACCCGAGGGCAGCACCTCGCTGAGCGAACTGCCGCTGAGCGATCCATTGCTTAGCGCGCTGCTGCAGACCGAACAGGCTGATAAACAACATGCCCCGGCGCACTTCTATCGCACCGAGGGCCGCGCTGTGGCCCTGTTGCAAGAACCTGGTTTTGGCCTGCAAGTGTTGTATTACAGCCCGGTGCTGGTAACCGATTACCTGCCACAGTTTCTGCGCAACAACGCCGCCAATATCGCTTGGTTGTTGAGTCTGTTGGCGAGCTTGCTGCTGGTGCGGGTATTTATCGGCCATCTGGTGGGCGTGTCGAACGAGTATTACCGGGCTTCGACTTTCGATTTTCTCACCGGCTTGCTCAACCGCCGCGCGGCGATGAGCCTGCTGGCGAGCGAATTATCCCGCGCCCGCCGCAGTGGTCGGACGCTGTGCGTGATGCAGCTGGATATCGACTTTTTCAAGAAAGTTAATGACCAATACGGCCATGACGGCGGAGACGAAGTGCTCAAGTTGTTTGCCCGCGTACTGAGCGGCTCACTGCGCCAAGGTGATATCGCCGCCCGTATTGGTGGCGAGGAGTTTTTGCTGGTGCTGCCGGATACCGACTTGGCGGCCGCGCAGATTGTTGCCGAGAGGGTGTTGACGCAGGTACGCCAGGCGCGGCTGGACTACCACGGCGCCTGTATCCAGATCACCTGCAGCTTAGGGGTCGCCGCTTGGCGAGGCCCGCAAGATGTCCTGCAAGCCTTACTGATTCGTGCTGATGAGTTGTTGTATCAAGCCAAGCAACAAGGCCGTGATCGGGCCATCGCCGAACAGCCGTCGCCGTCGCCGTCGCAAAGTCTAGCTGCGGTCGCCTGATTTTTTGCCTGTCACCTTTTGCCTCTTTGCCTCAAGGACTACCGACATGATTACCAACGAAACTATTTTTCTAGTTGTTGATGACGCCGACACCATGCGCAAGATCAATACCAGCCAATTGGAATTGCTCGGTGGACGCAAATTTCTGCTGGCCAACAATGGCATGGAGGCCTTGGCGATTCTGCGCTCGCGGCGGGTTAACGTGATTATTTCCGACTGGAACATGCCGGTGATGGATGGTTTGGAGTTGCTGCGCGAAGTTCGCCGCGACCCGCAATTGGCACACCTGCCGTTTATCATGATTACCGCCGAGTGCGCGCGCTCTCAAATCGCCGATGCGATTGCCGCTGGGGTCAGCAGCATTTTAATCAAACCCTATACCGCTCAGGAACTGGCCCAGCACATGGCGCGGGCCATGCAACACCGGCCGCGTCAGCAGGTGGCTGCCGTGGGTGCGCAAACATCCAGCCGTGGGCCCGCTGGCACACCGGATAAACGTCCAACCCTGCTGGTGGTTGACGATGTGCCAGACAACCTGACCCTGATTGCCGGTTTGTTTATGCAAGATTATCGCGTGCGCGTCGCCCAAGACGGCCGCACCGCCTTGGCTATCTGCACCTCTAACTCGCCCCCGGATCTGTTGTTGCTGGATGTAATGATGCCCAATATGGACGGCTTCGAGCTCGCCCAGCATCTGCGTTGCCACCCGCAGGCGAGCAAGATTCCGTTGGTGTTCATCACGGCGGTCAGCGACCCGAGTGCGCAGATACGTGCGCTGGAACTGGGCGCGGTGAATTTCGTCAGCAAACCGATTGATCCAGACGTGTTGCGCTTGCGGGTGGTTAACCTGCTGCGTCATGTGGAAGTGCGTAAGAACCTGCAAGCGGACTACGACAACATGCTGGAACTGGCGCGCTTGCGTGAAGAAGTGGCGCACATCTCTCGGCACGACCTTAAAGCACCACTCTGCGGCATGCTCGGGCTGACTCAGGGCTTGCTGGGTGGCGGCAATCTGTTGGCGCGCCAGACTGACATGTTGCAATTGCTCGAAGATAACTGCCGGCAAGCCCTGGATATGCTCAATCTGTCGGCCGAGCTGTACAAGATCGAAACCGGTCGTTTTCAGCTACAAGCTGAGGATGTAGAGGTGCTGCCACTGTTAAGGCGCTTGGTCGAGACGGCGCGCATCACCTATGAAGCGAAAAATCTAGTGATCGAGTTATTGGTGCGCGATGGCCTTGAGCTTCGCCCACCGATGGCCCGTGGTGATGCGCTGTTGTGTTATTCGTTGCTGAACAATTTACTGAAAAATGCCTGCGAGGCGGCGCCTATCGGCACTCGTGTGCGGATTGCGCTCGACGATGCCCAGCCCCTGAGCATCAGCCTGGAAAATCAGCCCGCCGTGCCAGAGCAGTTTCGCGCGCAGTTTTTCGATAAACACGCAACCTTTGGCAAGGCTGGCGGCAGTGGTTTGGGCACCTATTCGGCCAAACTACTGGCGCAGGCGCAGCACGGCAGCCTGGAACTGGAGGTGGATGCGGCGGCCGACATTACTCGTCTGCACCTGTGTTTGCCGCGGGCAGAAGCTCCGAAAGCCAGTGCGATAACCCGGCTTGAGGTTGTGCCGGCGTAACGCTTTGGCAGATCTGCTGGATGCCCACACCGTTATCCAGCAGGTATTGGTTCGCACTTAGGCGGCGCACTCGGTAACTGAGTACGGCATCTTCCTGCAGTAAAGCCAGGCTGACCATCGGCAGTTGTTTGCTGTCTAGATTGTCGTTTTCGCTTTTGCCGCTGTGCTCGACGGTTAACAGCAATAGCTCGTCCTGGAGCTTATGGCTCAAACTCGTGTGGCGGTGCATCTGGCCCAGGGGTTCGCCATCGGCATCGCGTAATTGTGCTACGAGGCGGAAGCTGCCCCGACCATTGGGGTTAAGTGCGAGGTTATAGCGATAAAATAGCCAGCGCTCGGCACCGTCCTGCTCGGGCAGTTCTTGCACGCGCTGGCCTGAGCACCCGACATTCAGCATCGGTTGCTGCTGTCCCCAACGCAGGCCCAGCCCGGCGCTTAGCATCATCGTCAGTAGCCCCAGCAATAGGCTGCTTTTAACGGATTTGTGCATGCCCCGACACCCCCACGCAGTACGCCGCCGTCGAGAGTGGCGCATCACAGATAAAGCCCATGAGTTCGCGTCGCTCCAGCAGATAGAAGTGAATCGAATCGGCCTGCAACTGACTGATAGCGGCCAACTCATGTATTTGTGTTGTCCAGTTGGCAAGTTCTGTGGGGCTGGGAGCAGGGCTATTGAGGGGCTGATAGATCAATAATTGAGGCAACTCGATGGGCGCGGCAAAGACCAATGGATCAACCGGCAAAGGTTTTTTTTGCCACGCGGCGGCCAGAGTAAAAGAAAGCGCCCCGGCCAGCGCAATCAGCAGTGCGCGCCGCCAGTAAGTGGTGGCTGAAGGCGTTTGGGCGGCTGGGGGCTGCGCGGCAGCTACGCAAGGGGCGGTGGTTGCAGTGGGCCGGCTGGTGACGAGAGCAGGCTCGGGCATTGGCGCGGATGCTGGTGCTGGTTCAGGTTCAGGTTCAGGCGCCAGCGTCGGCAGGCTCAGTTCGGCCGCCTCGATGGGTAGGCTTTGCCGTATTTGCGGGCTGCTGAGAGGCTGGTCGGCACTGGCTTCGCGCACCTGAACTTTATCGGCGAGCTTATAACCAATACGCGGCAACGTGACTATCAGTTCGTCGTCCGCTTGTAGTTTGGCGAGAGCCAGTCGCAACTGACGCACTACCTGGGCCAAGCTGTTATCTGTCACCTCCAGACCAAATTGGCCCCAGGCACCGGCCATCAGGTCACGTTTGAGCACCACGCCGCCATTGGCGCGCAGCAATTGTGCGAGGCAACTGCTGGCAATAGCCCCCAACCGCATTGGCTCGGTATTTTCGGCGATATTTGCGTACAGCAAGTAGTTGTCCTCATCGAAGACAATCTGCTCATCCAGATAAAATAGACTCATGCGGGGCAGTTTACTCAGTAGCACTATTAGCGCGTTTAGCATCGACGCGACGTTTATTTGCCGTGAGTTTAGGTCAATAACGCATAGCGTACTTGCCCGTTATTGACCTAAGAGGGGGTTAGCGTCTAAGCACCTGCGTAACACTGCCACTTCGCGGCCATGGCCGCGCAAAGCCTATTCATCAAGCCAACCGCGCTTAGAAAGCCTTACTGACGCTGGCCACTAGGGTGGCGCTGCACAGGTTGTCATAGCTCATAAAGCTCATGCATTCAGCTTTCGACAGGTCGGTGTCGATGTAGCTCAGGCCCCACGTCACATTGAGCAAGTCGCGGGTTAGTTTAATTTCCCAGTTGCGATAGTCGGCGCGGCTGCTGGTGAAATCGCTGTTCCAGAACACGTCATCTTTGTAGTCGACATATTCATAGCGTGCGGCAAAGCCAATCTCGGCTGGCAACACAGTGTGGTAGCCAATAAAAGCCGAAGTTAGGTCTTCATCCTGGGCTCCGGTGTGCCAATCGCCGTTCTCATCCTCAATGTCTGGGCCTTTCATGTTGCGGGTGTATTTAGCCCCGAGTAGCACGCCGTAGGCGTCCAGCGTGGTCTGCACATCGCTTTGGTTGTACTGGCTGGCGCCGGTGAATTCATATTGGGTGTACCAACTGTCGAGGCTGATGTCGTCGCTAATTTGCCAGTAGTAACCGGCAAAATACTCAAGCTCCTGACGGGCCTCGTCGTCATGGCCAAAATCGACATTTGAGGTCCAGACTCCGGCATACAGGCCGCTGACGTGGCTGAACATGACATTCAGTTGGGCGGCCGGATCGCCGAGGGTTTGTGAGATGCCGCTGGCGCGGTAATCGCTGATCAAGGTGGGGGTAATGGCTAAGTTAAATTGCTCGCTAAGTTCTATCGCGTGGCTGCTCAGCGGTGCCAGGGCCAAGCTTGCGAGGCCGAGGAGGGGGAGCTTTTTCATCGGGTGGTCCTTATTTTTATGGGTGTGACGAATCAGGCTGCGCCCGCCCCAGTGGCAACGCTGAGTAAGCAGCGTTGCCACTGGGCGAGGGCAGGCATAGGGGGAGCGCTTAGCTGTTAATCAGCCTTGGCAACCGCTGGGGCCGGTTTGGCTTGGTACACCGATTGGCCGGCGAAGAAGGTTTGCAGCACCTGGGTGTCGAATAACTCAGCATCGCTGACCTTGAATACGTCGCGGTCGAGGATGATCAAGTCAGCCTGTTTGCCGGGCGCCAGTGAGCCGATCTGTTTTTCCAGGCGCAGCGCTGTGGCCGCGTTGAGGGTGTAGGCATACAGCATGGTTTCGCGGTCGATACTTTCTTTAGCATTCAGCACGCCAAGCGGACCCTTACGGGTGCTGGCTTGGGCGATCGCGTTCCAAGGGTTTTGGCTGGACACCGGCCAGTCGCTGGCGCCGGCAATCATCGCCCCGGCTTTATGCAGCGACTGCGCAGGGTACTGGTAGCGATAGCTGTAAGCGCTGACGTAAGGCTTGACCAACTCTTCTGTGTAGTTCTCGGCGGTGGCCCAGAGCAGTTGCATCGAGGCGATCACCCCCAGCTCTTTGAAACGCGGGAACTCTTTTGGGTTGACCAGTTGCAGGTGGCTGATGCTGTGTGGCATCGGCGCTGGATTGAGTTGGCGCGCATAGGCAAAGCCATTCAGCGATTCGCGCACGGCGCGGTCACCAACGGCATGCATATGCATAATCCAGTCACGTTTCTCGGCCGCCACCACCAGCTCACCAAAGTGCGCCGGATCAATCAGTAGCTGACCATTTTTTTGGCTGTTTTTGAACGGGTCAATCACCGCAGCGGTTTGCCCAGGGAACTCCATCACGCCGTCGGCAAACATCTTGATGCCGGGAAACGTCAGATTCGGCACGCCTTTGAACTGCTGCATGACCTTATCAATGACCGCCAGATCTGCCGGCAGGCTTTTTGGATAGGCGATCATTAGGGCGGCGACGTGGGCGCTGAGCTCGCCGTTTTCGGCCAGCTTGCGATACAGCGGTAGTACACCGACGGTGGTTTCGGTTGGGCGTAACTCGAATACTGAATCGCCTAGGCCGGCATTGGCGGCAGCATCCATCCACGCGGTCACGCCCACTTGGTTATTCAGTCTCACCGCTTCACGAGCGGCATTCAGCATGACGGCCTCGCTAGGCGCTGGCAGTTGGCTGCGCACTCGGTCCCAGCCGTTTTCGGCTAAATAGCCATTGGGGGTGAAGTCGGCCGCGTGACCAATGTAGTTACGCTCTTTCTCGGGCAGGCTTTTGACCAGTGCGGCGTCAATGTTTACCCGTTTGAGCATGGCATTGTTGGCCCAGCCGGTATGCCCGTCGATGCCGTTGAACACTACGGGCTGATCGGTCCAGCGGCCTTGGTTGAAAATCTTGCCGATGGCCTCGCTTTGTTCCCAGTAGGCCGAACTGGTGCCATCAATCAGGATCACGTCAGCATGGCGGGCATGGCCGGCTTGATCCTGTTCGATGACCCATTGTTCCAGCTCAGGCAGCGGCTTTACTTGGTCATACAGGTTGGCGCTCATGGTGCCGAGGGCGGCCATGACCGGGTGGCTGTGGCTGTCGATCATGCCCGGCATCAGCACTTTGCCAGCCAGATCAATGCGCTGGGTTTGGTTGTCGGCCAAGGCGTTGATCTCGGCGTTGCTGCCGACTTTAAGGATTTTGCCGTTTTCCACGGCCACGGCTTGCATCAGCACCTGGCCGGGCTCACCGGTAAAAATTTTGCCGTTGCTAAACACCAAGTCAGCGGCGGCCATCGATTCCAGTGAGGCACAAGCCAGTGCGACGCCAAGTAGGTTTAGAGTAAAACGGTGCATGGATAGACCTCTTGTTTTTGTTAGTCTTGGCCTGAGATTAAGCATGTGCATTGCTGAGCGGAACCTAGCCAGCAGGCACAACTTTTGTGCCTGACAGGAGTTAATCGTGGATAAATTCAATGCGCTGGCCACCTTGGTGTGTGTGGTCGAGCAGAACAGCTTTAGCCGCGCCGCCGAGCAACTGGGTAAAACTCCGTCGGCCGTGGCCAAGGCCATTGCGGCGCTGGAAAGCGAGCTGGGCAGCAAGCTGTTTGAGCGCACCACCCGGCGCATGCAGTTGACTGAGGCGGGGCGTTTGTATGCGCAGGCCGCACGGCAGGCGCTGGGTTGTCTGGGTAGCGCCAGTGAAACCATCGGCCAGATGCAACACGGCTTGCATGGCGAACTGCGTATCGCTGCCGCGCTGGCTTTTGGTCCGGCGTTTTTGGCCGAGGCCTGTGCGCAGTTTTGCTTGGCTCATCCGCAACTGCGTTTGCAGGTGGAGTTAAGCGATAACGACCAGTTCATTCTGGAAAGCGGGCATGACTTGATCCTGCATGAGGGCGCTTGCGATATTCCCGGTTTGATCGTCAAACCGATTGGCAAAAATCAGGTGCTGTTGAGCGCCAGCCCAGCCTACTTGGCCCGTCAGCCGTTGCCGGTAACCCCGGCCACGCTGCAGCAACACGACTGGCTGATGTACAAGCACCCAGCGCTGGGTCGGCATTATTGGACCTTTTGGCAGGCCGGCGCGGCGCTGCGGATTGAGCAACCGCAAGCGCGCATCCTCAGTGATAACTACGACTTTCTGCTGGCCAATGCGCTCGCCGGCGCTGGGGTGTTAATCACCCCGTGGTGGAGCGCCGCGCCCTATTTAGCCGACGGCCGTTTAGTGCGGTTGATGGGCGACTATGAGTTGGACCCCGACGCTTTCGGCGCGCATATCTTGGCCGTGTACCCCAGCCATAGACGTGCCGCCCACAAGGTGCAGGTGTTTATCGCGTTTCTGCAGGCGTTTTTGCATGCGCGTGGCTATGACTAACGGGGTAAGGGCTGTGCCTGTTAGGCAATAATTTTACCGGGGCGACAAGCATTGCTTGGCTTGCAGGGGCTATGCTGCAATCTTGCTGGGATATGTGTTGCCCAAGAGGAAACAATGGATAAGCTCAGCGCCCTCAGTATGTTTGTCGCCACCGCCGAGCACGGCAGCTTTAGCCGCGCCGCCGAGCAACTGGGCAAAACCCCTTCGGCCTTAACCAAGGCGATTGGCCATTTGGAAGTCGAGTTGGGCAGCAAATTGTTTGAGCGCTCGACTCGTCGGCTGGCCCTGACCGAGGCCGGCAGCCTGTATCTGGAAACTGCCCGGCAGGTGCTGGAAAGTTTGCGCGAAGCCAGTGAAGAAATTGGCCAGTTGCAACAGCACCTCAGTGGCAGCTTACGCTTGACCGCGCCACTGGCGTTTGGTCCGGCTTTTTTAAACGAAGTGAGTGCCGCGTTCTTGGCCGCCCACCCGCAGTTAAAGTTACATGTCAGCCTCAGCGACAGTTATGTCGACATGCTTGAGGGTGGCTTCGACTTGGCCTTGCGCGAAGGTCGGGGCGACTTGCCGGGTATGATAGTGCGACCTTTGGCCGCCAATCGCAGCGTGCTCTGCGCCAGTCCGGCGTATCTAGCGCGCTGCGGTACGCCTGAGACGCCGGCGCAATTGCTCGAACATCAAGCCTTGCTGTATCAGCATGCGGCGCTTGATCAGCGTTGGCGTTTTAGCCGCGCCGGCGAGCATTTTAGTCTGACCCCCACGGGGCGCCTGAGCAGCGATAACCATGACCTGTTACTGGCGGCTTGCTTGGCCGATCAAGGGGTGATGGATGGGCCACTGTGGAGTGTGCAACCCTTGCTGGCCAGCGGCCAGCTGGTGCAGTTGCTTGCCGACTATCAACTTGAACCGGATGCCTTTGGCCCGCAGATTCTGGCGCTCTACCCAAGCCATAGACGCGCGACTCGCAAGGTGCAGGTGTTTATCGAATTTATCGCCGAGTTTTTACAGGTGCGGCAATTGATTTAAAGGCTTAAACCAGAGTGTGTGAAAACGTAGCGAGCGAAGGTTAGGCAAGGCGCAACGCAGCGAAGCGGAGTAACAACCGAAGGTTGACCCACAGGGCAAGCGGAGCGCAGTCAAAACAGGCGAGAAAGCGCAGTTTACGTGTTGTAAATGAGCATTTGATTCGCGTTGCTCACCCCTTCGGGGCCGCGCTAAAGCGCGTTCAGCCTGTGGCTGTGAGCCTGTTTTAAACGCCGCATAACCGAGCGCAGTAGTTTTCACACAGTCTGAACCGGCCGTTTTTTTACGTC
This sequence comes from Pseudomonadaceae bacterium, assembly GCA_019745275.1. Classification (GTDB taxonomy): domain Bacteria; phylum Pseudomonadota; class Gammaproteobacteria; order Pseudomonadales; family Pseudomonadaceae; genus Aquipseudomonas. Next base: position 1,611 of record JAIETJ010000127.1, on the reverse strand, counting down.
GAAATAGCAACTCAGGTAGTTTTCAACGGTCTGTTAAGGCTGTGCCTCAATTACCCTCGTAACATCGCTACGCCAAGCTGCTCGGCAGTCACTAATCTGCAGTAATAGCCTATTCGGCCCGTTAGCCTCACCGCATGGAACTTAGAATGTCGCCAAGATCGGTCATTAATGCTCAAGTAAGCCCCAAAGGCAGCCTGGAAACCCTCTCGCACCGCGAAGTGCAGCAACTCAGCGAAGCCGGCTCTGAGGGTATCTACAAACTGTTTCGTCAGTGCGCCTTGGCGATCCTTAACACCGGCTCGCACAGCGATAACGCCAAAACCATCCTCGATGCCTACCAGAGCTTTGAAATACGCATCCACCAGCAGGATCGCGGCGTGCGCCTGGAACTGTGCAATGCTCCGGCGGATGCTTTTGTTGATGGTGAGATGCTTGCCAGCACCCGCGAGATGCTGTTTAGCGCCCTGCGTGACATCGTTTATACCGAGAACGAACTGGACAGCCAGCGCATCGATTTGCATAGCTCGCAGGGCATTACCGACTACGTGTTTCACCTGCTGCGTAACGCCCGCACCCTGCGTGCCGGTGTGGAACCGAAAATTGTGGTGTGCTGGGGCGGCCACTCGATTAGCACCGAGGAGTACAAGTACACCAAGAAAGTTGGCCACGAACTGGGCTTGCGCAAACTGGATGTCTGTACCGGTTGCGGGCCGGGGGTGATGAAGGGGCCGATGAAAGGCGCGACCATCGGGCATGCCAAGCAACGCTATAGCGGCGGCCGTTATCTGGGCCTGACCGAGCCGGGTATCATCGCCGCCGAAGCGCCGAATCCGATCGTTAACGAACTGGTGATTCTGCCGGATATCGAGAAACGTCTGGAGGCGTTTGTGCGGGTTGGCCACGGCATCATCATCTTCCCCGGTGGCGCCGGCACGGCCGAGGAATTCCTCTACCTGCTGGGTATCTTGATGCACCCGGATAACCAGGGCGTGCCTTTCCCCGTGGTGCTGACCGGGCCAAAAAGTGCCGCCGCCTACTTACAGCAATTGCATGAGTTTGTCGGTGCCACCCTTGGCGAGGCCGCCCAAGGCTATTACCAGATCATCATCAACGATCCGGTGCAGGTCGCCCAGCACATGGCGCAAGGCTTAAAAGAGGTGAAAAACTTTCGCCGTGAGCGCAACGACGCCTTTCACTTCAATTGGCTGTTGAAAATTGACCAAAGCTTTCAGCGTCCGTTCGAACCTACCCACGCCAATATGGCTGCGCTGCAACTGAGTCGCGCGTTGCCACCGCATGAACTGGCGGCCAATTTACGCCGGGCTTTTTCCGGCATCGTGGCCGGCAACGTGAAGGATCAAGGCATCCGCCTGATCGAGCAGCATGGCTGCTACGAAATCCATGGCGAGGCGGCGGTGATGCAGCCGCTGGATCGTTTGCTGCAAGCCTTTGTTGCCCAACACCGGATGAAAATGCCCGGCGGCGCGGCCTATGTGCCTTGCTATCGGGTGGTGGAAAGCGAGGCTTGAAAACTACTGCGCTCGGTTATGCAGCGTTAAAAACAGGCTCGGACTGCTCATTTACAACTCGTAAACTCCGCGTCCTCGCCTG